>JAEOSL010000008.1 GCA_016840385.1 Candidatus Thorarchaeota archaeon | reverse complement strand
ATAACCATGTCAACATTCTCTTTGGAGGATATCTTGATCAATGCAGTTGTGGTTGCTTCTTTGCAATTTGGCATATTGAGTAGTTCCTCAATAGTCTGGACTAGAATCATCTGACGTACATCGGGAGTTGTTTCAGTCAACCAAAAGAGCACGTTGTCTCGTGTGGATGCATCTACCTTTGATTGTGAAGCAGCTTCAGTAATCGTATTGGAAATGTCAGTCACGGCGTCACTATCTTTGAGATCCTTAAGCTCACTCTGAATAAGAGTTACAATTGCTTCAGTGTTTTCAGGACATTGGCTCAGAATATCAATGAGATCTGAACGCGCTTGCATCGGTCCAATTTCGTTGTCTTTGCTCAAGGTACTCAATACTCCATCAGATATAGAGTGGCGTTGCAGAAAGGAACTTCTGCAAGACGCTAATATGTGTAGTGCGTGCATACTCGTTGAGTGGTCGAGAAATAGGGCACGTTGCCGATTTGCTATAACATGTCAGCAAATTCCGAAATGGATTTCGTTACATAGTCAGGTGAGTATTCTGGACCGTATTTTACAATGAGGTCCTCCAATGAATTTCCCCGATGATTGATCCAGACAGTTGTGAGTGAGGCTCTTTTCCCACCCACCATATCAGCGTAGTACTCATCCCCAATAAAGAGAGTTTCTGAAGGAGTCACGCCAAGAAGTGATAGTGTTATTTCAAAAAGTTGGGGCATTGGCTTGAATGCCTTAGCGGTCCCACAGTCAATTATCGCCTTGAAATGATGTCGAAGATTCCAATTGCCCAGAATGATGTCTGCATTCCCTTCGAAACTGTTGGTCAGAATCCCTAAATCGAGTCCATGATTTTCAAGTTTTGCAAGGAGTTCGGGAACTCCGGGATAAGGTTCGGATAATTCGACATGAAGAGATCTAAACCGTTGAGTTGCTTGTTCTACAAGTGTGGCATCTGCTTCATAACCGTGGTCCTCAAGGCTCTTGCCCATTGCAGTCCTGATGATTTCAAAGGGAGTAACAAAAGGAGCTCCTGATATGGTTTCCTCGATTGCTTTGAAATACCTAGAAACGAGGTTTCGTACATACGACTCACCGTGTTTGTCAACATCTACATTAGAATGCTTCATCAACCATTCACTGGCTACCAATGGGTAACGATGAGTGTCCATCAGGGTTGAGTCGAGGTCGAAGACTACTGCCTTGAATTCATCAATGTTCAGTGACTTCAAGACCTTCAATTCTCCGTGTTCAACCACCCTTTCCAAGATAGATTCCATTGGGATCTAACTTGTGCATGATGTCAATCTGTTCTTGGGATGGTTCTTCTGTAGTGGGAACATCATCAGGGATGATTAAATCGAACATGACGTTGTCCTGAATATCTTGGACAGTAAATCCGGGATGAACTGACTTGAGACGAATCTTCTTTGTGTCAGGATGAAAGTCCATTTGGCACATATCAGTGATTACGACCTCTGGACCACCTCCCACAAGAGACCACTTCTCTCGTGCACCAGGTCCATCTAAGAAACCAGGCGATGTCATGTAATCCAACTTTTTGAGAAACTTCCTCTTGTCATGAGCCATCATAATGATGAGTCGTTTTGCAGAAGATGCAATATCATTTCCACCGCCACTTCCGGGTAGCTTTACTTTTGGTGCATCATAGGGACCAATATAGCTTGTATTCAGATTACCATACTCGTCTAGTTGTGCGGCACCTAGGAAACCAACATCAATCCTTCCTGCCTGAAGGAGAAATCCTAGGGTCTCAATGAGACCGATAGATGCGGAACATCCATAGTAATAGCGGGAATCAGCAACAGAGAGTGGAACCTCTCTGGGTCTAGCATCAATGAATCCAGCTTCTGAGATAAGATTGGACCTTGGTGCATGGGTTTCTTTTGCCAGCAATGCCGCTAGCAAAGGCATCCCCGTTCCTCCAAACACCATCTCACCATCTTTAACGTGGCTAGATGCACAAGCAATTAGGAATTCTGTTTTAGTATATTCCACCATCATTAGTACCCCCATGGTTTTGTTGCTCGTAGTTTGTGGAGATTCTCCCAACCCACTAAATCAAGATATCCATGATGATCATCAACTCCAAGAATGAAATTATCCAAGTATTCCTGCCAGCCTTCTTCGGTGCGTGTCATTTTATGGAACATCATGAGATGTTCCAAGTCATAATCATAATAATCGTGACACATCATCGGATGAGCTATGTAGGGTAGGATGACAACATGGTCGACATACATTGCAGGAATCTTAGTTTGATCAGGTCTGGTTCGGACTTCTGCATTGTCTATTAGTTCCTCTGCAAGGATGATCAATTTCTTTCCACAGCGTGATCCTTCAAGATCCTCACCTACGATTCCATCAATCTGAGCATTCCCTACCTTATCCACGCGTTGAACATGAACAATACTATAATCGGGTTGAAGGGAAGGTACAATGCAGATTTTGTCACCAGTAAATGGGCAATCCATTACCTTCAGTTTGTCATCTCCTCGATAGCGTCTTAGATTGACCAAGTCAGTGCCCATCATACTTCGGAGAGGCATGAAGGGAACATTGAGTGCACCTCCAAGAAAACGCATAGCCATTGCCAGATTCGTATAATCCTCAACTGCCAGCTTTCCTTCAGAAACTCGTCGTCTGATATTGTAGGATAAACCAAGAGCTTCTATCGCTGAGAATGCAATCTCATACCGAGATGCTACTCCAGCTCCAGCCATAATTTCAAGATCGACTTCAGAACCACAAGTATAGACTGTTAAGTTCCGTTTCTTTTGTCTCACCAATTCATGAGCGAACGCAATTGGAGCTCGTTGATATCCAAATCCACCCCAGAAGAGTCCATCGCCATCATTTATCATCTTGGCAGCTTCCGCGAGTGTAATGCGTTTATCTTCAACTTCTGCTTCAGTCAACCATAACCACCTATTGTGAAATATCGTTTTTGTCAGTTAGCGCATCAAGAGCTCAATGCCTTTTATCTATAACCGTGAAAGGAATCAAGATGTAGGAATTCAAAGTCGACTTAAGAACCAGACTAGATACGTAATCATCAATGAAGTCCAAGTAGAATTTCTATCAGAACAACCAGAGGAAACCACCAAGGATTCCAAATATTATCATAGAAAAAATAGTGGGTAACAATAGACAGCAACAACAAATTGTACAGCATGTTCCACAACCAGATTTCTTAGGAGGTGGAGTTTCACTTGTCCACGGATCAGCACCCCCAGACACAGTCCCAGGGTACGGTCCTTCAGATCTGACTTGACGTTGTGTGCGTGGTCCTTCACCAGGAAGAGAGAATGAACCAAATCCTGGCATGTACTCGAACTGGCCGCCGCAGTTGCGACAACGAACTTTTACTTTCTCATCATATCCAACACGAACTTGATCTAAGGGAACACTAGAACCGCAATAAGGACAATCTGCATTATTTTGTGACATTGTGAATAGCTCTGTAAGTTAGTATTCTAGTATCAGACTGGAGAGGTTTTAAGTCTCATCAATGGCAACCCAGCAATCTTATACGATGGTTATGTGTTATGTCATTTATGTCATTCAGTGAAAAGATAGCCAATATACCAAAGTACACGAAGATTGGATTCTTCGCACCGCTCATTGCTTTAGCAACCATAGCTGTTTCAATTCTTCTAGCACCAGGTTTTGATTGGATAATTAATGCGCTGAGTGACCTTGGAAATTACACTGTATTCTTTCTATCACCATACAAACTAGTTAGCGCTATCATATTCAACAGCGGTCTCATTGTCACAGGAATCCTGATGATGCTTTACGCAGTCTGGTTTCTGAAATGGACAAAGGATGTGCCAACAAAAATTGGGGTTATCCCCTTACTCATTTCGCTGGCATTCTTAATAGGAATAGGAGTATTCTCAGAGAACTTTGGAGAACTTCACTACTGGGTTTCAGTGGGATTCTTTCTATCATTCCCGTTCTCGATGTGGATTATAGGAATAGGATGGCTCCGATTCTCTAATTTGAGATGGTTTAGTGTTGTATCGATTATTCTTCCATTCCTCTCAGTCGTCATGTGGGCAGATTATATGAATGGAACATCTCCCTGGCAACAAGCCGTTCCAGAAATTGTAACTGCATTCTCTGCAATTGTCTGGCTCTGGATCATCAATTTGATGCAATATCAGGGTAAGCTCAACATGATAGGTGAAGGTGTGGTGAGTGAGTGATTGGAACAATTCGAGAAATTTAGAAATATGCCAAGAGAGAACCAGATAGGATTTCTTGCACCTCTTATCGCTATGCTTTGCATTGCAACTAGTACCTCAATCCTGCCAAATTTCGATTGGTCATCAAATCCTCTGAGCGACCTATGAAGCTGGTTCAGAGCGGATTTAGGAAACCTTCAGATTCTTAGCGCGATTCTATTCAATGGTGGACTGATTGCCACAGGACTTCTCATAGCTTATTTTGTTGTTTGGTTGATTAAGCAGTCCAATGATTTGCCCACTAAAGTAGGACTTTCTATCTTTGTCGGAACATCACTACTACTTGCAGGCGTAGGAGTTCTTTCAGAAGATTTCCCCTTACCACACCTTTGGACAGCATTGCCATTCTTCTTTTCAATCCCAATTGCGTTGGGTGTAGTTGGGCTTGTTTGGTTGCGATTTTCAGAAATAAGAATCAGTGGAGTTGGGTCTCTTCTATTTTCACTTCTCAGTATACTACTCATAGTTCAACCTTGGATAGATCTAAGTATCTCAGTTTTTGAAACTCTTGCAGCCTTGATAGCTACTGGCTGGCTTTGGTTTGTCAACTACATGCAGGTTAGTGGGAAACTATTGCGAGTGTTCATTACTATTGAACCAACATGAGCTAAATGAGAACGCATACCTTAAGTTCGTTCATAAGAAAATAACACTGAGGGAAACCTCAAATCGTTGAATTGGAGGAGTTTGAGTGAAGCGATTCAGTGGAACTGTTTGCTTACTATTTGTAGTATGCATGATATCAAGTCCATTATTGATATCTGTTGAAGCTCTTTTTACACCTGCACAGGCAGCACCAGTATTTTCGGGAGAACTCTTACCGGATCCAGATTTTGCTCAAGAACCCTATGTTGAAATTGGCGCATTTTCTCCGGAGTTCGATTACGAATATACACAAGGGAGTGTTGCATTAATCTGGGCACATACCGCTGGATATGAAATGGATTATGGTGGTTACTATGGATTACCTTGTCTTGAATATGCACAGGTGCTCCAGACATTTGAGTCAAGTTACAATGAGTCGATAGTTTCGGTCAAACTTTCTGCTAATGTTAGAGTAGATTGCACTGGTGATTTTGCTGCAGAAGATTTCCCTGACGACATGTGGGGGGTTCAATTTGGGATATACTTTGAATTTGGATCTTCTATTCCAATTCGAACAATATCAGACTTGAAAAATGGAAACTCTGAAGAGATCTCATTTATGTTATCTGAGTTGGAAACCTCTTCGTTATTCTATGGTCCAGAATTACTCAGAGAATATGGACTCTCTCTCCGACTAGCCCCAACCGGAATGTTTGGTCAAACTCTTGGAAATAGTAGTCCCTGGATGGAATACAGCGGTTCAGTCGTACTAACAATTACTCATATGTCGTTTGAAATTATGTTAGAGGGCGAGAGTCTAGCTCCGCCTCTAAGATCTCCAGTATACAATTCAACAGTTCTATTAAATGAAACGTACTCGCAAACTACTGGTATCGAGTCTGCTGGATACGACCAACTCTATGAATTTCGGCTAGAACAAGATTCTAGTCAAAGTAATTACAATATTGAATACAGTATTTATACACTGTTTTCTAACCACGAAGAAATAAGGAATCGAACAGTGTATAGATATGACCAATATCAGTATTATTCAGGAATATACAATTTTGCAGTCGGTAACGGTCGAATTGCAATGTTAAGTATGTACAATAATGGAACGACAGCAACTGCATATGTTCAGTGTTTAGATTCCTTTGGAAATTTCTTTTGGAATACTACTGTGGACTTGTATCACCAGGATATACCACTCTTTGCTACTTTCGATGGATCAGGAAATGTCCTTGTCTACTTGTTATCGCTTCAGTCACAAACAGAAGATGTGTATGACCAAGTAATAGTAAGCAGTATTGTGAAGTTAGATAGCCTGGGAAATATACTCTGGAATACAACACTGAAGACACAATCTTATTGGGAGTATGTTGCTAGTGTAGGAGCTCTTCTGAATCCGGGTTTTGGATGTATTGGAAATGATATATTCATTGGCCTTGATAACAATCTCATAAAGCTTGATTCGAATGGAGTACAGATCTGGAGTGAGGACCACTCTCAGGATGCGATGTGTGTAGATCCAATAGGGGGATTGTATACATTCGCAAGAATACACGGAGCTAAATCAGAATTAACCAGATGGGATACCAATGGAAACATTGCATGGACAATATCTTTGGGATGGGACTATGGAAATGGATGGATGGAATATCCGAACTTGCAATCTATGGTTGTTGGGCTAAATGGACCACTTCACCTGGTATTAGAATACAATAGCGTTCATTCGTGTGCAGTACTAACAAGAGTATCATATGCAGGAGATTTACTTTCACAAGATACCATTTTCGAATTAGATAAACCTGATTATTACGTGTATGACTATCTACCTTTCATCACTGATATTGCTGTCACAGGTGATGGACTGGTACATATTGCAGGAACGAAAAGCTACTATGGCGGTATCTATACACCAATTGCTACATATCCAGGAACATTTCTGATAACCTATGAACTACCTGCGCTCCCAACATTTAATCCAGTTTCACTGACCATGGTGGGGGTTGCTTCAGTATTGATAATCGGAATCGCGTACGATTTCTTCTTCAGACGAGGAAGAGGAGTACCAGAACCTCCTGCGGAACCGAGTATCTCTGATTTCGAGTGGTAGCATCAGGAGAAAGAAAAATTCGAAAATGTTATGCAAGAGTTGATATTGTTTCAGTCATAATGTTGTATGAGGATAATGGGAGTCGCTATAGATAGCTTCGTGATAACTATCCAATATGCAGGTATTGTCACTGTCGTATTTCTTTTGTATTGCCTATTTACGAGATATAGGAATACCACAGGTACTTTGGGGTTTTTCCAGCGAAAGTTTCTCCTATTACCTGCAATTGGATTCTTGGTAACTGTGGTCATGGTGATGAATCTCGGTATAACTCCGATGGCTGAATATCAAGGTCTGAATTCTGACAGGTATGATTATGTGAACACGGGGTATGAAACAGATTTTACTTTACGAGAGCAGTATATGTATTCTGGATATTTGGAAGTGTCTGTGAATGAATATCTATTATTCGAAGAGTCTATAGATGTTGAAGTATCTGTGTTTCAAAATGATAGTCTGATAGATACAGCATCCCTTAACTTACAATATAATGGAGTAGAACCAATATATGATCCATATGAACCATTTCCAAGATTTTGGGTGTCATCACAATGTGATATCGTATTAGAGCCGGGAACATATAGTGTGCAGGTGAATTACACATTATACTCAGATGGTGTTCCTGTTGAAGAAACGGGGGGAATAGATCTGACTCTTTCACAGCCGTTAATTTCAGGGTTCATCAACGAAGTCGTGGATTGGAGTACATATCAGTTCGTTCTCAATATCATGATGGTATTTTTGATGCTTGGAGGTATCTGCTTAGATTTCCCATCTAAGAAACCACCCAAGGTAGATGAAACGGATTGGAGAGCAATGTCAGATTACGATTACTCAAATTAGTGTATAGAAGAATCGACCCTAAACGAAGTAGGGTCTTGTATAA
Organism: Candidatus Thorarchaeota archaeon; assembly: GCA_016840385.1. The sequence goes on along the minus strand of JAEOSL010000008.1, from coordinate 61,308 downwards.
TAATTTCCCTTGTCTATGGGAAAATTGTTTCTATTCTGCAAACAAAGATTGCAAACTAGACAGTACGCAGAACAATAGGAATAATTAATACACGTAGAGTTCTGCTTTATTCAGTTTTGCAGGTGAATCATAGAATGAGTGATGAAGCGCATCTATCTGAACCATCCAGTTTTAGATGGATCATCTTGGCACTTGCATGGCTAGTGTATTTCGCTTTTGGTTTGATCCTTGCATCAATCCCTCCACTTGTGAATGTTATAGCTACAGACCTCTCATTGACATACTCAGAAATGGGGATTATCTTGGGCAGTGTCATTCTGATGTTCATTCCGCTTGCTGTTCCTGTAGGTGTAGGTATCGATCGATTCGGACAGAAGAAGATGATTGCTCTTGGACTCCTCCTTATTTCTGCTTCAGCAATTCTTCGCTCCTTTGCTTTCAGTTTTGAAACTCTTTTTCTTACAGTTTTACTTTTCGGAGTTGGCGGCCCAACAATCTCGGTTGGTCTATCCAAAGTTGTGGCTTCATCTTTTGAAGGCAAAGAACGCGGACTCGCTTCAGGGATTTACATGACTGGAGCTGTTGTCGGCGCTGCATCAGCACTAGCACTCACAAGTTCCATCATTCTACCATTAGTAGGGTCATGGCGCAATGTGTTTTCATTCTACGGAATCATCGGATTCCTCATAGCTTTTGCTTGGATTTTGCTTGCACGTGAATCAAAAAATGATCCGGACCAGAGTCGCATAGTTCTTCCAATGAAGGAGATTCTTCGATCTCTACTAGGTCACAAATATGTCTGGATGGTTGCCATCATTGGTTCACAATCCTTTCTTGTTTTCTACGGCTTCGGGAATTGGCTTCCAACTCTGCTAGAGGCAAAAGGAATGGATCCAGCAGGAGCTGGAATTTTAGCCTCAGTACCTACCTGGCTTGGTCTGATAGGGAGTGGAATTATTCCAGCTGTTTCCACAGCAGGTTCAAGAAAACCGATAATTGTAGCATTGTTACTTATTGAGGGTGTCAGTATATACGTCGTCGGTATAACTTCCGGAGCGTTCCTTCTGGGTTCATTAATCATCTATGGAATCGTCAGTGGTGCGATCATGCCACTTATGTTGGTAGTCATGATGGATCTGCCCGAAATCGGATCTGAAAACATGGGGATTGCAGGTGGACTCTTCTTCTCAATTGGGGCGACAATGGGCTTCATCGGACCAAGTCTCGTAGGATATCTAACAGACCTGACGGGCAGCTTCCTTCCAGCTTTGATTCTACTAGCTATTGTAGTTGAAGCAATGATTGTACCTACGCTGTTTCTGAAAGAAGACTGAAACTCTTTCTTATTCCCAAATACCTTATCTTGCTTGAAATCTTCTCTAACATACCCAAAGATGAGGAGAATGCATGTGACGTATACTAAGAAAGAGCTGAAGAATTACCTGAAGGACCTCTTGAAAGAGAAAAAGGAACTAGCAGACTTCTCTTTTGAGTACCAATCTGGACACATGGAGTGGCATGCGCGACTAAGAATGATATTGTCCTCAGGTAAAATCATCCAGTGGAAGATTCCAAAGAAGACTCCAGTGGATTCAAAAAAAGAGAAAGCGGAAGCTAAGATATACGAGATGGATATGTCTAAGGAGCAACTTTTGGTCTTTCTAAAAAGCATCATCAAGAGAAAGATCTGGGACCTCGAAAATTGTGACTACAGAGCGCTCTCTGACACTCCGTTACTTTATTTCAAAATCAAAAATAAGGACCAACTGATATTCGAAACAGAAGTTTGGGAAGCTTGCAGAAATGACAGTGTACGTGTTAAGGAAATAATTAGGGCACTAGGGGCTCTTCTACCTCGAGACTGGACTCCCCCATAAGATTTGTGATGTGAAAAAGGAAGAAATGACCCTACATAAAGTAAGGTTTCGTATCATAATTTCCCTTGCGCATGAGAAAAACTGTTTCTCTTCTGTTCACAGAGATTGTAAACTAGATAGTATGCGGACCAATAGGTATAATTAATACACGTAGAGTTTCGCCAAGTTCAGTATTTTAGGTGAACCACAGAATGAAAAATGATGCACATCTAACGGATCCATCCAGTTATAGATGGATCATCTTGGCACTTTCATGGCTAGTATATTTCGCGTTTGGTTTGATTCTTGGATCGATTCCTCCACTTGTGAATGTTATAGCCACAGACCTCTCTTTGACATACTCAGAAATGGGAATTATCTTGGGCAGTGTCATTCTAATGTTCATCCCTCTTGCAATTCCTGTAGGGATAGGAATAGATCGCTTCGGACAGAAGAAGATGATTGCGCTTGGAATCCTCCTTGTCTCGTCTTCAGCAATTCTTCGCTCCTTTGCTTTCAGTTTTGACACTCTTTTTCTTACAGTATTACTTTTCGGAGTTGGTGGCCCAACAATCTCTGTTGGTCTATCTAAAGTTGTAGCTTCATCTTTTGAAGGCAAAGAACGCGGACTCGCTTCAGGGATTTACATAACTGGCCCTGTAATTGGCTCTGCGTTATCACTAGCACTTACTAATTCCTTCATTCTACCATTAGTAGGTACATGGCGCAATGTGTTTTCATTATACGGAATCATCGGATTCCTTATAGCTTTTACTTGGATTTTACTTGCACGTGAATCAACAATTGGTCCAGACCAGAGTCGCATAGTTTTACCCCTGAAGAATAGACTTCGGTCTCTACTAGGTCACAAATATGTCTGGATGGTTGCCATCATTGGTTCGCAATTCTTTCTTGTTTTCTACGGCTTCGTGAATTGGCTTCCAACTCTGCTAGAGGCAAAAGGAATGGATCCAGCAACAGCCGGAATTTTAGCCTCAGTACCTCCGTTGGTGGGTCTGATTGGGAGTGGAATTATTCCAGCTGCTTCTACAGCAGGTTCAAGAAAACCGATAATTATAGCATTGTTACTTATTGAGGGTGTCTGTATGTACCTCGTCGGCATAACTTCCGGCTCATTTCTTCTTAGTTCATTAATCATCTATGGAATCGTCAGTGGTGCGCTCTTACCACTTATGTTGGTGACCATGATGGATCTGCCCAAAGTCGGTGCCGAACACATGGGAATTGCGAGTGGACTTTTCTTCTCAATAGGGGGTACTATGGGCTTCATCGGACCAAGTATCGTAGGATATCTAACAGACCTGACAGGTAGCTTCCTTCCAGCTTTGATTCTACTAGCTATTATAGTTGAAGCAATGATTATACCTACGCTGTTTCTGAAAGAAGATTGAATTGAAAATCCCAATTCTCTAATAACATATGAATTTCCAACTAATGGTTTGAAACCTTATGTGTCAACAAATCTCTTGAACTATTTTCAAAAAGGAAGAATCGACCCTACACGAAGTAGGGTCTCTTACACTATTTACAGAAGTTCATCAAGAAGCTCGAGTAGTTCCACAACAACTACAAGCTTTCAACCCTGATCGGACAAGTCCGCTCCAGTCTCTTCTTCTTCTTTCTTCAACGCCTTGATGTATTATCAAGTGTGGGAAATCAGGAATTGATGGATGTCTTCGAAATATTCTTCGCGTTTCTTATGGAATTGGAGGGGTTGACTACATCCTGCATAGCAATGATATTCCTCTCCCTTTATTACTATTATTATCATATAATATCATATATAATATTATAAATGGCTCTCAACGAAAAACTCGAGAGCATATCTTTCACATATTGATGGAGATTTGACAATGAATGAACATAACGATTCCTTAGCAATCACAAGCATCGATGAATATCTGATTCACAGTCAAACAATCTACCAGAATATTCCAGATGGAATCACTATCTTTAATGCGGAAGGATATCATCTCTGGTGTAATGATGCGGCGCTAGATATCTATGGGTATTCGAGCCAAGATGAAGTCAATGGGAGGAATACTAGTTATTTTATTCATCCAGATTATAGAGATGAAGAGATGGAAATATTGCATAGAGCTCAAGCTGGTGAACATATCCCACTACAAGACTCCACTTTTCTTGTATTTCGAAAGGATGGAACAACATTTCCAGCCCACGTAAGAACAACTCCAATCTATTTGAACGGCAAATTTGTTGGATATCAATCGCATACCCGTGATGTGTCAAAATTAAAAGAAACTGAGTATAGATTGAGAGCGTCTTTATCCGCTATTGATCTTCTAGCAAGTTTGGTTCAACATGATTTGAGAAATGATCTCCATGTGGTGCAATCTGCTATTGATGCAACTCTGATGATATTGGATGGAAAGGACATGTCCACTCAATTCCTTTCAATGGCCAAATCTGGTCTTCGGCGTATGAGTAACCTGCTCACACTAATGACTCCTACAATCTCTGAGGATTCAGAACATCTTGACGATCTTATCGAAGAGAGAATGTGTCAAACCAAAGAAATGCATCAGGATATCAAGACTATTCTCTTGAAACCAGTTTCGATGAAACCTATAAAATTGACGGAGAGAAGATTGTTAGCATTTGTCTTTGACAACCTATTCCGAAATTCTGTAAAATATGCAGGTCCTACTTCAACCATTGTTGTCAAAATAGAACAAGAGAATAGCACTTTGCAAATCGATATAGTTGACGACGGGCCAGGGATACATGAAAAAGTGAAGAGTGCTCTGTTTCAACGAGGTGCCACAACCTCGGGAAGTGGTTTAGGACTCTATATCTGTAAACGTATAGTTGAGGGTTATAGCGGGACTATTACACTACTAGATTCTTCAACGCTTGGCTCAGGTGCAGCATTCAGAATCACACTGCCCTTTGATCTTCCAGACTTATTATAAACGTAAATTATTACACCCTCGCTTTCCAACTAAGCTAAGGAGTGTATTGACTTAACATGAGCGGAGGAAAGGAGAGCCATTGCTGTAGAGGTATTTGACCTCCACAGCAAATCGTCAACTATAGCAACTCATATTCTATTCAATGAGCTCATCAAAGAGCTCTAGCAACTCAACAACTTTCAGTTTAGAACCTACAGCTGAGAGATCCTTTCCGGTTTCTTCCTCTTCCTTCTTTAGTGCTTTAATTCCATCCAAGAAATTAGTAACACAGAACGGACAGGAAGTCATAAGGACATCAGCACCTGTAGCAGTTGCTTCCTTCAGACGTTCCTTAGATGCGAACATAGCCAGATCTGGAAATTGGGCTTTAACACCACCACCAGCTCCGCAGCAAAAGCTATCACCGCGATTCCTGTACATCTCTGTTAGATCGAGACCAGGAATACCTGCCATGACCTCACGTGGAACTTCATAGTAGGCCAGCTTAACCTTCTCAGCCTGACGACTGTCAAGAAGCCAGTTTTCAGATTTCTCAAGAATCTCCTTCTCCATCTTGAGACCGCAGTGTCGCATGAGGTGACAGGGATCATGCCAAGTTACTTTCTCAGCATATTCTTTGTCAATCTTCACTTTGCCTTCTTTCATATATTCGTTGATGAAATCGACAGTGTGAATCACCTTGAATGGCAGAGGTTCACCAGTGTGTTCAGGATAGTCATTTCGGAATGTCTTGTAACAACCCGCACAACTAAAGATCAGTAAATCAAAGTCCTTGAATATCTCAATGTTTTCTTTCATGACTTCTTTAGCAGTGTCTCTAATACCTGACCTTAGGATTGGAGAGCCACAACATACTTCCTTGCTGACTACAGTGAAATCAACACCAAGTTTCTTGAGGATGCTCGCTGTGTGGTCAGCAATCTGCTGTTGTCTGTATGCAGCTGTACAACCGACATAGTATGCAATTTTGGTATCAGGCTTATCGATAACACCACTGAACCATTTAGTTCGGTCTTCTCTTGGTTCACCATATGGATTACGCATGTCTTCTTTTGCAACACGGTCACCCATACCCTTGTGTTTGCTTAGAGGTTCAACACCTGATTCAATTATTGCAGCACGGAGAGCTTCAGTAACTGCAACTGTGTCAATGTAGTTGGGACACTGGGTCTCACACATTCCACAGGTTGTACAAGCTTCTGCAACCTCAAGTAGTTCTTTACTTGCAGGAAGTTCTCCATTCAAGAAAGCTCGTGCCATCCACTGCTTTCCTGAGTTGTAGTAGCCTTCCCAGCCAAAATAGAGGCCTGCAGGGCATCCCTGAAGCATTCCTGTGTACTCTTCGTCTTTACCCTCTCTATCGGGTTCACCAGAGTAGGCGTACTGACAGGCTCGGCAGTGGATACATCGTGCGTTGACTTTTCGAAGTTCTTCTAAGTTCATGTCAATCACTCCTTGCTTGGGTCAGGAAGGTCCGAAACGCTGTCCCATGGGATTGCGAGTCGACCTGGATGCAAAATAAGATTCGGGTCGAGGACTTTGCGGAACTTAAGCAGCATCTTGTAGTATTCCTTAGCTTCCTTGAAGGTTTCAGGAGCGTGGACGAATGGGTCTGGTCGGTAATTGATCCAGCCCTTCTTCAAAAAGCTCCTTGTGGTTTCTAAGTTGAAGTCACGGATTCTGTCCATAATCTTTGGCTCAGTACTATCGAAGCATAGGATAGGCATCACGATTGCCTGCCTTGCGTGATCGATTGAAGCGACCCACATGGTTTCAGGGAATCCATGGTCTGCCATTGCGGCACAGTACTCCTCCATCATAACGCTTGACTCAAGCCAAGGACAGTACCAGGTTATGAACAAGAAACCGGCCTCCCAGAGTGAATAGGGAACTGCAATCACATTGGGCTTCTTGAGTCGTGATGCGACCTGCTTGGGATGAAGCTGTTGTTGAGGTAGAGTGCGCTTCTCGCGAACCTCGAAATCCTTGTAGATTTTGTCTATACCGTTGAGAGTATAATCAAGCTCTTCTTGGGTCCAAGCCCAGACCTCGTAGTTCATCCACTTCTTGTCGACACCGATTTTCTTGTAAAAGTCATAAGAGGTGGGAACTTGCTTCTTGGGCCAACGTGTCATAACTAGTTCATAGTTTCCGCCTTGCACCATGACGGTACGTTCAGCGATTCCCATCTCATGCTTTGAAATTTCCCAAGCGGGTTTGACGATGTCATCCCAGGTTTCACCGCCATATGCCACCACCGTCTTGAAGTGAGGATGAGGAACCATTTTGATTGCACACTTGGTGATGATACCCATTGAACCCTGAGAGCCTAAGAAGAGACCGTCAGGATTAGGACCAATACCCCAGCGATAGAATGGCTTTGCACCAGGTAGTGCCCATGAACCAGTGTGGAATATTTCCCCTGTTGGTAGGACTACCTCCAAACCCATTATCATATCTGCCTGAGGACCATATACACCAGTCACTAAACTGAATCCACGCTCGATGGCATCACCCAGCACAGTTGCTGCAGGTGGTGCACCGTCGGGGATTGGTGGTGCCCAATCAGGATATTGAACTTTGAAAATTCTCCAGGCATCGCCAGATTTCACACCAGGCTCTACGACCATGACTCGGTTTTCTGTATCAACCGTCATCTTGTCCATTCTTGTCATGTCCATGTAGATGCCGCCGGGCTGAATTGCAGGGAGTGCGAATCCACCACTTAGACCGCCAGCTGCGGGTGTGACCGGGCTTAGGTTGTCATTAGCCACCATGAGAATCTTGGAGACCTGTTCTGCGTTCTCGGGCCTCACAATGACCTCAGGCAATTCTGCTTCCATACCCATGATGCCGCGCGCCATGTAACTGTGACGAAGGGGTTCACTGGTCGTGACGTATTGATCGCCACAAATCGCGACCAATTTCTTGACCACTTCATCATTGACTTTGTTATACTCTACCAAATGACTAATCCTCCATCGTCAGCCGTGGGGCTGATTCAGTAATTATCGAACGTACGCCTTCGCTGATATTTCTCTCATAAATAGGATTCGGATAACAATAGATATCCTGAAAGAAGGGAAAAGTAAGATAGATTAGATACGGAATGTAACCATTGATGCAATAGAATCAACGTGACTAGATAGGATGAAAGAAAATTGATAGACAAGAATTACTAGATATTGAAAGGGATTGATGGGTATGACAAAAAAGAAGAAAGTAGCAAAAAAGAAGAAAGTAACGAAAAAGAAGAAAGTAGCAAAAAAGAAGAAAGTAACGAAAAAGAAGAAAGTAGTAAAAAAGAAGAAAGTAACAAAAAAGGAAAAGCTTGAAGCCCAGAAACACTATGATGAAGGCGAAAAATATGCCAGAGCGGGAGATGCAGATGGAGCAATTGAATGTTTCTTAAAAACAACTGAACTAAATCCGGACCATTTTGATGCTTGGTACAATTTGGGGAACGTATTTTACATGGGTAAAGAGGATTGGGAGAAAGCATTCCCTTGTTGGGGAAGAGCTTTAAGAATTAAGCCTGATGATATAGATTGTATGTATAATGTTGCTAATACTTTCAGAGAATTAGGAGCTTATGACAATGCAATTGAATTTTACGCTAAAATAGTTACTTTAGCGCCAGATGATCATGAAGCGTGGAATAACATGGCAATTGCTTATATTAACAAAGATGAAACTGAGAAAGCAATTGAATGTTGGAAAAAAGCAGTTGAAATTAAACCTACTAAAATTGAATCTTGGTCAGCTTTGAGTAAGATTTACGATGACTTGGGGAAGTTTGATTTGGCTATTGAAGCTCTTCAAAAAGTGTTGGAAATAAATCCAGATATATCGGGAGCTAAACGTATGCTGGAAAGAATTAAGAAGACCCAAGAAGTCGCGAAGTAGTAAAATATTCCTTTTGGACTAAACTATGATTCAAAAACACCAGAAGATTTCACAGAGAAAAAGAAACGAGTGAAAGAAGCATGCGAAAAGGTTGGTCGTGACTTTAATGAACTGAAATGGTCGATTTATCTTTGCACATCGGTAATTGGAGAAGATGCCGATGACTTTGAAGAGAGAAAGAAGGAACGTTTGAATCAACACTGGCTGTTTGAAGAGATAACTGACGAGTGGAAACCCAAAGTCCTAGAGGCCATGCTTAAACAGGAACTCTCAGGTACAGTAGATTCAGTTGTTGAGGAACTCTCCAAATTCAAGAATGAAGTAGACATAATGGTTCTAGGTCTTCCCATGGTTGGTGACCTTCTGAAGAACGGATTAGATATGATCAAGTTGCTGAAAGATCATATCGTCCCCAAACTCTGATTTTCTCCACTGTCACTTGGTGTGCATTGTCGGTAATTATCGAAAGTGAAACTCGTTGGAGGACTCCATGATTATTTTATTGCCAATCCTTTTATGTTTCCGATTCTTAAATTGTACTGAGGGGCGATTTTATGCGTAGTTATCATTCTATTCTAGCGGGAACATCACGCAAGATGAAGATTCTAAGCGTCCTACTTATTGTGACAATTGTCATTGCAGGTATTTCCTTGGTCTATTTCTTCAGGCCACAACTAACGATAACAAATGAGCCTGTAATCGCTGTAACCCCTTTTGATGATCAGCATGTGGTCATCTACTCGGTGGACATTAGCGGAGAGAATGTTACAGTAGGTGAAATCGGTCTCACTTGGGAAATTAATTTAGTTAGCAATACATCCGAATACGATTACTATGAATTCTCTCTCCGAGAGGATGTTCGTGGGTCAGCAGCAGATATTGGTGAAGTGGGTTGGATCGAGGGAGGTCAAACCTTGATCGATTTGCGTTCAGATAACCTAATGGTAGCGGACTCATCTGAAGCGCATGGTGAGGGAGCAGTTCAAGTGACGACATCCACAGATGCATCCTGGAATGGAAGTATCGAATGGAGATTCGGAGTCCTGCTGGGTTCTAGTACTTTCCATCCCCGAGAGTCGACAAATAGTATTCATTTTACAATCTCAATAAGGGCAATTCATGGTGCGGATGTGAACTTTACAATCTACGCATTCTCAGATTGGAGTATCTATGGATATTCCTTTGATAGAATCCTAATACATGGAACTGAAATAATTGTAATTGATGTACCAAGCCAGATTTAATTGTAGACATAGTAGGATTAGATACTCTCAAGATTCTGAAAGACCACATTGTTCTCAGACTCTGTGATTAGCAAAAAGAGATATGGAAGTATAAGAAGTCCAGAGGCGATGGGAGTAAATCAAATTGCAAGCAGAGGAAGTCTACAAGAAATTAGACAAAGAGTTTGAAATTAATAAGGTCAATGAAGGTGAATGGAGCTCATTCGATCTTGGTGATTATGCCACAAAGAAATTCAGGACAACTTGGAAAGGTCTTGCTCTTGACAACGCAACAGAAGTCAACAAAGTGTATACAGCTGTTTTCCCAAGTGAACCAGTTCTTGACCGGATTATCGCATCGGGAGTAGAAGATGCACTGATTTTCACTCACCACCCCATGATATGGGACACATCTTTGGAGGGATTTCCGTTCAGGAATATTCCTGCTAGGTACTTAGATGTCCTGAAGGAGAATCGAATCTCTTTGTATACAATTCATGTTCCTTTGGACCGAAATGGAGCCTACAGTACTACAGTATCCTTAGCACGTGCCTTAGAGATTGAAACAGATAGAGAATTCTTCGACTATTTTGGTTCAAAGGTCGGTGTCATTGGCAAAACTGAATGCACATCATACTTCGAACTATCTGGAAAGGTAAAAGAAGTAGTAGGACATCTCCCAAAGATCTACGTCCACGTATCAAACCAGAAATTCAACCAGAAGGTTGCTGTAGTAGCAGGAGGAGGGAATTATCCGGAAATAGTAGAGGAGCTTGCTGAAACAGATGTGAAATTCTACATCACTGGAGTTACCAGGAAGAAGTCAGACTATGAACCATCCTTGAGATTTCACGAGATATGTCAGAAGAACAAGATTACAGTCATTGCTGCAACCCATTATTCCACAGAGAAATTCGCATGTATTGCAATTCAGAAGTTTTTCGAAGACTTGGGATTGCCTACTGAGTTTCTCGATGATGAACCATCATTCAGTGATTATTGATAGAAGACGCTTTGAGAATATACTACAGGTCAATAAAGGAAACACGCGAAAGTTATATGTGGTCTAGACGAAGAGAACAAAAGAAGATACCCGGAGGTCAACCCTTCAATGATAACGAAAAAACAATTCACGTTACTCTTCTGTGTATTTCTATTTGCAGTTGTTGCATTTCAGGCACAACCTGCGGAAGCATTACCATTTGATAATGAGTACACCAGCGTAACAATACTAGCTGGTGAATATGATGAATACTGGATCACAATAACGTCTGGAGAAGAGATTTCTGGATATTTTGAAACATCCCTTGATACTGAGGGATTAGACTTCTTCATCTGCGATGCTGCTAATTTCGCAACCTGGGATTTAGGCGGTTCAGCATCGGGGTATGAGATTGCAACAGACATGCATACTTATGTATTCTCACATACTGTTTCGACTAGCGACACTTGGTATATTGTCTTTGATAATACAGATGGGTCAAATGCAGTAACCGTAGATATCGCAATCGACGTGAATGGAGATAACACTCCAATTTATTCTTCATCAGATTACACCTATACAAGATATGGATTGGTTCTAGAGGATGAAGAGTACTATTTCCTTTCATATACATTCAGTGCAGGAACGGTTGTTGGTGGACATTTCTCAACTTTCTTCTCAACCGATGGATTGGATTTCTTCATTTGCGACGAGTCAAACTTTGATGATTGGGAAGATGGATTCTCATCTACAGGATACAGTATTGAAACCGATATGCACACATCCACAATTGATGACTACACCATTCCAACCACAGGCACATGGTATTTTGTGTTCTATGCAGAAAACGAAGTAGACACTCTGACGTTCTCAGCTGGGATAGACGTAGATACTTCTGGCGTTATCACCGTTGGAGGCATTGATATGGGCGGCATATCAGCTATTGGATTGATTGCAGGCGTCCTCATATTGGGTATACTATGTTGCGTATGTCGAAGCAAGAAGAAAGATCCAGAAGTAGCACCACCTTCTGTAGACCACTACAGAGCACCACCCTCAACTCCTACTCCAAGACCAACTGAAACAATAAGGGAAAGAGAGATTGTAAGGGATCGTGTGCTGGTAATTTGTCCCTATTGTGGATCAAAGAATGAACAGGGAATTACCACATGTCAAAACTGTGATGCAGAGCTTTGAAGAAATGACCTAGGGTACGACTAGCTGGTATGTTTGCAAACGCAGGCATACTGGCTGTGTCTTTCTTTTTTGAATTGTTATAACCATTTTTCGATGATTTAGAGGCCTATGAGCCGTTCTTTTTGAATCGTTTCAAAGTGTACTTCATCGTCATTATATATACTCTCGAGAAGGATGTATTGGTGATTGAATTGCACGTATCATTCACAAAAATCAGAGAAATAGAAAAACCGGAAGTAAAAAGCACAGTACCACCAGTTGTTGAGGATTTCATCATCCTTTCTTTTGGTCACTCGATTCTAGAATTTGAAACAACTCTCTATCAAAAGTTCGTACAACTAACTGATGGATTGATAGTTACATGTAGAGAGTTCAAAGAACATCTCAAGAATATGGAAGAAAGAAACATAATAGTTGCAACAGAGTTTCTTGGTAAGAAATGCTGGGCAATCACATCAAAGAATGGAATCAAAAATGAAGGTAGCTGGTGAATCAAGCTAGTTCTACGACATGATCTGATTGGTCACAAAAACTTGCGCCAATAAGTAACCATATTGTATATTCAATATCCTGCAGTGGTGAAGTGACATTCAGGATATGTGGTCAAACCATGTTACGTAGAAGAACTCTCTCTATAGTATTTCTTTCACTCCTGATAGTATCAGGATTCTCATCATTCATAGGAAATGAATCTATCCCCACAAGTGCAGAACCAACGGGGGGATCGGCAACAACGGATCTGACTGGCATCACTGTCGGAATCTATGAGGGCTACTTCAGTAGTTTCGATCCACGAGTGAACGAAAGTCGTCAAGCATTGTACAACATGTTCACATGGATGAACGCTAGTGTCTTCATTTTCAATGCAACGGATCTTCTCAACGGATGTCTTTGGGCTTGTGAGATTCTCGCAATTCCAGAAGGTCTCGGGCCTATTACAGAGCGAAGGTTGGGGGATGAGGGATTACAGGTCATCCGTGAATGGATTGCCCTTGGCGGCTCGTACATTGGAGTTCGCGGAAGTGCTGCTATGGCAATGAATGGGTCGTACTTCGAAGGATACACAACTTTCTTTGATCTGGCTCTTGTAAATGGAACTTCATATGAAGTCGAAGATCTTGAAGACAGACAAATGACGAACGTGTCAATCAACAGGGATAGCACAGGACCGGATCTTTCAGATATGCCAGCGAACCAGTCAGTACTCTTCGTAACAGGAAGGTATTTTGTACCGGATCCAGGTCAGGATGTCATCTACATAGCTAACTACACACACAACAATCAACCGGCTATGATTGCTGGAGAATTTGGTCAGGGAAATTACTTTGTTTCCAGCCCTCACTTTGAATATGAGGAGAATGGAGACCGTGATGGTACAGACTATATGGATGAGTATAACGACCCAGATTCAGAATGGTCAATGATACTTACAATATCACGTTGGTTAGTTGACTCATCACCAACAGTGGCAAACCTTTCATCATGGCCATATACTCCACCATCTCCATTACCACTAGATTTGATAATACTGGGTGGAGGAATCAGTGCAGTCCTAATCCTTGTAGCTGTGGTGATTTTGAAGCGGCGTTAGAATTGTCATTCGGAGTATATCTATTCCCAAGTTTCGATTGATTTGGATTTAGGAGAACATCTCCCTTTCGAGAAGAAGGAACGAATCCCGCACAGGATTCTGGAGAGTTCTCCACTCTAAATCGATTTCTTGATGATTTTCTTAGTAATTGTAGTGAAAGTATCATCAACACCAGCATTCAGCTTAACCGAGGTTTCATGATATTCTGCAAGAAAACTCTTAGCAAATTTAGCTCCGTCTTCTGGAGAAACCTGTCGTTCTTTCTCAAGGTCTGTTTTATTTCCTACAATCATATACACAACGCCTTTCAAGTGGGCATCAGCTTCTTTCTTCCAATCCCATAGGTCTTGAAGAGATTCAGGTCGTGTGACATCATACATGAAGATGACACCTTTAGCTCCATGATAGTATCCAGAACGTACAGCTTCCAAAAAGTCCTGGGAACCAAGATCCCAAATCTGAAGTTTGATTTTGTCCTCACCAAATTCCATATTCTTGATAGAGAAATCAGCACCGAGGGTGGGCGTATAATACTCTCTGAATTTTCCAGTTGTATACCTCAGGATTATACTTGTTTTTCCAACTGCAGAAGAGCCCACTGTGACAATCTTGTACAAGAATTGCGGCGTCATTGAATCGACCATCCGTCAGTAAGATTTCCCGCTAGTTCAATCTTTTGTATTAGCAGATTGTTGTCTTTTTTTGGTAGTATACAACGTCTATCCCCGAAGTCGTTCTGTAATCTCATGCGTGAACTCGGAAAGTGAGTCTAGAATGTCAGCAAAAATCCGTCGTTTTTCAAGAAGTTCCTTAGGAATTGTTACATTGTGCATCCGAGCCAATGTCATAACTGTAAGTTTGGCCGCAGGGTTTTGCTTCGCGTAATTAACAACAAAAACCAGAAGAGAAGCTTCACTGTCCTCTTCACCCATGTCAGCTGCAAAACTATCCATAAGAGATACTCCTGCTTTTGCACACAAATCAACGATTACTTCTCGACCGTAGATGGTCTGACCCCTACGACTAAGAATGTCAGCAACCTTGTGAATTGGTCTTGATAATTCGGACATATCTTCATCTCCTCACACAATTAATCTCCAACCAGAAAGAGAACTCCTCAAACCCGCGGAGGTCATGGCCAGAGTACCTTCTAAAGAGGTAACTTTGATAGGTGTTAGTAAGTGCATCTGCGAACTTGATGATTTTGTCTTTGTCAAGTGCGCCTACGAATTGAGCGAGCAACTTGATCCATTCAGCATACAGGTCCATGAGCCTTCGGGGATCGAGACCTTCGTACAATCGAGTATCATAATCGATATTCCATGATTGTTCAGCTAATCGAAAGACGCCTGTTACTTCGGCAACATTAACTTTATTGAGTGCAGCATTCAGGAACTGCATTGCGTCTTCAGGAGAGTAGATCTTCTCAGCTACTCTAACTGCAAGTTCTGTAGCTTCTTTCACAAGGAGAAGACGTCGCTTTTCAGGAGAGAGAACAACAATAGCACCAAATTCCACAAGAGTATCAATCGCATCTATGATTTGACTATCTTCGTACTCTTCAGAGAGACTCTCAATAATTGCCCCTACGGTACGTCTTCCATCAAATAACATTGAGAGCCGAGGGAGCATTTTGATAACGAGTGGATTTTTCCGTTCAAATTCTACCCGCTGCGGAGATGATAGTTGTAATAGACGGTCAATCTTAGACGTTGAAGCTACAATATCCTCTTTGCTCAGAATACTGCTGAACTTTATTTTACCCAAAGCCCAAAGTCTTGTTATTTCAGATAATACTTCATCAGTTCCAGCATCACTTTCATCTGCAATCTCATTAATGGTCCTTTTTCCATCAATAAGTGGCGTGATAATTCCAGAGGAGCTTGTGAAACGAACATCTTCAGGACCAGAAGTATAGGGCACCCAACTTCCGGATAATTTTCTGAAAGAAAGGTTCTGTACAATACCTTCTCTAAAATCTGGAAACTCTGTATTGATTTTGATGGTGTCCTTTTTCTTCATTGACAGGTTCTTGATCCAGACACTTTCAAATTCATCATGAAGTGACTTGAGAACAGATGTTACTTCGCTATCCCATTCCCCTAAACTTACTACGACAAAGTCAGTAGAGTCACCAGAAAAAACTGTGAAGAGTCGAGCTCCGTAATCGACTTGGAACATTGAGCTATCTTTCTCAATAACTTCTTTTGAGAAACTCTGAATCGCAGTAAAGAATCCTGACACTAACATCGGATCAAGATCCTGTGCTTTGGGGTCAAGCTTCATGAAGAACAGTGGGATTCCACCGCGTTCCATAATCAACAGTGCTTGAATGTTATGTGCAGCCAGTAGTAACCACTCCTAGCTCAATGAGAATACGTTTGACTATTAATGTATGTGAGGTTGCTCTGGAGCAAACGCCCTTAAACTAAAAATTCCTGTATTCTTTCGTGCTCCATTCAAGAATCAGACCCATTGTAATCGTTGTGGTAATCTGTATGCTACTAGTTCCACCAAGTCTTTCTTCGTTTTCAAACTTCGAAGTTTCCATTGCTATAATTCCCCCAATTGAAAATTCAGAGGTATCTCTTGCGTATAGTCCTCATTCCCCGATCGTAATAACAAGGGATTCAGATTTCGTATCGCAAGGTTGGCCGGGAGAAGGAACTTCATCGGCACCCTATTCAATATTGAATCTAAATATAACTTCAACATCATCTGTATGTATTTTGATAGCAAACACTACTAGCTATTTTACAATAGAGAATTGTTGGTTTAGTTCTCAGGATAGTAATTGGGGACAAGGGATTATCACTTTAGAGAATGTTTTTGGTGGTCGAATTAGAGAAAACGAGTTTGCAGCAGGATATATCGCAATAAGTGTAGAAGATTCTTCTAGTTGCTCCTTTACCAGGAATTCAATCGGCACATCTCTGATGGGTTTTCTAGCATACAACTTGCATGATAGTGAATTTTCAGATAATACTCAGATTTCTGAGTCAATGGGATATCCTGTACGTATTGAAGCTTGTACCAATGTAAATATCATTGACAACTTCTTCCAAGACTGCCTCTATGAGGGGATTGGGTTGACAGACTGTACCAACTGTTATGCAGCTTTAAATACTCTTTCAGCAACAAACCAGCACAACGGTCAATATGGATTTGCTCTTCGCAATTCAATAGATTGTACTCTTACTCAAAACAATGTGACTCTCTTTGGAACTGCCATCGAAATCACGGGGGGTCGGCTGTATACTATCTCAGACAATTATATCGATGGATGCTGGGGAGGAATCACCGTCAGAGGGAATGATACAATCATCAGTAACAATGAAATTGATGCAATTGGATTCTGTGTACAATTAATAAATTCATTTGGGAGTATTGTGAATTCGAATGAGTTACGAGGATACACCTTTGCTACTGGAATCGATATCAGCTGTGGAGGAAATTCTCAGGTCACAGAGAATACTATTAGTGATCTTGAATTTGGAATGAGGCTACAAGGAATAGATAATCTGGATGTATCAAACAATAGTTTCCTGGAATGTTATGTAGCAATTACATTTGAAGAACTTGCATATCTTGGATTAGAAGATGGGCCTCCAGTAAATAGTAGAATATTGAACAACCAGCTAGAAAGTTGTGGATTTAGGTTCAGCATTACAAACCCTGTAGGTATGAATCAGGAGATTTCGGGTAATCTGATAGATGGAAGACAACTTGCGTATCTCTATAATGAAACCAATCTGCAAATAGATGGAAGAGAGTATGGTCAAATCATTTTAGCAGATTGTGAAGACGTTTCAATTACTGGAGGAATACTTGATGAACTCCTATTGATGTTTTGTACAAACTGTCAGATTTCAGGAGTGAGTGTTTCCAATAGAACGAATGGAGTTTATGTCCGATACTCAAGTCAGATAGATATTGGATATTCGCAGCTAGCAGGAAACGAGGTAGGAATTAGAATAGAGGGATCGGATCATTGTCATATTGTTGGCACAAATACTCACAACAATGGTCATGGACTGCTGCTGGATAGTTCACCGAACTCGACAATCTATGATTGTGATGTGTATGATAACGAGTATGGAATGGTGCTTATAGGAGCCCATCAGAGCTATGTTGAAACAAATCGAGTCTATGGAAATGGTCAGGGAATATATCTTCTCCGAACAACTGACTCGTATATCGGTAACAATGACGTGTTAGAAAATGATGAAATTGGGCTTCTCCTAAATAGAGGTTCAAGATACAATACAATAGTCGCGAATAGCTTCGGTTGGAATTTAGTGAATGTGTTATGCTCAGGATTTGACAATACTTGGGATGACGGAGTGAAGAGAGGAAATAGCTGGTCGGACCTTGGAGATTCTAGAATCTACATAATTGATGAGGATGATTTTGACAGATTTCCAAGCTCACTGGGAGATGAGAATTTTACCACTACTTCAGCATCTACGTCTACTACTACAAATAATACTGTTGCTCCAGAATCTGTGGCTGTAGTAGTGGGAGCTGTATCAGGATTCTCCCTTCTTAGTATCATTGCATTTGCAATGCATTTTGGTAGGAAGAGAACTTCACATTGAGTACAAGAAGTTAAATTGACATTCTGCAATTGCTCGTTGGACTAGATGTTTTGGTGAACTAGTATGAAGATGTCAGTTCGTTTCACTGCGCTGTCAATCATAGCATTACTTGTAGTGATTTCATTTAATGGAGTTCAATCGGTCGGTTGCTTTTCCGAGTCAGATTCTCTCCAGACAGGACCATATGTCGATGAAATCATCTTCAAAATCATTGAAAACCAAGATCAGAGAGTCCTTGCACTTCAGGCAGGTGATATTGAGATGGACTCAAGCTTCTTTGATTCAGTTCACTATAGAACTCTTGACGAAGATCCCAATATTGACATCTATACAGCAGCTGGAAACGGCTATGGTCAACTCACAATCAATTGTGCGAAATATCCACTCAATATCAGCGGATTCAGAAGAGCCTTTGCCTTTGCATATAACAAGACAGCATCAGTAAATACGTTGCATAGTGGTATACCCGCTATTGAACACGACTCACTTGTACCTCTACCAAATGGGTTTTGTATTGAAGACCAGTTTGATTGGCACTATTATACACCGCAGCCTGATATTGGTAATCAAATACTAGATGATCTCAACTTCACAATCGATTCAGAAACAGGATACAGATTGGCACCAGATGGTTCTTCATTTAACGTCACAATTGAAGATGTTTCATGTTCCTGTGAGCTTTCAGGCAAAAGATCTCAAATTGCCGTCGATGCACTTCTTAGCCTTAGTGTTAATGCGAGAGCACGTGGTGGAAACTTCGAAGAGTACATTACACGTCTGGACAACCATGACGACTATGATATGATCTTCTACACAAAATACTTCTACAGCAACGATGTTGACTGGCTTGGGTACGAGTACTGGTCTGAATACTCAGAAGTTGAAGGTGAAAACCCCACAAACTTTGCAAATGATACCTATGACAGTTGGAGGGAACAGCTCCTTCACGGTACTACGTATGAAGCAGTATACGAAGCTGCTATGGAGATGCAGAAGATTCTCCACTACAACGTACCAAGACTTGTTACGTATGTGAACAGATATTGGCAAGGATACAGAATTGACCAGTTCACTGGACATGTTGAGGATCTTGGTAGATACATCTCAGGTCCTTGGACACTGAGGAACATTCACAAACTCGATGGAACTTTGGGTGGTACAGTTCCAATTGCATTCGGTGAAAACCCTGACAGTTTCAACATTTTCACAGCAAATTCTGCAGTTTCTTCAGCAATTCTAGATGAACTCTGGCCTTCACTCTACAAACTGGGACCAGACCTGACTCCAGTACCAGATATTGCTGAGAGTATGGTGACTGAAACTCATTCTGATAACTCAGCAGTTCCTGAAGGACACATCAGATTTACTTTCGACATTATTAGAAATGCTACCTGGAGTGATGGAACCCCACTTACAGCAGATGATATTGCTTTCACTTTCACCTATCAATTTGAGAGTGGATACGACGGCAATCCAGCTGTAAATGATATAATGGAGTTGTTATCAGCTTACGCTCCAAACCATTACAAGGTCGTCATAGAATATTCAACGGAATCATACTGGCACTTTAGTAAATTTGCCTTCGATTACATCATTCCCGTTCACATCTTCAACAATAGTGGTGGAATTGGGTATGAAGGATGGGATACCTGGAACCCGGTATTTGATCCCACAGAACCTAACGTGAACTGTGGACCGTACACCTTTTCAGATTATGAAGAAGGGGATTATTACAAAATAGAAAAGAACCCACTCTTTCACTATAAGGGAAACCCAGATGATATAGCAAACACTACGACGACCACAAATCAAACGCTAACAGACTTGTTCTGGGCATCTGTACTAACTACAACACTGGTTGGGGGTGCAGGAATTATCGTCCTGTATTATGTGGTCGTTATAATTCCAAAGCGGCGTAAAATGTAGAGTATTTGTTATCTATAGATTGTTTCGTCAGTTGAGTGTAAGAAGTTATATTGGTATGTTCACATAGAAATGGTAGTTGGAGGTTTCGGTGAACAGAATTGAGGAGGTCCGTTCCTGCTACTGCGCTACTACTAGTAGCTGCATTACTTGTAGTATCAACAAGTGAAGTGACCACAGTTAGTGGATTCATTGAAACAGATTCTCTTCAAGCGGGACCAAATATCGATGAGGTCATCTTCAAGGTCATAGCAAATCAAGACCGGAGGATTTTTGCGCTTCAAACTGGCGAGATCGAGATGGACAATAGCTTTTTTGATCCAGTATACCTTCAGACTTTGGCAACAGATCCAGATATTTCAATATACCAAGGAATAAGAAATGGCTATGGTCATATCACGATAAACTGTGCAAAGTATCCACTCAATATTAGTGGGTTCAGAAGGGCTTTTGCATTTGCATTTAATAAAACAAGAGTCACGGAAGAAAGCTTGGATGGATTCTCTATCGAGCATGATTCACTTGTCCCTCTACCAAATGGTTGGTGTGCTGAAGACCAATTTGATTGGCATTACTATACACCGCAACCCGAAATCGGTAACCAAATCCTTGATGATTTGAATTTCACAATAGATGAAGGAACTGGATTCAGATTAGCCCCAGATGGCACTCCGTTTGATATCGAGATTGAACATGCATCATGTAGTTGTCATTTATCTGGAGCCACTCCACAAGTAGGTGTAGATGCACTACATTCTCTACACATCGATGCTAGAACTCGTGCAGCAGACTTCAACGAGTACATGTCAAGGCTGGATCACCACGAAGATTATGACATGGTCTTCTATGCTACTAATTTCTACGACAATGATGTCGACTGGTTGGCATATGAATATTGGTCAGAATATGCAGATGTCTACCGTGAAAACCCTAGCAACTTCAGAAATGCAACCTACGATAGCTGGAGAGACACTCTCCTCTACGGTACAACCTATGAGGATGTCTACGAAGCCGCTGCTGAGATGCAGAGGATTCTCCACTACAACGTACCAAGACTTGTGGTCTATGAGAACACCTACATGCAAGGGTACAGAAATGATGTATTTACAGGTCATGTAGAAGATCTCGAAAAATACATTTCAGGACCATGGACCCTAAGGAATATTCACAAACTAGATGGTTCATTCGGTGGTTCGGTCAATGTTGCTCTAGCTCAAGACCCAGAAAGTTTCAATATCTTTGCGACAGATTCGCTCTACTCTGAGGCGATCCTGGCTAATCTCTGGCCATCGTTGTATCAATATGGACCAAGTATTGAGCCTGTACCGGATTTAGCACAAAATATGTTGACCGAAACTCACTCTGATAATCCTGCAGTTCCAGATGGTCACACTAGATTCACCGTTGATATAGTACAGAATGCAACATGGAGCGACGGACATCCATTAACTGCAGAGGATGTAGCGTTCAGCCTTACATATGCGTATGAGAGTGCATATTTCAATAACCCCGCTGGTACTGACATTGGTGACCTAGCAGCAGTATATGCTCCAACACCATACAGGGTAGTAATCGAGTTCAACACTGAAACATACTGGCACTTCAGTAATTTTGCATTTGACTACATCATTCCAGAATATTACTTCAATGATGACACTGGAATCGGGTATGAAGGTTGGGAAACGTGGAATCCAGTGTTTGATCCTACACATCCTTACGTGAATTGTGGTCCTTTCACGTTGACAGAATACGAAGAAGGAGATTATTACAAGATAGAAAAGAACCCGTTCTTTCACTATGCACCAGTCAATGATAATACCGTCACCACTTCTGTCATTAATACCACTACAGCTACAACATATACCACTACAACCACAACATCTGGGATTAACCAGTCGGCAGTGATGGAGATTGACTGGACGCTAACAATCAGTTATACAGTGGGAGGATTCTCCAGTATTATCATTCTTTACTGCGGAGTTCAAATACTTCAGAAACGACGGGGATTGAAGATAGATTGATCTGCTAGCGATTATTATTAGAATATCTTCGGCTCATCCCATTCGCCCCACAGGTCACGCCAGACTTGGAATATCTCACCGATAGTAGCGTATTCCTTCACTGCATCAACAATGAAAGGCATGACATTCTCACCATTCTCACTTGCCTTCAAGAGACCAGCGAGTGCAGTTTCAACCTTGGTGTTATCTCGTTCTTTCCGAATCTTCTGAGTTCGTTCGACCTGACGACGTTCAACTTCAGGGTCAATCTTCAGAACAGGGATTGTGATTTGTTCTCCTTCGAGAACATAATCATTTACACCAACGATTGTTCTCTCACCACTCTCAATCTCTTTCTGGTAGCGATAAGACGCTTCGGAAATCTCACGTTGGAAGAAGCCTTTCTCAATCGCCTCGACTACTCCACCCATGGCTTCGACCTTGTCAAAGTATTCGTAGGCTTCCTTCTCCATATCGTCAGTCAGTTTCTCAACATAATATGAACCAGCTAAGGGGTCAATTGTATTTGCAGCTCCACTCTCTTGAGCAAGAACCTGTTGTGTTCTCAATGCAACTCGAACTGCATCCTCAGTTGGAAGACATAGAGCCTCATCCATTGAGTTTGTGTGTAAGGATTGGGTTCCTCCAAGAACAGCAGCAAGTGCTTGGTAAGCAGTCCTGACTACATTGACCGTGGGTTGCTGTGCTGTGAGCGAACATCCTGCAGTCTGAGTGTGGAAGCGCATCCAGAGAGACCTCTCTTTCTTAGCGCCGAAGGTCTCCTTCATCTCTCGAGCCCAGATACGTCTTGCAGCACGGTATTTGGCAACCTCTTCGAAGATGTCGTTATGCGCGTTAAAGAAGAATGATAATCGTGGAGCAAATGCATCAACATCCAGACCTTGCTTAATACCAACTCGAACATACTCCATTCCATTGATGAGAGTAAAGGCTAGTTCCTGAGAAGCAGTAGAGCCAGCTTCACGGATATGATAGCCTGAAATTGAAATCGTATTCCATCTGGGGATATTCTTGGTTGCATACTCCATGATATCGCCCATGATACGAAGGGATTGTTTAGGTGCCAGAATCCATGATTTCTGAGCCTGGTACTCTTTCAGCAGATCATTCTGTATTGTTCCGCCAATCTTGTCTGCGGACACGCCCTGCTTCTGTGCTGCAACCATATACATCGCTAGCAAGATCGAAGCGGGAGCATTGATAGTCATTGAAGTTGTTACTTGGTCAAGTGGAATACCTGAGAAAAGAATCTCGATATCTTTGAGACTGTCAATAGCAACTCCGAGTTTTCCTACTTCACCTAGGGCATATGGATGGTCGGAATCTCGTGCAAAAAGTGTGGGAAGATGAAAAGCAACACTAAGACCTGTCTGCCCATTAGCGAGGAGGAACTTGAATCGTTGATTGGTTTCTTCAGCAGAACCCATTCCAGCGAACTGTCGCATGGTCCAGACACGACCTCTATACATGCTTGGCTGAACACCACGAGTGTAAGGATACTCACTAGGAAGGCCAAGGTCCTTCATGTAATCTAATCCGGGAACATCAAGGGGAGTATAGATTGCTTTGATCGGACGACTCGATGTAGTCACGAAATCCTTTCGACGGTCAGGATGTTTCTTCTGGTGTGAACCTAGGGTCTCTTTTTCCCATTTATCATGGGCTTTCTGAATGTCTTCCAAGTTCTTCTCTGCACCCATAGTGAGCTCCTCCGATGAGAACAAGACCTCGAATGGAGTACCAGATATTAACTAATCGATTCGTATAGGAAATTGAAATCGGTCTAGAATTCAAAGCCCCGTCGAGCAGTAATCTTCCTTGTTTTGTAGTAATGCTTGACCTCTTTCATCTCGGTCACAAGGTCTGCAGCATCTAGAATTTCTTGCTTTGCATATCTTCCAGTCATTATGAGTTCAACATCAGAGGGTTTGATGTCCAAGAGACCTAGTTGCTCCTCTATAGAGAAGAGATTCCACTCTACAGCAACATTGATCTCGTCAAGGATGAGAACATCACACGAATGATTTCGGAGTGCATCTTGAGCCATTTTGAGACCATCCTGTGCCATCTTGATATCAATAGGGTCTGGATTCTCCTTGTCCACAAAGGTTTCTCTACCAACAGGTTCAATGGTGAAGTTCGGTATCATATCCACTGAGCGGAACTCGCCATAGTTGATATCGGTTTTATCTCCACGAATAGCAACCTTAGCTTTCATGAAAGAAATAACAAGCACTTGCAATCCATGTCCAGCTGCTCGAAGACCAGCACCAAGAGCACAGGTTGTCTTTCCTTTACCATTTCCTGTGTACACCTGAACAAGACCAGGAGCTGTATCGTTTGTCACATGCGCACCTCAGAATCTTTCATGCGACTTGTCACGTAAACAACTCTCTCACCAAGAAGGATACTTCCTTTGATTGCTAGTTCATCTTTCAATGCGGATCTCCAAGAACCCTCATCAGTCTGAAGACTCCCTGAACCAAATGTACCATGTTTGACTGGACTACCTAGTGCCCCAACAACAATCATTCCTTGACCCAATGCATACCGATTCAAAACATCAATGACGTGCTCTTGTCCTCCGTATCTGAGACCTGCATAGGTAAGTGCTCCGAAGACCTTGTCCTTCAATTGATGGTCAAGCATCTTCATCGCTCGTGAACGGTCAATGAAGTCTTTGAGCACACCAGGAACAGATGTGAAATAGGAAGGAGCAGAAATGATGATTGCATCAGCTGTTCTTAGTTCCTCCTCAAGTTTAGACATGTCATCATGAGCACTTTCTGGACATGGTTTCTTCCTTACACACGAGTCACAACCGGTACAGTGTCGAATATCGTAGTCACTGATGTTAATCAGCTTTGTATCAGCAGATGTAGCCTCTAGTGCTTTTGACAGAAGAAATTGAGTGTTTGATTTTTCTTTCTTAGGAGACCCTGAGATTCCAATAATACGCATGAAGTATCCACTCCAATAAAATGCTCCACAGCAGACCCCCTACTTCTGTCTTTCGTCAATACTCAGACTCAAAGGGAAGTGATAATCTACATGAGGTCATAAAGGGTATGCGCAATTTCACCAGCTACTGCAACTGCTCGTAGAGTGCTTTCAGTTGCTTGTGAAGCAACAACAATTGTAAGAGAATTCACTCGAAGCATTTGTAGCTTGTATTCACCAGAATTCACACTCGTGGGAACTATGTCCATCACTGGTTTAATGAGGCCTTGTGAGATTTCCACCTCAATTCTGAATAAATGCGTGTCAGGAAGATTCCCCTCAATCATCTGACCACTTGCATCAAATACTCCAGCAAAAGCAATCTCAGGCTTTAGCAGAGCTTTGTGGACTTGCTTCTCAATCTTCTTCAATAATTTCTTTGTGGGTGGTTCAAGATTGACAGCGATATACTGATCGATAAGTTCGTCAATATCTACAATCTCTGACATACTTCCACTCCATGAATCAATCATCTCACCAAATCTCATAGCAATGCTACGTCCCATTGCTAGTACGACGTTCTTTAGGTCTGCCAAAGCTTGGTCTTTTTCGGATAGTGACACAAGAGCAAAGGAATGAAAGAAAACGTAAGCCCATACAGACCCGTCATGTTCAAGAATGTAGACTCGTTCGGATGATGTGCTTGATCGAGAATGGAAAAGAGAAACGCTGTTTCTAACAAAATGAGGGATTGCTTTCAGGTCAACTACACTATCTTCCTCAAAGGTTCTGCCGTAGAGAGGGTCACCATCACTCTTGACAATGTATAGTTGACGCAGCATATTGACTCCCGGCTAGTAAAAAGAACATCTTTCTCAAGACATAAGAGTTACTGGTGGATAGTATAGCGCTCTAGCATAGCGGATGTCAGTAGACTTTAAACTATGAAGGTACACAACACCAAGAGGTCGGAAAGGATGTCAGAAGAGAAAGCACCCGAAGTACCAAAGAAAAAGAAGAAGCGGAGAGAGCTTCAGAAACGGACACGTTACGACATCTATGCCGAGCTACTGCGTGTCATTTACATCTGGGGATTTTGCCCACTTACTCGAGCGGCAAGGTCAACAAATATGCCAGTTGATCGTGCAAAAGATTCGATAGGCGAACTCTGTAAGCGAGGTCTCCTGGAAGAAGATGATGATGAAGGTATGAGGGTCTACAAAGTCACAGTGAGGGGTCATCAATACCTTGAGCTTTACAAGAGGATGGCAGGATTGGTTGGAATTCCAATTCCAGAACCAATCATTGGGATGTAAAAAAACCGAATAAGCTAGTAACAATAAGTGACTTCATGTTGTGACTTCTGCTTATATACAGAATTTGGGGAGTTAATCTTAGAAAATAACAATTGGTGAAGGCCAAAATGGTAGAAAAATTTGAATACAAAAATGAAAGCGTTGTCGAACTCGGTACCACTGAAGGTGATGTCGAAGTTCGCAATTGCAGAAGACTCATACCTCAACAGGGAAGTGAGATTATCATCTCCGGAACCCTAACTGTTTTTGGGGATCTTGATATCGAAGGGTCACTCAAATGTGATCGTTTGATTTTGAAAACTAGAGACCGAATTAGTGTCATGGGGAACCTTATCGCAACAAGCGGTATTGATGCTCGAAAAGGATCAATCGAAGTAGATGAAAACGTAGATTCTCGAGATATTGAAGTTGGTGCGGCTCTTCGAGTTGGTGGAGACCTAAACTGTGTATCCGCAAAAGCAGGAGCCTCTATCAAAGTAACAGGCAATGCTGTAGCACAGAGACTCACCGGTGGAGGATCCGTCAAAATTGAGGGAGACTGTACAGTTGAAAGGATTGCTGGAGGAGGTTCAGTAGTTGTTCGTGGTACTATCAATGCCGAAGAGCTAGATGCCGGCGGTTCAGGAAAAGCAGTTACTGGAACCATCAAGAAAGTTTCAGTTGGTGGAAGCTTCAAAGCCGAAGGAGCAATTGAAATTGATGACCTAGATGTTGGTGGTTCAGCTAAGGTTGGTCCAGGCTCAGTGGTCAAAGACATCGATATCGGTGGAACCTTCAAATCTGAAGGAGACCTCGAATTTGGTGAAATCGACGTTGGTGGTACTGTCAAACTTGCTGGTAGTGCCCAAGGTGATACAGTAAGCGTTGGTGGGACTTTCAAAACCGAAGGAGATCTAACCCTTACTGGTGCAATTGACGTTGGTGGTACTGTTGCAGTTGGTGGAAACCTGACCTGTGAAGACAAGATCAAAGTTGGCGGTACTGTCAGAGTAGAAGGCAGAATCCACACATTCCGAATCATCGTAGGCGGTGAAATCTCGGCAGAGTACACAAAGGCTACTGATGGTGTCAGAATCGGAAAACGTGCCGAGGTTAGAGGTCCAGTCGAATCCAAGGAAATTCTCATCCGTGAACGTGCTAGAACGGAATCACTTCATGGTGATGACATTCGAATTGAAGAACGTGCACGAGTAGGTAATCTCTACGGTCGAAAAATCTACATTGAGCGTGATGCTATTGTAGAAGGTGAAACACTCTACACTGAAAGCCTTGAATCCGAAAATGGTGTAGAATTCGGAGAAGAACCAAAGAAGGTAGACAAGCTACCTAATCCCGAAGATATGAAATAGAACAAACAAATCGGGCCTTCACTCCTTCGTTTGTTCAAGAAAGCAGAGGGATTCACTCCCTCTGTCTATTCTTCATTGCTCTTTTTTAGTATCAATATCCGACGAAAACTCTCTGGTGTATATGCAGATTCATCAAATCCACCTAATTCCTTTTGAATTTCAAATCCAGATAGACGAATAAGAAGGTCAACCTCTCTGTTGAAGAGAAGTGCAGCTGAAGACTCAACTTCCACTTCTTCGATAATATTCTTGTCACTATCACGAACAATGTAACGTAATTTCAGATTCATCAGTTGACGCAACATATCGGACTTAATTTCACCTTCACGTTCAACGGTAGTACCTTCAGGAAGAAGTACAGGATTTTCTCTGAATCCAGCTTTTTCATGTTGTATTGCACCAGGGTAGAGGTCAAGAATGAAGACTCCATTATCGGTTAGATGATCATGGATACACTGGAGTGTGGATAGTTGCGCATCTGTGGTCAAAGCATGACAAAAAGAGCTTGGAATAATTACAAACGGAAATTTCTGGTCAAGATTGAAATTTGTCATATCACCCTCAATAATCGTTACTTTATTGGCGACAGATTGGTCAATGGACTCTAGCCGAGTCCTAGCAACTTCAATCATGGAGGGGGATCTATCAAGAGCTACAACTTCATAGCCTTCATTTGCTAGAGCGAAAGAAACTCGACCAGTACCTGCAGCAATATCAAGGATGGGAGATCCAAGCTTCTTTGCATATTTCAAAAAGAATGGGATATCAGAGTCATCTGCAAAGAGATCATAGAAACGTCCTATCCCTTCATATCCAGATTTTGCTCTGTTCCCTTCTCTCATCCTAGAACACACTGGTCTTGTACTATCCAATTTAGCCTATTAATTATTGGAAAGAAGAAGGAAGGGATGCGAACAAACCAATCCAATCAACGATTTCGTCTGTAATAACTGGGTAAAGTTTCAGCTACTTCGAAGCCTTTATCAACTTAAATTCGAGGAACGCTCTGAAGCTCTAGTCATCACAAGGTAGTTGAATAGACAATGGCAGTTGACAAGAAGACCCTCAAGGAGTTATTCACTAGAACTCTGAAAACACGATTGTTTGAAGAGAAGGTCTGGGATTTATTCGGAGAAAATGTTGTTCCTGGGACACTACATCTGTGTCTTGGGCAAGAAGCTGTAGCAGCAGGCGTAGCTACTGCACTCAAGGATTCAGACTGGATCCAGAGCTCTCACAGAGGACATGGACATGTTGTTGCAAAAGGAGCAGACATGAGTGCAGCCCTGGCAGAACTGTTGGGTAAAAAGACTGGCTCCTGCAAAGGCAAGGGTGGTTCAATGCACATCACTCAGTTCGATGTTGGCGTCTTAGGAGCTACGGGTGTTGTTGGATCAGGACTTCCAATTGCGGTTGGTGCAGCGCTTTCATGTCAGATGAGAAAGACCGACGACGTAGTAGTTTGTTTCTTCGGAGATGGAGCTTCAAACAATGGAACTTTCGGAGAATCGTTGAATATGTCCGCAATCTGGAAGCTACCTCTTGTCTGGATTGTCGAGAACAACTTCTATGCGATGGGCACACCTATCACACTCACATGTCCGAGTTCAACTGTTGCACAGAGAGCAGAAGCATACTGCATCCCAAGTAAGGTGATTGATGGGAATAATACTCTCGAGGTCTATGAAGCGACTGTTGAAGCAGTGAAGAGAGCCCGTGAGGGTAGTGGTCCAACTCTTATTGAGTGTCAGACCTACAGAATGAAGGGACACTCAAGATTTGATCCTGCAAAATACAGACCACAAGAAGAAGCAGATTATTGGCTCAGTCCTGAGAAAGATGCTGTAAATGTCATTCAGAAGATTGCCCTCGAACAAGGTGCAATCACTGAGAAAGATGCTGAGAAGATACGCGTAAAATTGCAGAAGGAAGTAGACAAGGCTGGAGAATTTGCAATGAAATCTGATTTTCCAGAACCCGAAGAAGCATTGGATGATGTCTATGCGGAGGCGATCTAGATGACTGAGATGGTATACCGAGAAGCTCTGAAAGCAGGCCTCCGTGAAGAGATGCTCCGTGATGAGCGTGTATTTCTCCTCGGAGAAGACATCGGTCTCAACTGGGGTGGAGCTTTCAAGGTTACCAAGGATCTCGCAGAAGAGTTTGGTGTAGAACGAGTTCGCGATACACCAATCTCAGAGAATACAATCGCCGGTGCTGCTGTTGGTGCAGCTATCACGGGTATGGTTCCAATTGCAGAGATCATGTTTGGAGACCTCATTACACTAGCAATGGACCAAGTGTGCAATCAAGCGGCAAAAATGAGGTATATGTTCGGTGGCCAGACCTCTGTACCCTTGGTAATCAGAACCGTCTTTGGTGGTGGAAAGAATCTTGCATCACATCACTCACAGAGCTTGGAAGCATGGTTCATGCATACACCAGGTCTCAAGGTCGCAGTACCAGCCTTTGCCTCTGACGTGAAAGGGCTCATTAAAACAGCAATTAGAGACCCCGACCCAGTGCTTTTTGCAGAACACAAACTGGTCTACGATAAGAAAGAGGAGGTACCAGATGACGAGTATCTCATTCCTTTTGGTGAAGCTAAAGTGCGTCGTGAAGGAGCAGATGTCACAATTTGGGGCACATTCATCATGTTGCACAAGGCACTTGAAGTAGCTGAAGAACTTCAGAAGGAAGGAATCAGTGTTGAAGTGATTGATCCTAGAACTCTAGTCCCACTAGACAAGAAGACTCTCATCGAGTCGGTCAAGAAGACCGGAAGATTAGTGCTTGTGACTGAAGAAACAAAGACAGGAGCAACAACTGCAGAGATTGCAGCCATTGTTCAGGAAGAAGCCTTTGACTGGTTGGATGCACCAATCAAGAGAGTGAATGCACCAGATACTCCTGTGCCATTTAGTCCACCGTTAGAGAATTACTTCATCCCTGACAACAAGAGAATTGCACAAGCTGTTCGAGATATTGTGTAGGTGAAAAAAATGGTCACAACAATGATCATGCAGCGAATGAGTGTTGCCATGGAATATGGTGTTATACTCAAATGGCTCAAGAAAGAAGGTGACAAGGTCAAGAAAGGAGACCTCGTTGTAGAGATATTCGGAGAGAAAAACGAGTTTGAACTCGAAGCACCAGACGATGGTGTCATTCTGAAGATTCTGTGTGATGTCAATGATGAGATTCCAATCAGTGAGCCAATTGCATTCATTGGTAAAAAGGGAGATAAAATCCCGGATATTCGACCAAAGAAGCTCAACGCAGGAAGTGTGAGTTCACCCACTCCAACGGCACCGCCGATTGCATCGACTCAAGTATCAAGTGCAGCCACAACTCAAGCGGCTTCACCAAGTACTGAAACAAGATTGCCAGGTGGAAAGATCAAAGCATCACCTAGAGCTAAGAAAAAAGCAAAGGAACTCGGTGTGGATCTGTCATTTGTTGTTGGCACGGGTCCAAAGGGTAGAATTGTTGAGAAGGACGTTATCGGAGCAAAAGAATCAACCCCACAAGTTACATTCTCTGATGAGAGAAAGGTTAGACAAGTTGAAACAATGACCCCATTGCGAAGGACTATTGCTCGACGGATGACTCAGAGTGCCTTGAATCCCCACATCACCATGATTACAGATATTGATATGACTGAAGCTGCTGCTCTCAGAAAGGACCTAAATCTTCGTGTGGAAAAAGCTCATGGGATACGTGTTTCATTCAACGATATCATTGTCAAAGCGGTTGCTGATACTTTAGAACAATTTCCAAAATTCAATGCGACTCTTGCGGGAAATGACCTGCACATGTTCGATGATGTGAATATTGGTGTAGCAATGGCAACTGATGATGGACTCATAGTTGTCACAATCAGAGAGGCAAACAAGAAATCTATTACTGATATCGCTATTGAGACCAAGGAGAAAGGTAAGAGAGCAAAAGTGAACAAACTTGCTCCTGAGGAACTTACAGGCAGCACATTCACTATATCAAATCTAGGACCATTCAAAGTGGACCTCTTCATTCCAGTGATCAATCCCCCCGAAACTGCAATCTTAGCACTAGGACAGATCAAGAAGAAACCAGTAGTCGTGGATGATGCGATTACGATAAGATCAATGATGATGGCGTCATGTGCAGTGGACCACAGAATTCTTGATGGTGCACCTGCGGGTCAATTTCTCGCAGCATTAAAAGAAACGCTTGAGAATCCCTATATGATGAAGATGTAATTTTCTCCAAAGTATTATGAGCTTTCAGAACCAGATTACTCACGAGGGAAAATGAAAAACTCAGGAGTATGTCCCAAATGTGGTTGTACAAGAATAGTTGGTCCACATGGAGGTAGTTTGGTCAATCTACGACTTTTCGTTTCAGCAAGGTTACAAGCGTTACTATGTTCCGAATGTGGTTATACAGAATGGTATAGTGATAAAGGGGGACTGGAGAATGTCAAACGATCAGGTAAAATCTATGAGGTGCCGCATTCAGAGATCCCTCAGAGTTCACAACCACCAGAACAAAGATTTTGTTTATTCTGCAATACTCCAATCCAATCAAATGCAGTGATTTGTCCCGAGTGTGGCAAAAACATCTGACGGCAGTTTTCAATCATCTAGGTAATTTCGACGTTTTCAATCAAGTGGGCTTTAAATTCTCGAAACTACACCACTATCTGCACGTATTAGACGTGTCAAGCCTCGAAATACGACATCTGCTCCGTCTCAATTGTTGCTCTGAGACCTTCCCGCCGGTGGCGAGCAACTATCATTAGCCATCGGCACTAAAGGGTTCATCTTGTTTTCGAATTACTGCAACAGATTAATCAGATATAGAAAGTATCTCTAATGTATGTCTTGGCGCTTACTGAATAGTGAAGGTTCTGATGTATATCATAACCTAGCCATAGATGAAGCTCTAGCTAAGACATACCTACGATCTGAAAATACTCTCAACACTCTTCGATTTTGGGAGTCGGATAAAGCAGTTGTAATTGGTAGATTCCAATGCGTACACAAAGAAGTCAATCTAGGTTTCTGTGAAAGAAATAACGTATCAATTGCCCGAAGATTCACTGGAGGTGGTGCAGTCTTCCATGATTCTGGAAACTTGAACTATTCGCTTCGTCTCCACCAGTCCCACGATTATGTTCCTCGAGGTCTCAAGGAACTCTATGAATCGTTCATCGGAGCCATTACACAAAGTCTGATTTCCCTCAATATCCCAGCCCGTTTTGATCCCGTTGGTTCAAACATCAGAATTGAGAAGAAGAAAATCTCGGGCACTGCAGGATGGATTAAACAGGGCATCTCCTTCATCCATGGAACACTACTCATTGATGCAGACCTTGAGGATCTTAAAGAAAGCCTGAACCCACCAGAGAACCAGCCAGTATTTCTTCGAGATAAAACCAGGATCAGATGTATGGATAGCAAGAGAGACACCGTTACAAACATCGCACTTGAAGTAGAGGATTGCCCCACACGTAATGAAATTCAAAGTGCCATCATTGAAACATTGTCTGAACTCGCAGGTGCTTCAATTGATGAAGGAGTCCTCACAGAAGCAGAAGCCGACACTTCACAGACTTTATATCAATCACACTATAAGCAGGCGTCATGGAACATGGGAACTCCTGCCCATGAATGATTATTGAGGTACATGACAATGACTCACGATGTTGAAGCAATCTTGAAGAGTTTCATGAAACATTTTGGTGCACTGAACAGGGATATTCCTGATGCAAGGAATGCCTACACAGATCTTCAGAAGACTGTCCATAAGGATGGGGCTTTACCAGCCAAATTCAAAGAGCTAATTTGTATTGTAGCAGGTATTCTAAAGCCCTGTGAAGAATGCATGGTGTATCACACCAAACAGGCAATCTCACTTGGTGCTACCCGCGAAGAAATTATGGAAGCTGCTTCAGTAGCTATTGTAATGGGTGGTGGACCTGCAGTATCCAGTATTGCAATTGTTCAGGACTGCCTTGATCTTTGGGCTCCGAGGAAGTAATCTCAATCAAATTTAGTGAACAAGACTTTGATTGCTTTCTGACTCTCCATCAATTCGAAACCTTTCTCCCATTCGGAAAGTGCGATTCTATTTGTGATAAGAGGAGCAACATCAATCTTCTTTGAACCCATTAGCCGTAGCGTTGTCACCCAGGAGGTTGGAAGTGTTCCCCAAGTACCAGACATTGTCAGTTCTTTCACAGCCATAGTATCAAGATCAATATCGAGGGGTTTCCCTCGTATACCAAGAAGGGTCACATGTCCAGCTACTTTCACAAATTCCAATGCTTGACTACATGCAATGCAGGCACCAGATGCTTCGATAACAACGTCTGCACCTCGTCCATCGCTCTCATCCATTACAGTTTTGATTGGATCTTTGTCAGCTTGTACATCAAGTGTTATGTCAACACCAATCTTCTTTGCAATATCAAAACGCCATTGATCTGCTGTAACACCAGTAACGATTACTTTCCCAGCTCCCATGGACTTAGCAACTTGAGCTGCAAGTAGTCCCATTGTGCCAGGCCCTTGAACAACGACTACATCTCCGGGGATGATTGGAGATTTGTCGATAACGGAGTGTACGACACATGCTGTAGGCTCAGCAAGCGCAGCCTCCTCCATGGTCACGCCTTGAGGTATCTTGTGTATGATGTATTCTGGTGCTGTTAGGTATTTGGCAAAACCACCATTGGCAAGGGATGTACCAAGGATTTTCTTTCCTTCAGCAGTACATCGATTCATGTGCCCAGTTTTACATTGGTAGCATTTTCCACAGTATTGGGTAGCAGGAGAAACAACCAGGTCTCCAACAGCAACCTGTGTCACATCAGGTCCAATTTCTACAACTTTTCCAGAGTATTCATGTCCGAGTACGACTGGAGGAGTGTAGAAAGCTTGGTCGTGCTTGATGTGAATATCAGTACCACAGATTCCAGCTGCAGCAACCTCAATCAGAACCTCATCTTTCGTTGGTCGAGGCTCGTCAATTTCTCTCAACTCTAGATTTCCAGGGCCTCGTGCGGTCTTCATTAGTCCTCTCAAAGATTGTGACCTCAAATCAGCTGTAGATAGTGTCCTATAGAATGTTATGGATAGGTCTGAAAATTATCAATCACGGTCAATGGAATTGAAGAATTGGTCTGGTTCATGTCCTTCATCAAGAGATCGTACTCTGAAACCAGTGCCTTGCTCATCGCGGAGCCTGCTTGCTGCTCGAGCACCTACGAAACGTTTTCTAACATGGGCATTTTTCCCCAACCACAAAAAGACGTTCTTACCCTCATCATCAACTACACAGAGCACACTATCAGAAGACAGACTATTCCTATTGATACATACTTCAATAGTAGTTCCATCATCCTGCATTTTATGCCCATTTACCATTTACGTTTCCTCGAGTCGTGTAGGTGGCTCCTCGACAGACAATAGCCTGCTAGCTCCTCCACAATTAAGCTAGTGAAATACTTTACTCACGAATGTGTATATATTATCCTAGCATGTTTTCCAACATGAAATTGTCTAAGAGTGTGGGTATTACCGGGACAATGTGTTTAGCTAGATTGAATTTAAACACGTTCGAACTTGGCTCGTAAGGTTCCACCACAGTAATTGCATTTTGCTTCAAGAGGTCCGGTCCAATCTAAACCCTCTTGGCTGATTCCTGCTCCACATGAGGGACATTTCTCGGGGAGTCGTACTGTGGTCATTTCAGAACCATCTGAACGTGTTCTACCACGGTGTCTGTCGGGAATTGCAAATGGTGGTGCCTCCATGGTGAATCCTCTAGCTACACCTCTAGCAAGACCAGCACCCCCGCGACAGACAGCAACGATAACTACTACGAAGATAATAACGAAGAGTATGGTAATCCCAAAGAACATATTCATAAAATTATCAAAGAAACTATCAAAGAATGTAAATGGATCCCAGATAATAATCGCCTCAAGTCCTGTCGGTGATTGATACCTTATTATCCTTTTCACAAATCGGGGCCAACAACCTATCTTGCTTCTTCCATTCCTGCACTTAGTGAAAATGCAGTTTTAAAGAATCGCAGACTGATCCCCAGCATTCCTAGACCGAAAGCAATACCCAATACCGTTGGAAAGACACCATCAAATGCAGTAAGTCCAAGGTATACCATTAGTAGTCCTATTCCACCTCCGACAACAAGATGGAGGAGTGCACTGAATAATGTCATTGCTCTGAATGCCATCTTCCTTGGAAACTTCATATAGATTATTCTTCCTGAGGCTCCATCAACCAGAGCGTCATAATTTCTAATCATGTAACAATATTTGATATGCCATATGGGTATGCTGACTAGGAAGACTGCTGGTGTCTTTAGTTTTTCATCCATTTGTGTAATTGAATCAACTTCTTTCAGAGCTTCTTCTTTCAAGATATGGGACATCATTTTCTTTGCTTTTTGTATGGCTGCTTCTTGTTCCATTTGAACTGGTTCAGTTGTCCCTCGCACTTCGAGAATTTGATCCTTGTCAAAGTACTCCTTTCTTTTGGTAGGAATGATATATTCCTTCAATTGTTTGGGAGTATCAGAATTTGCAGGAATGAAAATATCCTGTTCCATATCGAGTTTGTGGGTTTCGGTGACTTTATTCCACGAGAGTGTTCTTTGACTATCACTACCTTTGAAATCTGGTTTATTCTGAACACCAGTATAGTTAGCCTTTGCTTCCACCTCAACAACCCAGAATGGCCAGAATACAAGCTTGCTCTCCACAACCTTAGATTGATCAAGTCCTTTAGGAGCTCCAAGCTGTTTCGTTCCCCAGCCATACATCTTTTCAGCTGCCATGTCTAAATTATATTGGAGTTTCATGAAATAGTTCTCTTTGAGAATCTTCCCAGTCTTGACATTGACCGTGGTGTTGCAGTATTCGCAAACAACAGTGCTGCTCTGTTTCGGGATAGTTAGTTGTCCATCGCAATTTGGACATTTAGTCTTAGCCAATTGCCTTCCCTCCTAGTTGCTTCATTGTTTCAGTGAAGCTGAATCTATCCCCACGTTCTTTACCTTCTGTGTCTACCTCAACTTCATACCTCAATGCCCCACCTATGACCGTAATCGAGGCGACCCATAACAAACCAGCTGCAAGAGCAATAAATACAGGAATCATCCAGGCGTCACCATCACTCGAACTTCCCGAGGCCAAGACGACTACAAAATAAGGAAGAATTTGGAATAGAAGACCAGATCCAATCAACAGAAAGATACTGCTGAACCATTTCTTGATCCTGTATCTCTTGGTAACTGGAAGCTCTCCCAGAAGAATCTTACCAGTAGCTCCTGAAACCGCAACCCTGAAAGTTCCTTTCTGATATGTAAATCGAACAAGCCAGTAGGGAGAATGAGTGTATGTACTTGTTTCTGGTGTCAGATTTAGTCTGTGGTCTAGTAGTTTATCCACCTTATCAAGCAATTCAACTCGGTCTCTATCCATTCGAGACTTGTGTGCTCTTTTTGATGCATCTGCATCATCTATCTCAGAATTAAGTACTGGGGCACCATCAGTGATATCGATTTCAAAATTCTTAGCTCCACCATCATCAAGAGATAGAATGAATTCATCAATTCCGAAAGTAGCTGCATGTCTCCTGGCAATTACGTATTCTGTAAATTCTCCAGAGTCTCGATCTTCAATTTTGATGTGCCGCGCGCTGTCACCACTGCCTTCCTTTTTGACTCCAAAATGGGAAGACTCAAACTGCCCTTTAACTCGAAAAATTGGAATCCACTGGAGGATTGGTTCCTCTAGCTCGATATGCTTTACAATACCACCACCAACACTTTTCGAGGCTGCAAATTTTAACCACTTTTTCACCGCAGCTTTCACTGATTTCTTGTCAAGCTTGTTTGGTATAATGAGATGCTTGATCTCTTTGCCACCTATTTTGAATGTAAATCCACAATATGGACATGTGGCAATAACATCGTCTGCACCAAGTGGATAGGGCGCATTACATTTCTTACAACGAAATTGCGTAATTGATGTGGTCTTGGCGGCCATTGAATCTACTCCTTCTTGGGAAGGTTGTTGATTTTGTCCATTTAGTGAGAAGTAAGACATCATCAGAGCCGATTCATCCCTACTCAACACTCACGAACATGGAAAATAACAGCTTAGAAACTTATAAAAGATTCACAAGTTTGACGACAGAGTTAGAATCAGTTGGAGGCTAATACAAATTGCAGATACCCACATTTCTCCTGAGAAAACTATACGTTAAAGGCAGTCTCGAAAACGTCGATGATGGTTTCAAATTCATGTTGAAGAATTCAATATCATCCGCTACTGCTGTTGATTTTCAACCACTCAAGGTCAACGGAAATGAATACCCTCTTGATGCTACTGTAATCAGTTCAGAAGATGGTGAAATCGCAGGTAATGAGATTTCAGCAGAAAATACGTTTCCAATCAAAGTGGGCCTTGATATTACGGTTCATGTTAAAGGAGATCAACTCACTGAAGGTGAGCACACAATCGACATATCTTTGGCAACTAAAGAAGTTGGCAAACTGGCTTTTGATGTCAAGGATACAATTTAATCTAGTTCTGGGCAGAGGGTGACAAGCCTTCTGCACAATCTTCTTTCTCAATTAAATCATTCAATGCATTTAGTATGCCATTTTCGCTAGAAAAGAAACGAGGGCAATAGTTTTGTGCATTTGATGTTCAAAAAATAGTGGTGGAAAGAATGTATGTAAAGATACGCCAAGATGGTTCTCTCGGCATTGGTCGCGGAACCGAGGGAGATGCAGAAATCACAATGGGATTTGGCGAGGCCCATATGGTTGCCGCCGCGCTTGAAAAACTCGCTCAGACAGCTAGAAATCATAAACAGACTTACCTCAAAACTACAAACGTAGGTGGAGGTAATAAGATTGATTTCGTTCGGGCTGATGATGGAACAATAACGATCTCTGGGGACAAGCAGACATACTTCTGTACTGAACCCGAGGTTCGTGAACTTGCTAAGAAACTGAGACATCTACCACAGATTGAAGCTGCACCACCTTCTGATTATGTGCAAAAGATTACTCCAAGCAATGGATTGTGTCTACTTGTGACAAACGGAGGGCAGTCATTTAGACTTCGGCTTCCTGAAGCTGCACTTCTAAAAACTGCAATACGTAGTAGTATAGACTCCAGATATTTCGATGAAACAATTACTATTGGTCAGAGACAAATCATGGCAAGCAGAACTAGTGATCTGAAATGGCAGCTTCGTGTGGGAGAAGGCATTGTGAAGTTCACCGCTTTCGAGATTGAAGCTTTAGTTGCAGGATTACACAATGGAATCTTAGATGTCTTGATGGATCTTGTCAAGAGCTTTGGAAGTGATGATATCTCAGACATTCGCGTCAAGAGTGTCATGCAGAGAATTGAACAAGATACTCTGAAGATCTTCAAAGAGAACAAGAGTGGCAAAGGAATAGCTAAGGAGCTTACAAAGAGAACTAAGGCAATTGTAGGTATTGGAGAGTTTGCAGATGAACGTGCAGATCGATTTATCGATATGTGCAAGTATGTCAATGCAAAACTCGATACTATCTGGGTCGAAGCAATATTCGATCTTTTTGCTTCAGCTTTTGTGCCCGCAGGATAGTAACAGTACTTTTAGTAAATAATTGGGAATGAGTGAGCCTCGGTGCTCACTACCTTCCTCTTAGAATTTACTCTGCTTGAACTAACTCAATTACATAGTGATCTTTAGTGAATAGGAAGCAAATCTTCCTGTCATCGAAGAGCGGAGCTTCAACTGGTTTGCTAATAACGACAGCTCCATTCTTTCGAGCTTTGTCCTTTGCTTCTTCAATGTCTGGAACTTCGTAGCAGAGATGATATATCGCCTGTCGTTTTTTCAACAGTTCAGTAACAGGGGAGTCCTCGCTCATTGGTGAGATGAGCTCAAGTGTGACAGGGTCCTCTTTAGAATGCCCCATCAATACAACGCGTACTTTCTGTGTTGGATCTTCAACAATCTCGCTGAGTTGTTTGTATCCATAGAGATCTTCATGATTCTTGATTCCCTCGTGGATATCTTTCACGATGATACCAACATGGCTGAGCTTCATACGAGAAGACTCACTGGCAACGGCATAAATCTTACCATTAGGTTGCCGTTCCCCGAAACCTATTCATTCCTGGACATCGAGTCCGGGATGATGTTCGGTTCCTGTTTCATCAAGGCTGCTCTCTGCAGATTCTCTGAATCCACTAAGAGTCTTATTTCCTCTCCGCAAGCGTTTAGAGTCTCCGGCAAACTGACGGCGACCAGATTCAGTGCAGCATTGAGATCCCTGTCGATTTCAAACCCGCACTGTTCACATTCATACTCCCTCTCTGACAGAGAGAGTTCTTTCTTCCTGTGCCCACAACGTGAACACATCTTCGAGGATGGAAATGTCCTTGAAACAACGACAAGCTCAGAACCGTACCACTGGCACTTGTACTCCAGTTGTCTTCTGAACTCATAGAACCCCACATCAGCTATGGCTCTTGCAAGCCTTTGGTTCTTCATCATTCCAGACACTAGCAGGTCCTCGATCACTACCTTACTGTGTCTCTTGGCAAGATATGTCGTAACCTTGTGCAGTGTGTCCTGTCGAACATTGAAGACCCTCAGGTACATCTTTGCAAGTCGTAATTTCGCTTTCTCGCGGTTCTTGCTCCCTTTCTTCTTTCGTGATAGAGATCTATGTAGTTGTTTCAGTTTCCTCAATCGTC
The DNA here is from genome assembly GCA_016840385.1 of Candidatus Thorarchaeota archaeon. Next base: position 20,671 of record JAEOSL010000008.1, on the reverse strand, counting down.
TTCCCAGGGCCCGTGGATTTGCAAAGGTGGTCCCATCAGAAAGCGTGGCAAGAGTCTTCACCCCCAGGTCCACTCCCACTGGTACTCCTCGTACAGACTGTGGGTCAAGGATGTCCTCCTCCACAGTGACTGACACGAACCACCTGTTGGCTCGTCGTCGTACAGTGGCTGAGAGAATCCTTCCCTTGTAATAGCGCTCCCTCTTCTCTTTGATACGAATCTTCCCAATCCGTGGGAGCTGGATCGCTCGCTCATGGAACCTGATGGCTCCAGTCAACCTGAAACTGTCCCTGACTCCCCGCCTCTTGAAGCGAGGAAATCCTATCTTCTTCCCAGACTTGAGTCCTCGATAGAAGTTCTTGAAAGCTCGATGGAGGTCTCTCAGGGCTTCTTGAGGTGCACACTTCGAGGTTTCGTACATCCATGGGAATTCTGTTTTCTTCAGGGAGTTGAGGAGCTTGTGTTGCTTCATGGCGTTAGTGAACCTGTCGTCACCCAGCTTGTTCTGGTACTGTTTGTTTCGTTGGTCGAGACCCCAGTTGTAGGCAAAACGAGCAACTCCTGCGTGTTGAGCTAGGGATGACCTCTGGGTATTGCTCGGGTCCAGTTCATACCTGTAGGCCTTATTGGTCAACATTCAGGTTCGGCATATGGTCTTGTTGGGAGATAATAAGCTCATACAAAAATGGTATTTATTCAACTAATGGTTTCATGGATGTCTAGGTTCGTCCAGGATTTACGCAGCTGTTGCTAGCCCGCAAGTCTTATGAAAGAAACACTTCACGAACATGAGTAGATAATTTGTTGAGGCTTTGATTGTGTCGCGTCTGGGATATATCGGACAGCTCTCGAAGAGATGGGGAATGAGAGCTCCAAAACAGCTATACCAAATGATGCGACTGCATAGAACCTCCTTCAAGACAATTCTACGAAATATGTTTGAAGCACTTGAAGAAGCAGATGGAAAATTCGCATTTCCAACGATTGCAGCCATTGCGAAAATGCGCCCTGAACTTGTCAAAGAAATCATTGAACAAGGACATGAGGTTGCCTCACATGGATTCAACCATGTTAGATATCCAACACTTAGTCCAAAGGGCCGAGAAGAGGACTTTGCGCTCAGTCTGCAAACATTCAAGAAATTAGGAATCAAAATTGAAGGATTCAGGTCTCCATATGATAACTACACGCCAGATATGCCTGCAATGCTTGAGAAGTACAATCTCGTCTGGGATGGTGGATTTGGGTATCAACCAGAACACAGAGAAAAGACTCTCTTCTTTCAAGTCGACCTTAATGGGACTCCTTCAAAACTTACGTACATACCCCTCAATATTTGGAGCGACGATCTCATGATCGATAGAAAGGGGATGGGTCCACAAGCAGTTACAATGACCTTGAAGAAAACTGTGCTAGAAGCCTCAACGAAAGGAGGAGTAATCATGTTTGATCTTCACCCTATCCGAATGGGGCAGCCTGAGTATGTTGTGTGCCTACGTGAAGTTATTGAATATGCGCACGGTTTGGGAGCTTGGTGTCCTACTCCCAGTGAAGCTGTCAAGTATTGGAAATCGCACAATCGGTGGAAAAGCGATAGCTCGTTCTGCTTACTTCTTACTGGTGATATTGATAATTGGGTATTCTCAGACTATCTGAGAAGAGTATTATGGAAGAGACAGATGTAATGAATACATGGAGAAATGAAAAGTGGGTAAATTTCTTGGAAGGTTCTTGAGAATTATAGCATGGATTGCACCATCCTATCAATTTCGAGCAAGTGTGTATAGAAAATGTGGTGTAAAAATTGGCAAGGGAGTTTACATGGGATTCCTTGTGATGATGGATGGAGAATACCCCGAATATATCGAGATTCATGACTGGGCAAGCATTGGTCCTGGAGTGAAGATAATGGCACATTCAGGAGCAAGTCCATATCATAAGCGCAGGAGAATATTCCATGAAGGACCCAAGAAAGTAATCATTGGAAAAGGTGCATGGCTTGCAACTGGAGCTACAATTCTTCCAGGCGTAACAATTGGTGAAGGTGCGATTATTGCAGCAGGAGCAGTCGTCAGTAAGGATGTTCCCCCACTAACAATGTTTGCAGGAAACCCTGCTAGAATGGTCCAGAAATTGGAACCTCAGAAAGATTAGGGAGAAACTTTCTGTTTCAATAGCTTCTTGAGATCTGCGACAGTCCAGATGTCAACAACTTCCTCATCTTCAAAAAAGATCTCAAATTCATTCTCAACTTCACTGACTAGCATGAGATGTGCCATAGAGTCCCAAGGTTCGAAGTCTTTTCGTTTTAAATCATCTTTGATTTCATCTCGTTCAATTCGGAAAACCCTTGTAAGAATGTCGAGAAGCTTGTTGTCAAAGTCGGTCATTGTTATACCTCAGTAAGTTCTATCCATTCAGGTACATCTACCGTCTGTTCATCCAGATTCAAAATCCAGCTTATTACATTGTCATCAGAAGTGGCTGGCATTCCAAACCCATGTCGTTCATAGAGATCAGAAGCGGGAGGATTCTTCTTTGTGGGAATATATTCTCCAATAATGCGAACTGCATTTGTTTTCTTCGCGTCAGCAACAATCTTTGCTAGAAATGCAGTTTCAACGGACCTTCCTATCACTCTGCAGCTCATGAGAAATGAATCAATCCACCAATCGCCATCTTTCTTTTTCACAATGGCTACTCCAACAACTCCCTCATCTCCGAATTTGTCGTGGACTGCCATACTGTAAACTGCAACATCATCAGATTTCCTGAAATCGCTCACTTCAGCATCTGTATATCGCCGAGTTGTGAGATTGAACTGGTTAGTTTTCCCAATCAACTGAACTACACGAGGAGTATCAAAATCATTTACTTCATTGATTCGAACCTTAAGATCAAGGGTTCTGAGAAAGTCTTCTATTGATGTTGCACTCTGCTCAAGTTCAGTGCGTATCCGTTTACCAACGTACATCTCTCCCCGAGTCATATCTTCACTTGTCAGGGATAGTACGTCGAATACATTGAGATTCTCAATCATCTCACGATATAGGCGGGGATTCTTCGGCATGTCAACAACTAATACATCAGGATGAACCTGTGATACTTGTGCACGTTCTACTGGATTATCATCCATGAAGACAATGCTATCAAGACCAATGTTGATCTCTTTGGCAAGTTCTGCGATATTTGCGGCCTTGTTCTGCCAATTGATTCTCATAGCAGCAAAATGCTCTTCTTTCAACACCTGAGATGGATGTTCGCGGAAGACTTTGAGGGCATCATCCAGATTGTTCTTACTGCAAACTGCAAGAATGATGCCACGATTGTAAAGACTAAGCAAGCTTCTCTGGAACTCAACATATTCAATTCCAGGAGCTGTATTTCCAAGCTTTATCCCTTCGATACCATCCTCTCCAATGATACCGCCCCATAGTGTATTATCCAGATCTAATACAATGCACTTCTTTGTGCGACCTTTGAGAGCTCGTACATATCGGACATATTCATCAGCAAGAATTGGGGTGAAGTCATTACTGAAGGGGATTGAGCCCCGATACCACGTATTCCAGTCTATCATTCGCGACTTTCCAAAAGCACCAGCTATATTTTCCAAATCTACAAGAAATCCTCGTGAACTCTTCTCAAGTTTATCAGCTAGTAGGTTGTTAGTACTCTCAAAGAATCGCTTCAAACCAATTTTCTGTTTATTATCTACTACTCCAAGAGGTGTGAAAATGGGAATTACAAAGTTGTTCACAAGAATGAGTGCGGATGTTTCGGATTCTAATCGGGACACAATAGAGTGAACACTATCTACTAATTCGTTCTGAATAGCGTGACGTTCCTTGATACTCATCCTGACAAAGTTTGACAGGAACAACTTATCCAGTATGGACCAAGCATCAATTGAAAGAACTACAACATCAGGTTTAGCTTTATACAGGTCAGAAGACTTGTCTAGAACTTCCTGGCGATATGTGTTGAAGCCACCAACAAAGGTCTCCACATGAAAGCCTTCAAGTCTAGTCTTGACATCAAGACATGCGGCCAATGGTTCTAAGGTTGTTGAACCAATTACAGCTAAACGCACTGTATTCGTATCATCCTCGGGAACTGTTAGGTTGAGATCCTGTATCTTCTTGTATGCACTCCATAGATTCAGATACGAGGGATCGTTCCTTACTGACTCGAGGATTTCCTTCATAATAGGTCACTGCCTTGGTAGAATGTCGTGGATGGTTTCGTTTAGTAGTTTACGAAACATCTCAACATTACTTGATTGTGATTTAGGAATCACTAGTGCCACAGCAACTGCATAGTGTTCAGAATGTGCTAGACTTACGAGTACTTCAACGTCTGTATTCTCTGCGAAGCTAACATACGGAGCGCCATCTACATTTCTCAGTATCTCGATCTCTGAAACAGATAACTGCTTTTGAGAATTCATTGCTTTGATGACAGCTTCTTTTCCAGCGAATGTTGCTGCAAAATGTGGAGCATTATCTTCATACTTACTACAATAGACTAGTTCGTCCTTTGTGAATACCCGAGAGAAGAATGGTGCATCTCTGTCTAGTTCCCTGAATCGTCGAATCTCAACTATATCAGTCCCAAGACCAAATTGTTTGTCTGATGAGATTGGAGATTCGTCGGTCAATGTGATTCAACCCCTCAGCGGGTCTAAAACTCTTATAATCGTAATGACAGGGCTATCCAAGCTTATCTCCTACAGGCTCCATAATCGCTGTAGACCAAGGATAACGTTTCAGAATAGTATCCATCAGACGCTCAACTTTTCGCTCCTCAGAAGTTCCCGAATACGTAAGAATGATTACTAGACCACCTCGTGTACGTTTGAATTTCTGATACATTGTCTTAGTTGTGTTAATAGAATCACAGACAACCATAACTTCTGCATGGGGAATATCGAGGTCTCTTTCACCGACGGGGGACATGACTAAAACGTGTTGATCTGTATCTTCTCTGAATGAACGTAAGACTTCGGACTTGTTTCTTGTCTGACCAGTGATTGTGAGTACATTGAGATTCGATTTCTCTAGAACTTCTTGTATCTGAGAAACCATCTCCAAGTAAGATGTGAGTACGAGTGTTTTCTTATGTTCAAGTGCGATTTTCAAAACTTGTGTGGTTTTTGCGGATATTGTGGGGAATGCTTTTCGTAGATCATTGACATTGAAGTAATGCTTGATATAATCACCATAAAACATGCGAAGGAACTGCTTTGGGGGCATGGCATAGATATACTTCCGAAGCATGAGGAGTCCTGAATACCACCCCTTCAGTTCATCAGTTATCGGCAGACGTTCAAGAAGCATGTGAACCCGTCGAGAGTCACCATCAACCATATCCAAGTTACCATCTTCTTCCAGCTCTTGCATAATCTCCATCCTAGTATTGCGGATGAGTTCATCTAGAACCTTCGAGATTGAACGAATCTTTGAATCATTTACTGTATGGACTGTAAGAAATGTTGGTTCAAGAAAATCTTCGACGTCAGTTCCATAGAGGTCTTCCATTGAGATTAGCTGAGCCCCTGGAATATACTCCTTCAGTGTATCTAGTTCGTTACGAATCTCAACCTGCTCTTGTGTAAAGACCGCATGGTCATCACGGAGTGTGCCACTCATCCCAATCACCCACTTGTCTTTGATATACATGAGCAGGGTTGGCCAAGGAAAAACAAGAGCAGTTCGTCCTCCAGCTCTTCGTACCAATGTGTCTACTTCGTTTATCAGAACGATTTTGAATCGGTCAAACACTGAAGGGTCCTTCTGGAAGGTGGTTGCTAGAACCTGAGGTGTAGCAACAATAACACGTTTCTCTTTCAGATTCATCTTGCGATACCCAGAACGAACTCTTGACGACAATTCCCCAAGATCATCTTCGAGACCTCCATATTCACCCTTGAGATAATCAACAGTTTCAACAAGCGATGAGGATGAATGAACAACGATGAGAACTCCAGTATCAGGAAATTTCTCTGCAACAATTTGGTGTGTGATGAATCTCTTCCCAAGCCCACAATCCAACTCCAACAAGAGAGGAGTATCCTGATTCTCACTCACTCTATCTAAAATATAGGTCTGATAACCTCGAGGAGTATACTTGGGTTTGGTCATCGCAATCTCACGTCTGTCTAAGACGTTAAGAACTCATCTAATAATAATGCGAAGTTTAGACCTCTTTCTTTGTGAGATTATCAATTGTTTCTATGAACTCATCGTATCTAAATTTCCATCCTTCAGTACCCTCGCTGAAGCAGTCAATCAAGTGACCGTAGCCTTTGTGTACCCCTTTAAGGAGAAACTGAACGAAGGTTTCATCGGTATACTCTCTTAGATTTCTAAGGCTGTTCAAGAAGTCATTCGTGTCTGTTGATGGCAAGAAAATCTGCACGAAGAAATGATTACCACTTTCTAATGTGATTTGGTGATAAAACGGAAGTTCGTCAAACCAGAGTAGAATCTTTCGAGCATCCTTAGATTTGAAGAAGCAGAGAACAGTCATGCCAGAATCATAAGGCATCAAGGAAAGTTTGTAACCCCTGATGATCCCGGATTCCTCTAGTTTCTTGACTCGATTATGAACCTGCGGTTGTGATAATTCCAATATCTCACCTAGTTCTCGTAGCGTGATATCTGGGTTCTCCACCATATGTTTTAGAATCATAATATCTTTGGAGTCAAAACTAACAATCTGTGGAAATTCCTCTAAATCAAGGACTATCTCTTTTGTCCTCTTCATTATCTTAGAGATTTTCTTAGACCACTTGTCCCAGTCCCATGATTCAAGTTCTCCGAACTTTACCTCATTTCGTTGATAATCCACAACATCGAACATATAGTAGTCTTCAATCAATCCACGCTTCTTCAGCTCCGCCGCTAAATCGGGTACCATCCGAGGATTACTGAGTGGGTATACAGTGTAGATGAGATATCCCTCATATTTACCGTATGTCGGGGCGTAGTAGTAGAATGCAGGAATTTCTTCCAAGATCTTCTCCAAAGTGGATTCAGTAGATGGTGAAGTGGTCACAACGAGTATGTATTCTGCCAGACCTAGCTTTCTTTCATGTGTTTGAACTTTGTCCTTACAAATAATCCCTTTCTCTTTCATCTTTGAGATGCGATATCTGATGGTTCTACTCGGTTCATCTAATCGCTCGCTAAGTTCCCGAGTTGACACTTTTGTTCCAAGCTCTTCCAAAGCTTTCAGGATTTTCTGATCAAGAGGGTCAAGCGAAACTTTCACGGACATAGTTTTTTTCACCAAATTATTCTACATAGACTCAAGTCCCAAGTAAGGGTTGAAGTTTACCGAACATCCTTCCAGAGGTAGGCTCTGTGTTATTCATCTCAAAAGAAACAGCTATTCTATCCAAAGTGGTCATGTATAATGCATGACCATTCCCCTCTTTTTCACCACACTCAATCTATCTTCTTGAAGACCTTTGCTAACGAGGGTCCCTTCACATGCAAATTAAATTCGTAGAAATGACCGAAGGGTACGATATGCACGTGAAACTCCCGATCACGTAACCTCATTGCCACTTCTTCTATCAACGCGTCAGCAAAGTCAGGACTAGCTTTACTATCATCCAGATGAGCAAATGAGTGGAGCACCACTGTTTCGCACTCTACTTTCTTTGAGAGCCACCGGATATTTTTGACCATCTTTCGAAGAACACTACTTCGGTTCTCCTCATCTGTTTCTTCAGAATGAATCCAAACGAGAATTGACTCTCCAATCTGAGTCTTCTCTTCTTCAGACTCGTTGGGGCGGTACCAGAAACTTTCGGAATGTAACATCAGTAAACGCAAATAGACCACCTATTCTCTTGGCTTACGGGGGGTTGCCTTGCCATTAATCCAGATAGTATTTGGTGGGATGACCGTATCCTTTGGCACCACAGCATTGGCACCAACAATGACATTATCACCAATATCAGCTCCTGCTAAAACTACTGCGTTGGCACCAATTGTAACATTGTTTCCCAGTTTCACGGTCTTGAGGTATAACCGACCACTCTCATATACGTGACCACTCAGTATCGCGTTATATCCGAAGAAACAATTGTCACCGATTATCGTACGTTCAGGATTGAACAGTTTCCCACTTCCAACAACAGAGTTCTTTCCAATTTTGCATCCAAATGCTTGATGTCGTGGTTTCGTATCAAGGAACGCCGAGAAGAATCCAGCAAAAAATGGAAACAGGACATAATAGATTTCATAGTATTCGTATAGTAACCAAGCTTCGGAATCAGATTCGTAGTATCCATCCTCTAGGAAGGGAATACCCTTCCTTGATAGTTTGAACATTCCAAGTAGACATACCAAGAATATTGTATAGCAAGTCAGACCTACAGGAACAAAGAAGACAAGGACCCAGAAATATTGGATCACGATAGGATCGATAGTTCCTTGCAAGAGGGGTAATGCCCACTCAAAGAGTGTTGAAAATGGAAAACCCATACTATTCAAAAAGTTGGTAAAATGTAACAGGAACCATCCAAAGAATAGAATAGCCGGAATTGCGGCAATTGTCAAACTGACCAAAATTGAAAGGACCATGTAAACGGTGTATCCAATGGACTTGGCTCTCATAATATTCACAGCAGGAATAGGTCGATAGAGTGCACTCGTATTATATTTTGCCGACTGACCTGATTTTGAAATTTACCACTTCAGAGAAATGATTATAGCCACGATACTCTGAATGTTTCCTTATCATTCCAGGTGATTTTACCATGGTCTACGATGTGATTGTAGCTGGAACTGGCCCCGCAGGGCTCATGACAGCGGAACGAACCGCAAAGTATGGTTTGAAGACCCTCGTGCTTGAGAAGCGCAAACAGGTCACAGATTCCCTCATGGGGGAACTTGTTACCGACAAGGCATTGAATTTTCTCAGGGTCAAACCAGATTCCGAATATATTGGCAACAAGTACACCTCAATTATCGGTGAGAGTCTAGATACAGGGTCCAATGTCGTCGTAGACAGAAAACATCTTGGTAACTCGTACCTATTTGATGAGGACAACTGTCAGGAACTCATGAGAGACCGAGCACTATCAGATGGTGCTGAGTTCAGATACGAATCACGTGTCAAGTCAGTTATCAAAGAGGGGGATTCCGTCGTTGGAGTCAAGTACAATCAAGATGAAGAAGCACGTGCAAATCTAACAATCGGTGCGGATGGCTCATTCAGCAGGGTCTCAGAAACCGCAGGCTTCACTCATCCAAAGTGGCTTCTCAGTTATGGCTACAGATTCAAGCTTACTAACTGCAAAGGAATAGATCCCAACACTGCGTATTTCTACGTCGGCAAAGACGTAGGCCTCGGTTATTTGTGGCTCTATCCACGTTCAGAAACCGAGATCAATCTTGGAATTGGCAGAGTTCCTTCATCGAAAGCCAACTGGGACAAACTCCCTCCAATGCAAGACGTTCTCAGGAAATACATGAAGACCCATCCCGAAACTCAGAACGCAAAAATCGACTCAGTCAATGGCGGCGTTGTACCCTGTGCCGGGATCATCCCCAAATTCACCGACGCAGGTGTCGCACTAACGGGGAATGCAGCAGGTCAAGTTTCGTCCATTGTAGGAGGTGGCGTGACCACATGTTTCCACGCAGGTCAAGTGCTAGCAAAGCATGCAAAGAGAATGGTAGACTCTGACGACTTCTCAAAGAAAAGCGTTGAACTCTATGAGAAGGATTACAGAAAGAGCAAGCTCGCCTCGAACATAACTAACACCGGTAAAGGAATGTGGGCAGTTTCCAAATTTGCCATGCACAATGATCCTATTGCCGCTGCAGAGATTGTGCTTGGAGGTAAACTGGACGCCCAGACACTCAATGCGTTGATTCAGGGCCATGCAGGAATAGGCACTTACATGAAACTACTTTCCGAATTTCTCCCAATGGTCATGAAGCTAGGTGTTGGCTACATGAAAAGCATTGCAATAAGCGGACTCTAAAAGAAGATTGAAGAAAAGGAGAAGCAGGGGACACCCCCCCGGGTACCAACCTGCTTCGTTTTTGCCCTGTACCATGCCCGCTGTGAATGGAAAACCATCCACCCGGAGTTGGCAGCAAGTAGCTGCCAAGAATATCTATGCCTAGGTGGATATATATATCGTGTGGTTGTATACAGTCATAAAGTTAGTAACTCGTTGATTTCAAACAATACCCATGACTGAGTAGAGGTGTGTACAAATTCCAGTAAAGAAGAAACTTGCAAAGGACTTGGAGATATTTGGATTCATTTCTGGAGAGAAGGATTCTCGCATGATGAGTATACTGGAAGTTATTCTCAAACTTCAGAAAGATTCACCAAGCCCACTAGCATTTGCAGATATCTATGATCAGCTTCTGAAGGATGAACCTAACACGAAACTGACAAAGGCGTGGGTTCATCGAGTACTGAAGATGCTCACGGAAACCAAGCTTGTCAGGCCAGAAAATCCAACAGCCCATCGGAAGAAGTATCTGGCTGATGTCAATACACTGATGGCGGGGTTTGAGGAACTAAAGGGTAGGAAGATCGAGGAGCTTGAAGCCAAGCAGAGAGAGATTGAAACTGAACTCACAGAAGTATCGGCATTAGACTGTGGACACCTTTCAAAGGAATTTGTCAAAGGGATTACAGGAAGAACAGAAGAAGTCAGCTCTCGAATAGTACGGGGTGTTGAGGAACTTCATAGGGTCTTACGGTTCAACATGCTTGAGAAGGCGGGAGAAGGGGACATCATTCGCGCAACGTTACTCTGGGTGGGACCATTCATAACTGAAACATCAAAAGCCCGAGTAAAGAGGTTCTTTGATGCAACGGAGCAAGGTGCGGAAGTAAGGTATCTTATTTCAACTGATATATTCCAAGCAGAACAAGATTCGGGAGTTCAAGAAAGTCTACACGGTCTAATAGGTATGATGCAAGAAGTTCGTGACCTGAGAGCTCGGGGTAAGAAGTTTGATGGAAGGCTGTATTCGGGACCTAAGACATACAACCAAGTCAGCTTCAATACTGAGAGTATGGCACTCATTATTGCTGAAAATCCAGTAACTGCAACATGGATAACCAGAGAGTTTAATCCAGACCTTATTGATAATGCAGTGAAAACTTTCGACAAGGATTGGAAGAATGCAAAGTCGGTTCTGGATATTACTCCGAAGGACTTCGAGGAATTGGGCGCTGCACCCGAAGCAATAATTCGAAAAGTCTTATCAGGAGAATAGGGAGAATGGTAAGTAAGGGATGGGCAGAGGGACATGATTGAAGAACGATTTCAAAAGGTATTCGAGATTCTTAATTTTGAAATGACTAGGAAAGATATAGTGATCCTCGGAGCGATATTGAAGAGTCAAGGTGACCCTACAACATTCGTTGATTTTGAAACTATCAGAGCTCAGCTAGCAACTGAAGAGGGCGGTAAGAAAGGAAAAGACTCTCTTATCTATCGAAGTTTGTCAGGATTGGAGAAAATAGGATTCTTAAGAGTGGACAGAAGCGAGTACAAGCATGGATACAATTCTGATGTTGGGCTCATGCATGATGTTTTTCGCAAAACAATCAAGGAAGCAACATCTAAGTACGAAAATGAACTCGCCGATATTGATTCAGAAATTGAGAAAATCTCCAGGATGGGCATTGACAGTCTGAAGGAGGATATGCTTGCACTTGCTGCTGGTGAGCAAAAGATTGAGAAACCGATTTTCGCAGAAGGTTGGGAAAGTGTTTTCCAACTGTTAGATGATAAGATCTATAGTACCGCCAAGAAAGGAGACCTTGTTAGATTTGCTATGGAGTGGCTGACTCGACCGGATATGTTTACAGCAATGAGAGTAGAGAGATTAGGAAAACTAATGGCAGAAGGAGTTATCTTTCATGGTGTCGAACATGGTAAAGTATCTGAACAACAGCAAGAATTATTCAAGAGATTTACGTTAGCTTACCGAGAACAAGGATATAATCCAGGATTCAGGATTTGTGAACGAAAGGATTCCACCTACCAATTTGTTGGAAGAAATGATGAGGGAATTGTGTTGATAGTTTCTGAGAAACCAATGTCTGCAACATGGATACCAAGGAGCGCAAATCCAGATTTGGTTGATAATGCAATAGAAACTTTTGATGCCGATTATGAAGCAGGGGTTGACATCGCAGATTTAGGGGGGGATTGAGTTTGGCAGGTAGAGCGGATTCAATCAATTTCAGCTTGTTAGGAATTGATGTAAATGCAAGTCAGATGACTATACTGAAAGCAGTAATGGCAGCTGCTGGAGGACCATCAATATTCGTGACATACAAAGAAATTGCCAAGCATCTTGATCATACCAAAGCATACATCTACCGACACTTATCAAACTTGAATGAAGAGGGATATTTGGTCATAGATCCCGTACAGACACCAAGAAAATATGCAATATCAGAAGCAGGAATTATCAATTCATTAAAAAAGAAGCAGGAGGAATCTCTTGCAAAACTCCAGACTAGGAAAATAGAAACTTCGACCAAATTGAACCTGCTAAAAAACGTTAATTCAGAGAGTATTGCTTTTGTCATATACAATCAACTAATGGGATTGGAATCATCAGGTGAATCAATTATCATTGAAGGTATCGAAAATGTTCGCAGTTCAATCATCAGAGAATTTGGGAAACCATCTAAGGCAGGAGATGAGATCAGAGTTATTGCATCTGCAAGTCTGCTTGACGGAGGATTGGACCAACCGGGCATGACTGAAATGAGCCTCATGGGACGAGCGGTAGATGGAGTCAAGATAATTGGTCTTTTGATGCCACAAGGGGAGGTTTCGTTCTCAACTGAGTTAATTGCGAATTTCATGGAAAACATCGGAGAGGCATTCATGAGTCTGTCATCTACTGGGAATATTACCATCAGATTAGCGAAGGAGAACATCAAGACATACAGAATGGTGTGTCTGAATAGAGAGAAGATGCTACTCTATCTCACTCATGCCGCAGAATCAGATATGGCAGCACTAGTACATCGAAAGGATAACCCTGGATTAATTGATGATGCAGTAGACACATTCGACAAAATCCATGCTGAAGGAATTGATATTATAGATATGATAAAACAACTGATAGCTAAAGAATGAGTTTAAGCATCTACGAGCCAGTCTGTACTCTTTGTTAGAATTTGGAAGAGATCATCACAGACCGCCTGAAAATCATCATAGAGACCGTACTCACCTCCAGCAGCAAATGGATGTCCACCACCATTGAACTGTTTTGCAACCATATTGCAAAGAACAGTATCATGACCTCTTCGAATTCCGAGCATTCCACCCTGACTCAACATAAAGAGTAAATCAGCTACTTTCAATGATTGACCGTCAATCTGGAGATTTTCTTCCTTAGCAGCAAATGTCCCCAGATCTGTCGAGGTCACTCCACTTGGTATTTCCACGACCCGAACAAGACGGTCATGAATGACATTGTCGCAATGACCTGCAATTGCTTTTCGCATCTTCTTCGTCTTGTCCTTGCGATAGTGATCAACGCGTTTCTGCAAAATAGTGTCCTTGAATTTCTTTGAGCTATCAATCCAAACGCCTTCCAAACCACTCTCGGCAAGGTTTGAGAGTACAGGATAGAGTGCATCAGACACATCTTCACGACGGTCTATAGCACCAAAACGAATTACAGAAACAGCATCAGTTAGTGCGGTTGCACCATCAATCTCCCTGAGATTGAAATCAGTATCATGAGCGATGCGAGCAAGTTCAGCACTTATCTCGTCTCTAGGCATCAGAACCTTGTGTGCAATTTCTGCAGCACAAAAGTCGTGATTGATTCTAAGAACTGGTTTGTTAGGAAGTGCAAGAATTGCTTTGATTGCTTTCTCAGGCCATTGATGATGATCAAGCCAAACAATCTTACAACCCTGAGAAATAGCACGAGAAAGACTGGTTACTACAATATCTAAGGTAGTATCATCCACGCCCAAATCAGACACGACGATGAGTGTATCTCGTCTAGAAGCAATGCTGGAGAATACTGGTTCAAATCCCCCATAATCAGTTAGAGTTACACTGAAATCGAGTCCTCTTGATTTTGCGTATCTCCAGACAATTGCAGCTGAATTGATTCCATCTACGTCTTTGTCATGGGATATCGAATGAAGTGAAGTGATTTTCTTCACTATTTTAGACTCACTCTCTCGTTCTTCAGGCATTGTGGTACTCTCTCTCAATAGAAGTTCTCCTTTTTCTCTCTTCTGGAAAGGCAAATCAAATTCGAAAGTGTTTTCTGATAGGTCGTTGGGTTGTGAGATAATGACTCCTGCTAATGCTGAAACAATCCTGAGTGGCAACGAAGCGATTGCAAGGGGAGCACTGGAAGCAGGTGTTGCTTTCTGTGCTTCGTATCCTGGTACACCTTCTACAGAAATTGCTACAACATTGCAGAAGATGTCTGAAGAATATGGCATCTATGTAGAATGGAGTGTGAATGAGAAAGTAGCTCTCGAGGCTGCAGCTGGTGCAAGCTGGGCAGGGATTCCAGCTCTCTGTTCAATGAAATCACTTGGCTTGAATGTTGCATCAGATTTCCTTCTTAACCTGAATCTATCTGGAACGGGTAAAGGCGGTTTAGTTATCGTAGTTTGTGATGATCCTAGAGGGCATAGTTCCAGTAACGAACAGGATTCTCGGTTTTATGCGAAAGCTGCTCAGATTCCGCTACTCGAACCATCAACCTATCAAGAGGCAAAAGACATTGTTCCTTTTGCCTTTCAGTTATCCCAAAAACATAAAGTTCCAGTACTAATTCGTAGCACAACCAGGCTCAGTCATTCCCGGGGTCTTGTTTCTATGGGAGAAGACCTCAAGCATATTTGGACTGCAAGACCGTTACCTGAAAATCTGTTCAATGTTCCATCGCCCCATTTGAAACATAGAGACCTACTAGATAAAATAGAACGAATCCGTGACGTTTTCGATAACTCATCATGGAATACAAAACCGACCTCGAAAGACGTGGACCTTCTAATCATCTCAAGTGGTATCAGTAGACGATATTCGGAAGAAGCAATTCATCTATTGAAAGTGAAGAATATCGAAGTAGTGAATCTCGTTACCACATATCCACTCCCAAGGAAAGTTATCACAAAGGCTCTCAAGAAGACAAGAAGAGTTCTGTTCTCAGAAGAGATAGATCCATTTGTAGAAGAAGAAGTGAGGTCTCTTGCACTTGAGTTAGACGAAATCCCAGAGTTCTATGGCAAGAAGAACGGGACAGTTCCAGCTTTTGGAGAAATGACAACAGATGTCATGCTCGAAACGATTGCGAAAATATTGAAACTTAAGCTCACCAGAAGAGAGCAATTTGATTCAGATATCCTGATACCACGACCACTTACATTCTGTGCAGGTTGTACACATCGTAATTTTTACTGGGCAGTACGAAAGGTACGAAAAAGAGCCAATGACAAATTGGTAGTAGCAGGGGACATTGGATGTTATTCACTTGGCGTATTCTATGATAGAGCAATGACCACAATGCAGGCGATGGGTTCTGGAATAGGAGTTGCTTCTGGTCTGGGTCAGCTTGAGCGATTTGGATTTGATTCAAAAGTGATAGCCGTTGCTGGTGATAGCACATTCTTTCACGCATGCATTCCAGGTCTCATAAATGCAAAACATAAGGGAGCCAATCTTACATTTGTTATCCTCGACAATGAAACCACAGCTATGACTGGATTTCAGACACACCCAGGCGCGGTTCATCAAGAAGTGAATCTGAAACGAGTGAAGATTGAAGAGATTGTCAAAGCCATCGAGCCAGATTTCTATGCCAGAAGTGATGCCAACAACATTCCCGAACTGGTGGATCTTCTTCATTCAACAATTAGCAAAGATGGACTGAAAGTGCTATTGCTTGATAGTGTGTGTAGGCTAGAAGTAGCAAGAAGAGAACCTGCGGTAGAAGGGATATCTTACAGAATTAACAGTGACCTATGCAAAGGTGAGAAGTGTCTCATTTGTGTCCATGATTTTGCTTGCCCTGCTATCAATTGGGACAAAGCTGTCGGTCATCCAGAAATCCTCGATCAACTATGTGTCCAGTGTGGAGCTTGTGTTGCTGTCTGTCCTTATGATGCAATAAAGGAGGAGCGAGTGTAATGCAAGACCCCTTCAATATTTTAGTGGCAGGAGTTGGAGGACAGGGTAATCTTGTCTGTGGTAGAATTCTAGCAGAGGCGGCAATACAATCAGGTTTGCGACCTGTCGTTGGCGACACGTTTGGAGCATCAAGAAGAGGCGGAAGTGTTCTCACGCATCTCAGAATTGGAACAACCGACTGGGGACCATTGATTCCAAAGGGAGAAGTTGACATCCTTCTAGGTTTGGAACCATTAGAAGCACTTCGAGCTGCAGCTAAATTTGCGGGAGAAAGAACGGTTGCAATAGTTAGTCAGACAAAAATTCCTACGGTTGTTTCTAACAATGAACCAGCAGAATATCCAGCAATTGAGCGAATCATCGAATCTCTGAACAAACTGTGCAAGCAAGTCTTTATCCTAGATGCAGAAGAGACCCTTACTCAGATTGGTTCAATGAAGATGTTGAACTCCTATATTCTGGGAGCAATGGGATCCGTAACTCAAACCCCCGTATCTCTGGAAGGTATACGCGAATCTCTGGAATCTCTTTTTGGGTCAAAATCAGCAAATATTGTAGCATTTGATGAGGGAGCTAACGTAGTTCCATAGTGCAGATGCCAACACAATAGAGATTTTATAACCGTTCATTCAGTAATCTTCATAGGTAGCACAAAGGGGAACCAATGTTACACCAGGAAAAGGGCCGTTACAAATCATGCGTAGGAAAAAGCGAACAAAGACCATCGACGATGTATCCATTACAAAACTGCTTGATGAATTTGTAGATTTGGATGTTGAAGATGATAGTAAACGAAAGGGAATGGATGATGACGAGTACATTCGGATGATGGTTGAAAAAGAGAACAAGAGAAAGCTTGAGAGAGAGAAGGGAACTCTTCCCACGAGAACACATGACGATACAGTGACTTCTCCAACAGCACCTACTGAGAAATCACCTCCACAGCCAACAGAACCAATGGAAGAAGTATTTCCTATTGCTTGTGAAAATGACGTGACGCCTGAAGATGAAGCAGATATTGATGAGATTATGAAAACTCAGGACATGATGGAAGAACCCGCATTGACTGATAGAATGAAAGCATCTGTAGAATTCCTACAGGATGAAGTGAGCTCCAGTAAATCAAAGCGTGCCGCACACAAAACATTGGAGAAGTATAGAAAAGATCCACCTGCCAGTAAGAAGAAAAAGGCCACACCAATCATTTCAGAGAAACGAGCCCCAATTAAGCGCTGCCAGACGTGCTATTTCTGTGTCAAAGAGAAGAAGGTCAGCGGCTCATGTTGGTGTCATTGCACAAATCCAGCTAGATCGACTCATGCAGTTGCTAAGGGATCCTGGGTGAAGAGTAGAATGAATCTCCCATGTTGGAAAGCTCCACAAGACTGATTCACAAATCTTTGATTCACCATCTACATTCCAAAGGTGTTTTATTAGTACACGACCGGAAATGATTATTGAGATGCCTCGGGAAACCTCGATTGACCCGGCCACCATGGATTGTACTGGAACATGCGTAACAGAAAGAAACACAAAACAATTGATGATTTTTCAGTGTCACAGCTATTAGATGACTTCATCAAAGTGGACGCTATGGTCGGTGGTAGGGCTCCAAAGGAAGTAGATGATGAAGATTACATCAGAATGATGCTCAAGAAAGATGTGCAAAAGAAGCTGGAACGAACCAAGAGAGAAACACAAGTACCAACGCATCATGTGACATCAGATCCCCATAGTGATACTATTGATGACAATATTCGACGGTGTTTCTTCCCAGATGCAAGTGAAAAACAAGTTGAGAAAGAGTTACCACCACAAGAGAAAGAACAGCCAGTAATCGAAAAAGAATTACCACCAGACAATGGAATTGTTGCTGAGATCTTGGATTCCATTGTGGTCAAGGATGTGTCTGGATTAGCAGCACAAATGAAAGAGGCTGTGGATTTCGTACAAGATGAAATGGGAACCAGTGATGCAGAGCGAAAATTGGCAGAAGCGCTGGAAGAGTACGCAAAATCCACTGAAACTACAAAGAAGCGGTCAGATCCGCTTGTATACAATGACAATATACTGGTCTTGAAGCGCTGTCAGAACTGCTTCTTTTGTGTCGGTGAGAAGAACAGAAATGGTTCACTTTGGTGTCTCTGTACAAATCCTGATAGGTCTACTAACGTAGAAATTGAAAATTCTTGGGTGAAGAGTAAACTCAATCTCTCCTGCTGGAAAACACCGCAGGACTAGATTAAATCTCAGTCTTCTTCTCATCAGATATCCTTCGGGCTTCGTGCCACATGATTTCTGCAAGAACAGTAAACATGTCACCAACACCCTCACCTGTTTTTGCACTGCTTTCCAAGTATAGGAAACCATTGTCTTCAGCCCAGCGCTTTGCCTCATCAGAGGGAACTGCTCGGTCTGGAAGGTCTGTCTTGTTTCCAACAAGGAGAATTGGCACTCTAGCTCCAATCGACTCATCAGCTTCTTGAATCCACTTCGCTAACTCTGTAAAGGAACGCCTTCGAGTAACGTCAAACACTATGATGATTCCTGCTGCACCAGAGTAGTACATCTTGCGCACTGCCTTGAATCGCGCTTGTCCGGCAACGTCCCATGCCTGGATCTTAATCCCAGTTGCGTACTCGGCCTCAGGAGGTGAGATGTAAGTGAGTTTAACGGCAAATTGACTTCCGATTGTTGTTTTGTAGTCACGTTCGAAAGTTCCAGTAACATAACGGTTGACCAAAGTGGTTTTTCCAACAGCACCTTCTCCGATTACCATGAGTTTGAATAAGTATTGATAGGAGTCAGGAGCAGCACCAGGTCGTGGTGCCTTTGGACGTCTGTTCTTAATTTCAGTGACCATTGCACTCTCAACATCAGAAACTGCAGCTTCTACAACTGTGGTAGCTTCTTCAGGGGCAGGTTCTGCTATGAGTGCTTCAATATCATCAATCTCGGTCATTGCTGCGGAGGTTTCGTCAGCTCCAAAGAGCTGATCGAGAAGATGTTCTGCAGCCTTTAGTGAGTCACTACCGTCATCAGACAGTGTAGTTTCAAGGATTTTCTGAGCAGCCATTTTCTGTTCAACATCAACGTCACCAAAACCAGTCCCAGTAACTGGTCCAAATGGAGAATCTTCTTCGATGATTGTTTCTTCCATTGTACTCGTTTCAATGGGCTCTATTGGTACAGGTGCAAGATCAGCAGGAGCTGCAACGGATGCACCTTGTTCAACAAGGATTGCGGTCTCGGGTGTTGTGACTTGCTTAACTGTTCCACTGGCATCTGTCCACATGAGAACAATGGGTCGAACAATGACTGTCCCTTCTGCTTTAGGCATAAGACGAACATCAATGCTCTTGCTCTCACCAGCAGCAAGGTCGAAACGAAGTTGCTGTGGGTCTACATCCATGTTATCCTTGGGGAAATGGTAAATCTTACCAGCGATTCCAGTAACTGGTTCATCACTGATATTGTAAACAGTAATCTTTCCAGACAACTCAGTTCCGGTCTTTGCATCTGAGCTGACCTCAAAGTTTGGAATAATTTTGTAGAGTCCCTCGATAACCTTCAGGGGACCATCAGAAACTCCGACCTGTACCTCTTTGCGACCGTCACCGCCGGCATCGCCAACATTGATTGAAAGGATCTTCTTGCCAATCTCGACTGTTGCTAGCTCTATGAGGTCTGCCATATACAGATTGTAGAATCGAATCTTGTGGTCTTTTGTTGAAATGACAACTTCATCCATGTGATCTGCATTGATTTCTTCAATTCGAATAGATAGTGCATTGACATCATCTAATGATGAGAAGAGGTCGAATTTGCTTTCCTCGTTACGATACACCCTGATGGAACCATCTCTAGTTACAACACCGAGTTCCATCTTTCGGTCTCCAAGAATATCACCAGATGCAAGAGATACTACAGGAGATGGTAATTCTAAAGCTTCAATCTGTTCTAATGAATGGTCAGTTACCTTGAATATTCTCAATGTATTGTCACGATTGCCTGTGACAATCTCTTCAATCTCGTCACCAATTACATCACAGGTTCCGATGGCCAGGGGCATATCTTCCAGCTTGTGCATGCAGAATTGTGTAATATTATTCTCAGTATCCATTTGAAGGAGTCTGAGAGTCGAATCACTTCCTCCGACAATGATCTCGTTCTTTTCATCGCCAGTGACATCTGTCACGTAAACGGTGGTTACAAACTTGTCAACTGCAAATTCTCCGATAACCTCTAGTTGACCACTAGCCGCATATCGAAAGACCTGGACTGTGCCACCTTCCCCAGGAGATTCGGAGAGGCTAAGCGCTCGACCTACTACTATTTCCATCATTCCATCATTATTAGCATCTGCTATCTTGATGGATAAGATACTTCCACCAACATCGTGTTGAGCTAAGAATGCAATCTCTGAGCTATTTGCATCATATAATCGGATGACACCGTCACGACCACCTGTGCATAATTCAGATGTACAGGTGG
>JAEOSL010000053.1 GCA_016840385.1 Candidatus Thorarchaeota archaeon | reverse complement strand
ATCACTACGAATTATTGCCACTCGGTGCTCTGCCTAGGCTGAACTGCATCCGAGTTCCAGCATGACCTCTTGGTTCGCCACTTAAGCATTTCGCAACAGCTATGCTTTTTGTTAGTCTGGTCATGCTAGGAGCTTTCACTGTAGATTGCAGTGACATTCAATTCCGCACATTTACAACTAGTTCCTAATTTCTCAGCTATCGATGGAATAGTTCGCCCTTCATCTCCAGAGATCAATTCTTTGATGTATGTTCCGCCTTGAACCTTGAAGGTCGCTTTGAGAAGTCCATCTTTATGTTTCTTCAAAGATATCTCATGAACTGCTTTCTTTCTCACCAAATCTGCCCGTCTGTGAGAAACTCGATGAGGAGTTCTCTGTTCAATCTCTACTCCTTTGAACTCCTTCTCCACTTTCTTTAGTTCCTTAGCCGTCACAGGTTTCTCTGTTTCAATAAGTGCCTCATACTCCTTTACATTGGTTGAGGCATCTTCCTTGAGCTTTTGGAGTTTGAATCTATCAGTGAGAACTAGATTATAAACCTCAATTTTTCCTTCTGCTTCCTTATTGATACTCTTAGCAATCTCTTCAAGGTCAGGTGTTCTTATCCTTGGTTCTGTTATTTCTACAACAAAAGGTCGCCCATCCCCAAGCATGAGAACATCAATATCTTCTCTTCCTGCAGCGTGAAACTTGAATCTGGACCCATCAATAATACTCTGTGCAGGAACTCCAACATATTCAGATATTGAATCTGGATACTTGCGGCCCGTTCCATTGCATTCATCGCACCCTCTACCCCTGCATTTCTTGCAGTCCCATTTACTTTGAGGAATTCCTCTGACCAGTTTCTTGTATGTTCCAAAGATGAATACCGGATTGATCTGAACCTTCAGTTCATCTGATTCCATTGCATAAACAAATACTACATCTGGTTTCATGAATTCAACAGGTTTCTGTAATAACTCATGAAGCTGTATTCCAAGTTCACGATTTAATTGAGATTTCAGGGTTTCCGCATGCATTATTGAATGGATACCACTCAATTCGTCTTGACGTTCTGCAAGCAATGGAGGAGGTATAGATCCAACCAGAAATGATTCAAACTCAATATCTTTTGCTAATCCAACAATCCTTTCTGCAATTAATGGGATTTTCTCGAATACCGATTCATCATCGATTGTGCAAAGATAACAAGTTTCTTGCTTTTCAAACTCGATGCCATTCTTCTCTGCAATAGTTCTCGCTGGCTCAAACATACCATTACCCGCAAGCGATCGTAAGGCATTACTACCAATCTCTTTCTTTCCAGATTTCAGTTGTGCATCTGCTGACATACACAAGGTAAGTTTCAGAGAATGTCCTCTGTCATAGTTAGTTGTATTCGTACTGAGCCACGCAAATTGACGACCTAGACATTTGTCACAGAGTGTATGCTGTTCTATCAGCTTCTGAGCAGTTACCAATACTCCATTCTCTTGTGCGTCAGTCATCTGGATTTCCTCTGGGTATTTCGTCAGCATCATATGGTCATAAAAACGGATTGATGTACCTAATTGCTCGAAGCCCAGTCAAGATCATTCGTGGGTCCTTTAGCAGTCTTTTGATCACATTTCCCTGAAGGTCCATATCACCTTCACTCTTGACCACATCAAGAAGTCCCTTGGAGGCTGCATCTTTGACAACTGAATCTAGTCCTTTGTCATCTAGGGAAGTCAATGCCATTTGTGCCAAATACATCATCCGCAGTTCATTGAAGACCATTGCCTTACATTTTCCATCGAATTGAGAAAGTGACTTCCCTGAAAATCCATCAGTTGATAATGAATCTGCAACAATCTTCCCTGCTACCCTTGCAGTCATCCCCCCTAAGACCACGCCTCCTCCTGTGGTTGCTTTCACTATTCCTGCGGTATCCCCGACGGCTACAACATTTTCCATCGTCATCTTGGATATTGGCATTCCTACCAGCACAATTCCTCCAAGTGAACGTTCTATCTTCATTCCCTTCATTCTTTCAGAGATGATATTATGATGACGCATCAGAGCATTAAGCCGAATCTTTGACTTATTTCGAGCAGCCAATCCAATTCTGGCTCTTTTTTCACCGAGCGGGATAATCCATGCAAAGAAACCTGGTGCGACCTGTTTTCCATAGAACATTTCTACAATGTTTTCGTCAATATCTACTCCAGAAACTTCGTACTGATATGCAGGGTATTTGTTTGATCTCTGGACAACTGGGAAACCGACACTCCCTGAAAGACGACATCGAGAACCCTCTGCAATCACAAATGTTCTTGCACTATACTCATCATCTCCTTCAGTACTAACTCGCACGCTCTGGATTTTGCTCTGTTTTCTAACGAACTCTTTGACCTTTGCCTGTGTTGTAACTTCCGCACCAGAATCAATGGCTTTAGAGGCAAGCCATGCATCAAACTTTTTCCTATCAACAACGTTAGCTTCTCTTTTCCCCCGCTTTATCGTTATAGAATGTCCTGCAGGAGAATAAATTCTAGCACCCATGACAGTGTTCTGAATGATCTCTTTTGGCAAAGTAATTCCTAACCGTTTCAATCCTGAAGTACTCAATAGCCCAGCGCAGTGGTCAGGTTTGCCAACTTCCTCGTGTTCTTCGAATACCTGAACTGTATACCCTCTCTTAGCTATCTCATTAGCTGCAAGAAGACCTGCCGGTCCTGCGCCAATGACAATAGCATCATGGTTCATAATAATCTCCATTCTATGGAGATGAACGCACGTTTTTAACTATCACCTCAGAAGAAGCAATCGAGCTCTAATGATATCAGCAAGGAATTTCAAGTACAAACAGGTCATTGCTGTGCGAACTGACCTGGGCATGAGCAAAGGAAAGACAGCTGTTCAGGTTGCTCATGGTGCGATAAGTTCTGCAGAGAGAGCTCGAGTTACCAAACAAGAAGAATGGCGTGCATGGATGAGAGAGGGTCAGAAGAAAGTAGCAGTTAAAGTGACCTCTGAAGAAAAGATTATGGAATTGAGGAAACAGGCTATTACGCATAGCCTTCCACATGCTATCATCCGTGATGCTGGGATGACTGAACTACCCCCCGGAACGCTAACAGTGATTGGCATCGGACCAGCAAAGGTTGATGCTATTGATGAAGTCACGAAGGAATTGAAATTACTATAGGGGGATTTCATTGAAAGAAGCTCATCCATTAGAAAAGACAGTAGGGATGGAGCTTTACTCAACAGATTGTGAAGGTTTTGGTGGAAGACTCAAAAAGAGATACGAAGATTTTCTTGTTGAAGAGATAACAACCGATAACGAAATTCTATCATTCAAAGAATGGTCGAATCAGCCACCTGGAGAACCAACTCTTGAAGGCAAGAAGAAGAAGTATGTTTCTTTCACCGTTCAGAAGATGGGATTCTCCACAATGGATGCGTCCACAATCATTGCTTCTTCATTGAGGTTACCACGAAATCTAGTAAGTTATGCAGGTCTTAAGGACAAACGTGCTGTTACTGTTCAGAGAATGACTGCTCCAACACGAGCTGCAAGTGGATTGGGAACATTGGAGCTAACGAATATAGAGATACGTGACATTCAATATTCGAAAAAACTTGTGCAAATTGGAGACCTCTTGGGAAATAGATTTTCAATCTTACTTCGAGATTTGGATGTATCATTGGATGAAGCACTAGAAATTTCAGAAGAAGTTCGATCTACACCTCTTCTCAACTACTTTGGCATTCAACGTTTTGGAATTGCACGACCTAATACCCATATTGCAGGAAAACATCTTATCGAGCGAGATTTTGAAGGAATGATCAGAACGATTCTTTGTATGCCTGGTGAATATGAAAACCAAGAACTTCTTGATGCTAGAGTAGAGCTTGCAGATAGTTTGACACCTACCGAGAAAATCATCGAAGTGTTTCCTAAAGATTTGCATTATGAACGAACTGTCATGTATGAACTCATGAAACATCCTGACGAGTTCAAGCGAGCAGTAACACGAATTCCACCAAGAATCCTTACTCTAATGGTTCACGCGTATCAATCATTTCTTTTCAATCATTTACTGAGTGCTCGTGTTAAGAGTGGAATGTCATATGTGATTCCAGAACCTGGTGATTTCTTGCTTGCCTTAAATGAAATACAATCGGGTCCAGATTCTTGGCTATATGTGACAGAATCAACTTTGGAAGAACGTAGGCGACAAGTTTCAGAGATGGAATATGCATTAGCCTTGCCATCTCCTGGATATGGTACTCGCCTTCCCCCTACGAAACAATCGGAAATGTTGAAAGAGATTTTGAAATCTGAAGAAATTACTCTCAAAGACTTCAGAGATTCACAAATGAGGTCTATTGATGCTCCCGGAGGATTCCATCGAACCTCAATCACTTTGCCTGATTGGGACGCCTCAATACAGGACGAGGGTCTCTTAGTGAAATTCAGTTTGAGAAAAGGATCATATGCTACAGTAGTACTACGCGAGTTAATGAAGAATCATCCAATCAATCGAATATAGGCACTCAGAAACGTCTTTCACCTATTTCTTTCATCTTCTCATCAAACTCATCAGGTTTCTCAATTTCTTCCTTTAGATGTCTTCGATCTTCCTGATACTCAAAGAGTACTGATTCTCCCATAATTGCAGAGATTATCTCTCGTAGTTCATCCTTGTTATACTTGATACGTTCACGGTCCTCTTCACGAAGCATGACGATGTTTTCCTTTGTACCATCTGCAGACCAAAGACTATTCACACCGACCTCGTTAGCGGGAGCAATGAACTCTCGTACTATTCGACGCAGTTTTGGAGCACCTTCGACTATGATAGGTTCTCCGTATTCTTGAGTCATTTCTTGCACCAGTGCTTCATCAGCAAGCAGTGTATCCTTGTTCTTCTTATTCACAACAAGAATTAGGTTAGTGCCAGTCCTAGCCGCTTTTCGCAGGACTAAACTTTCTAGACTTGGATACTGCTTTTCTTTCTCAAGTAACCACTTGCTAAATTGAATATCAAATTCAGTAATTTCTCCACGATCAAGCTTAGCTTGGCAATTTGGACACAACATGTCGGATTCTATGTCGAAGTTACAGACCGGTAGTCGCATTTGCTCATCCTCGCGATTTTAAAAGTCACAGCGCAGGCTGGACCTCGGGCGAGGCATTATAGGTGTGTCTATTTGGCAAGAGTAATGTCAATTGTTGACACGTTAAGGTCACTGCCCTTGTCAGTTTTTACAGTGGTAGTATCAATCACGATGGCTTTTACAGCGAGACCTTCTATGAACCTGTGACGTGTAATCTCTGCGACATCTACGGCTCGACTGATTAGTCGGCCCCTTGCCTTAATGACAACTTCATTTGACCCTTTGTTGAACAATGTGACACAGGCCAAGACATAGGACATGACATTCTTACTTCCTACCAGTATGCAATCCATGCCAGTGCTATCCCGCAGTGTTTTTTCCTCTTTCTTACTGCTGGATGTTTTGCCAGTGTTTTCCTCCGTCACCCGACGTCTCTCCGCCTACAACTGTAGATTTTCACAGGAACGATACGGGGTCATCTGATATAGATTTCGTTTTGTAATCAATCATCTAATTATATTAGATATCTTAAAGATTAACATGTTTGCTAATTATTACGCTATTAGGAAAACCTTTTCTTCTACACGCAAAGGCAAGCGAAAGGAAGTAACAATAAATGGCACAACTTACATTTTTAGGCTCGTGTAGAGAAGTAGGCCGATCAGGATTTTATCTTGAGGAGAAAAACGAAAGTGTTCTTGTGGACTATGGTGTCAAGTTCACAAATCCACCCTCTTTTCCTGATATGATTCCTACAGAGGATCTTCAGGGCGCTATTATCACACATGCTCATCTTGACCATTCTGGAGGAATACCTAAAATTCTTCGAGAATCAGATGCATCACTATTCTGTACTCCAGCAACGAGAGATCTAAGCCAACTCCTTCTTAGGGACATGCTCAAGATATCTCGCGGAAAAGTACCTTATGATTCGAAAGATATTGCATTGGTACGAAGAAATTGTCAGGCTACCTCCTATGAAGAAACTACACCATTAGGTACGCCCTTTGAACTGACTTTGTTCAATGCAGGACATATTCCTGGTAGCTCAATGGTATCGATTAGAGTGAATGGTAAGAGAATTCTATTTACTGGTGACTTTAATGCTACAGAGTCTATGCTAAATCCCGGAGCTCGAAAGAACCTACCCAAACACGATGTTGTGGTCACCGAGAGCACATACGCACGTAGAATTAACCCTCCTAGGGAATCGACAGAACAGGGTCTTATCGATACGGTATTGGAAACCCTTGAACGAGGTGGCTCTGCTCTAATTCCTGCATTTGGAGTTGGTAGAAGTCAGGAAATCATGATCATCCTAGAACAGAGTAATATTCCACGAAAATATCCCATCTATGTTGATGGAATGGCAAGGGCCGTGAATGATATACTAATACGACATCCACATTATCTCCAGAGCCCGAAGGCATTCCAAAGAGCCGTAAGCCGCTCAATCACCGTTCGTGAAAGCCGAGACCGA
The DNA here is from genome assembly GCA_016840385.1 of Candidatus Thorarchaeota archaeon. The sequence goes on along the minus strand of JAEOSL010000053.1, from coordinate 15,867 downwards.
ACACAAGCAGTCAAGAAAGGTGGAATCATAATCTCCCCTGCTGGCATGCTCAAAGGTGGAGCATCACATCTCTACTTCAAGATGATGCATGATAATCCAAAGAACTCCATCATCTTCGTGAGTTATCAGATTCCTGGAACACCTGGAGCAGAGCTTCTCGCTACTGGAAAAGTAGTTGTAGGTAATCGTGAATTTGAGGTGACTGCGGATATCCGCCAGCACCATCTATCATCACATTCTGATTCAAGAGGAATGTTTGATTTCCTACTGAAAATACCCGGTGAACCTGAATTCTATACAGTTCATGGTGAATCAGAATCATGTGAAGTTCTTGCAGAAAAATTAGAGAAGAAAGGACGTAAAGCCCAAGTTGGAGAGCTAAATGAAACAGTCGAAATCTAAACTTCTTCTGTTTCTGATCTAGCTTCTACAATCTGGCACTTGACCTGTTGTAGAACCTCTTCAGCCTTTTGGGGTTCAAGAACAATTGTATAGAGGTATCTGGTTGTGCGGAGCTTGAGCTTCACATTGCCACTGGCTCTCTTTACACGACACTCCACTGCATCCTCAGTCATTTCGAGGAATTTTTCGACATCGTAGATTTGTTTTGGCATTGAAATACCCCTTTGTTTGAATTTTGGTGGTGGGCCGGACGAGATTCGGAAACTTCCAGCGCAACCGAATCGGAGGTCATTTGATAGGGTTATAACTCTAACGCTGTGAATGCCCGATAGATGCCCATCGATCATTTTCTAAAATCATCCAGTGGGCAGGGAACGATTTCTAATCCTACTCAACGTCATTCTTATAACCAACATATATCCAAAACCAATTCACATGGGCCGGTGGTCTAGCCCGGCTATGACGTCGCCTTCACAAGGTGAGTTCATTACTGAGCTTGGATTACATGCTCGATAGAACTTACCGGAGACCGGCGAATATCACGAGTTCAATAGATTCAGGGTTTTCCTAGTCTGAATAAATCTCGTCCGGCCCACCAAATATCACTACAAATTCAAGTCACTTCTTCTTAGAGTCGGTTGCGAAATCATGCCATTCAAGCTTCAGCTTCTCCATAGCCCAGTGAACAAGCCGGTGATGTTTCTGGCAAATAGTGACCCACTCATCTGGATTTAGTGTTCGGAAGTATTTCTCACTTTTAATCAGTTTATTATCATGGGGCCTTCCATCTTTCCTATGAAGAGGAATCTTTTTTCCAGACTCTTTCTTCATACCACATAAAAAGCAAGTATCACCAAAGAGGGCGCTCCGTAGTTCTTCAGAACTTCCTTTGAACTTCTTCTTCAATTCGGTATACTCTACTGAAGACGGTGCATCGTCACTTGGTAGTTCTAACGTTATTGGGCATTTTTTGGGCATGATTAACCTAGTAGCGGCACCCGGATTAGGAGAAGATTCTGGAGTATAACCTACCAAGTACTTCATGTCAAATCAAAGAGAACGAATAAGCAAAGGCCATGAGTCTGTTTCTGACCTATAACAAACAGATTTCTTGCCGCGCCACGTCTTTACCTTTTCATCAAGAGCATTCTGCATATCCTTGAGATGTAGTGGTTTCCCACATCTTGCACAGGTCCATTTCTCGAACATCTCATCCTCTGGAACCAGTTCAATAGATACCTCTCTTGTGACATAATCAAACGTAACCAATGTAACTAGACCTTCGGAGAATATCTTCTGGAATCTACTTCCCAGACATGTACCACAATACATCCCTTCACTCTCCACTCAGTCTATACAGGTACAGCTCTCACGGTCCTAGCCTGCACAATATAGGCCACATTACAGGAGGGACAGATCAGGACCATCTTGTCTGAGGCTATGTCATCGGAGGTTGCTCTGGCAAGGGTCTTCCACTTGGTGCCGTTGTTCAGTACAATCGTCTTACACATTGTGCCCACGGGAGTATGTACTGATGGGGATTGAAAAGCACCTACCTGAGTAATTGCTTTGATGAAAACAGATCTTGTAGCTATTGACTATCATGTACAACTGTTCTAGACTATTATTCTACAGAAAGTAAAATAAGAACAGAAAAATTCTAGAAAATACCAACAATTTGGGGTTTATGTAACAAATGAGCGAAAAACAAAAAATACTTGAGAAAAGGGATAAAGATTACATAGCAGCTAAACTGATGTGGAAGAACACGACATTTTTGATTGGATTTGTCCTTGTAATTATTGGTGCGATGTTTCTATTTATGCCGATTATCTTTCTTGGCAATCCGATCCTTTTCAATCCGATACTTTTCATTGTAGGTCTGATTCTCTTACCTGTTGGAGTGGTAGCCTATTATGTGGGATACCGTCAAGTACAGACACAGGTTGAGGAAATTTATCAAAAAGATATCGCAAAAAAAACTGTGAGTGAAGTTCATCAAATTACTTGTCCACATTGTAATCACAAGAATGAAGTCGAAAATCAGTTTTGTGGTAAGTGTGGATCTTCACTCTAAATAGTTTAAATCATCCATTAGAAGTCTATCCGTAACTACAAGACTTGTCGGACCTCTTCCCACCCCGCGAGGGTTTTCCCCTTCAACTCACTCAATGTAGATTCTGCTGTTGTATCTGGCACTGCGTTCTACTCACGATTCTTCTGAGAGTATGTTCGCATTGAAGGGGATAATCTTCTATCTCGGAAGGTCCGAGCTAGTTTGGATTTCTAGTCATCCTTCTTTCTCATTTGTTAATTAGGTCTTTAGTCTTTTCAAATTAGGTGCTGTTGATCCAAGCTGGAACTTGATTTTTGGGCACAATATCCTGTAACCAAATATACACCTAGTATCCACTAGAAACAAAAAGATTGAGCACCGAAGTGCTCAATTTAGACTAGTATTGCTTCTATCTGTAGCCATAGCCACCACAAAAGCCGCATTTACCGTCTCGGTAGCATGCAAAGCAACCTTTTCCGCCGCACTTGTAGCATTTTCCACTTCCCAGACAGGTCCTGCATTTACTTCTTCCATATACCATTTCTTCTCTCTCCCAAGATGAGAAACTCAAAGTCTCACCTTGATACTATATGGTTTATAATTATATTAGAACGCCTTGCTCATTAAATCGATATTATCTAATTTAATGACTATATTTTAATATGATAGCGAATATAGATTCTGTTATGACTAGTGATAAACTAGAAATTACACGAAGCACAGCGGATTCGTTAAGGAAGTTATACAAGAAATCAACAGAATTCATGAGTCAACTTGAAACTGCCATAGATGAAATTGAAGAAATCGAGTTTGTCAGAAAGAAGGAGAAGAGTAGAAATCCTACTGCAATTTTTCGTAGTATGAAATCATATGATAGGGTTCTTCTTGTAGTATTCAACTGGGCACCTCTCCATCCGGAAAAACTAAAAAATGAGTATCTAAAATCACACAATCGTTATAATCAGATTCGAGGTGGGTGGTTTAAGGGAGAAAGTAAATTATTGAAAATATACACAAGAGAAGGTGAGCTTCTCTCCCTTTCAAAGAAAGGAATTGATCATCTGGTTGCTTTAGAATTAGTTAACAAGAAAATTGGTACCATAGGACCATCAGAAACAGAAACCCCTGTAAGAAAGTACGAACTGACTGAAACAGGAAAACATTGCTTGCAAAGATGTTTCGAAGAAGGAATCTCATGAGAACCAGCGACCTTCGCCGTGTGAAGGCGACGTCATAACCGGGCTAGACCACCGGCCCGTTATTCCCGGTCCTCTCAGAAGATTACTTCTTTGTACGTCTCTTTGGTCTGAGATCCTTTGTTTTACATTTCCTGCACTTCTTTGCCTTCAGTGGATTAGAACAACCACAGTATCGGCAAATTGACTTGTACAGCAAGTAATGCTGTGCTAACCTACGTTTTTCGATGTCAGCTACTGGCATGTTAAGACCTCATGTTAATGATGGCGCACAGAGTATTCTCTGATTAGCCCGCTCGGGCTTTCCACAAGTATTCTGTTTTAAAAGCTTGTGCTCCAACCCCGCCTAGTACTCTATTGAGTGAGTCCATCTTGATGACAGACCCATCTCAACTTGTTTCTACATATGTTCCTTCAGGAGTCTTGCGACATCACTTGGTTTCTCAGCCACTGCAATACCAGCATCGTTCATTGCTTTGATCTTTGCTGCAGCAGTTCCTGAACTACCGCTGATGATAGCTCCAGCATGGCCCATTCTTTTTCCTGGAGGAGCAGTTCTTCCAGCAATGAAGCCAACAACGGGTAGATCGTAGTTCTTCTTGACATAGGCGGCTGCGCGTTCTTCAGCATCCCCACCAATCTCACCAACAAGAACCAGAGCTTTGGTGTCCTTGTCTTGTTCGAACAACTTGACTGCTTCTATGGTTGTGAGTCCAACACAGGGGTCTCCACCAAGCCCGAGGGCTGTAGATATACCGATTCCTGCATTAGTCATACCTGCTGCAATCTCGTATGTGAGTGTACCACTTCGGGACATGAGACCTACTTCACCAGCGGAAAAGACATGACCTGGCATGATACCGACTTTCTGTTTTGCTCCAGGTGTTATGATACCTGGTGTGTTGGGGCCGATGACTGTGATTCCTTTCCTCTTGGCTTCTGCAATCACACGGATTTCATCTTTAACAGGAACATGTTCTGTGATTACAACAACTGGATCCAGATCTGCAGCAATTGCTTCAAGAGCTGCATCCCCTGCGAAGGGTGCTGGTACAAAGATGATTGATGCAGTTGCATCGTGAGTATCCTTAGCCTCTCGCACACTGTCAAACACTGGAATTCCATGGATACTTTCTCCTGCTTTTCCAGGAGTAACACCAGCTACTATCTTTGTTCCATATTCGAGCATGGCGCCTGAATGGAATGTTCCCTGTCCACCAGTGATACCCTGTACAATTAGCCGGGTGTCTTTGTCAACTAGTATTGCCATCTATGCAACCTCCTTAACAAGTTCAACTACTTTTGAAGCGGCATCTTCCATTGTTTTGAGGAATGGAATTCCTGCTTTGTTTAGCATCTCTTGCCCCTCTTCTTCGTTAGTTCCTACCATTCTGATGACTAGAGGAACTTTGATGTCTCCATCATCTCGAGCAGAAAGAATACCTTTTGCGACATCATCACATCGGGTGATACCACCCATGATGTTCACAAGAATAGCCTTGACATTGGAATACATCATTGCGATTTCGATTCCACGTTCAACTCTCTCAGCATCTGCACCACCACCAAGATCAAGGAATGTGCTGGCCTTTCCACCGTAAGTGGATACTGTATCCAGTGTTGCCATAGTGAGACCTGCACCATTGCAGATACAAGCGATATTTCCATCAAGTTCGACATATGCCATATCGTTCTCTGTTGCAAGACGTTCGCGTTCATTCTGTTCTTCAGGTGCTCGTTTGAGCTTCTCGATGATGTCTTTGTGACGGAATAGTGAATTATCATCAATATTCAATCGTGCATCAGCAGCTAGGAATCTCCCATCTTTGGCAAGGATTAGAGGGTTAATCTCAGTGAGTTCTACATCGAGTGCATCAACAATGTTCCAAAGCTTGAGGAAGAAACTACCTAGTTGATTGATTTGTTTTCCTTTGAATCCCATGGCTATTGCCATCTCACGGGCTTCATATGCTTGGAATCCAAGACTTGGGTCCACATGCATCTTGATTATCTTCTCTGGACTTTCCTCTGCCAATTCTTCAATGGACATTCCACCAGCAGCACTACCAATCACAACATACTTGCGTTCGTTTCGATCAATTGTAATTCCAGCGTAAATCTCCTGCTGAATATCGAGTTTCTCTTCGATCAGAACTGCTTCCACTGGCAAATCATTAATTCTCATCCCAAGGATTTCTTCTGCGAATTTCTCCGCTTCTTCAGGTGTATCTGCGAACTTAACTCCCCCTGCCTTTCCTCTCTTTCCAGAAAGAACGAGAGCCTTTACAACAACTGGTTTGCCAACCTCTTCAGCACGTTTCTTTGCTTCTGCAGGTGTCTTTGCAAAACCACCAGGTGGTGTAGGCATCTTGAAGGTTCGGAAGATTTCCTTCGCTTCGTGTTCAAACAGCTTCATTGATTTTCACCGCACCAAGACTTGATAACTAGTCCAAGGTCTAGGCGGCCACAAGTCTACTTCCGTAAAAATGTTACCTCATGGCACTAAGTAGTGCATGGAGACTCTTCTCTAACTTTCGACTTTCTTTTCTTAGAGGATTCTTCTTGTCCATAAGTCTAAACAGAATGGAATTGATATACTCCAACTCTTCAAGGCAATTCTCTATGACTCCGGGCATATGATCATCGCGAAGTATATCCTCGATATTCTTTGCAGGTAGTCTATCGAGTACCTGTTTAACAACAGCTTCTGATATACCCTTTCTTGCACGAACCAATCCTCTGAGAATTGTTTTCAAATCTGACCGTTTGTCACTGATTGCTCTCATTACTCTCTTTGCATCTTTTACAGGAACTCCAAGAACGGTCACACTTTCTCCTAGTGGAGTGCAACTGATTTGTGACCCTGCTCTTGTGATGAGGCCATCCGCTTCAAGTTCCCCAAATATTTCAAGACCTCGAAGTGCCTGAACGATAACCCCCGCGGCATAGGCTTTAGTTTCTTCTTGATGCAAAGCATAATTCGAGAATTTAACGAGGTGTTTACAGAGTCTGTGCTTTCTTATTCCTTGATACTTCCATGATTCACAAGAACATGAAACACCATCTTTCGACCTCAGCGTAATGTAATGCCAAATTTCTCTACTGCCACTATGAACAAGACCCTCGATTTTGTCAGGTCTTATCGATACAACTTTCACACTATCATCAGGTATCTCATTTGCTCGATTCTTAGTTGCATTCGTTGAACGCATAGTTAGAAGTGATTCAACCAGAGTATCATCTGGAGCCTCTGTATCTATAGTGCTGACATCTGTTACTTTGCTACTACTACCCCAGAATGAGCGGTCAATTACTGAAAATGGATCCTCTTCACTATCACGGCTCCCACATAGTTGCATGAGGACAAGATCTTGGATATTCTCAGTTTCATCCATTGCACTATCTACTTCACCAAGGAGAGGTAGGAGATTTCCTTCAAGATCTTTGTCAAAATACTTGGCTAGAATCCTCATCCGTTCACTGTGATTATCAGTAACTACAATCCCAAATGCCTCATTGTCAATACCCCGTCTTCCTGCAGAACCAAGGACTTCACTCATTTGCCACTCGGACAACATCGTGACTGATTCTTCATGGGCTAGCTCTTTTCCAAAATTCTGCATGAACACTCCCATCAAGAATACAACAGAAGCACGCATTCCGCTAGCCACTGCAAAACGCATTGGCATCACGATGACAGGAAGAAGTCCGTCATCCCATGCATCTGATAAGATTCTTCTTTGAGAAGCTGATACTCCTTCATGAGCAAACGCGATACCTCTAGAGACCATCTCACCCAAGTCTACTGTCATCAAGCACTGAGGATATCTCTCCATTACTAGTCTTGATAGATTCCTTAAATCATCTCGATGTTCTGGACTCAATCGCAAATCGAGAATAGCTGATGGAGGTCCATCAATAACACCTGATAATTGACCTGCAAGGTCTTCTGCAGCAGATATGTTAGCACAAAGAATCATCACTTGACCACGTCGGTGCAGGACAAACTCGGTAAGATCTGCAAGTGAATCATTGATATCATCAAATGCTTTCACACTGAAAATCCGTTTTACATCTTCTTTCTCATCTACAACAGATGTTGCGCTGAGCCAATCACTTAGTTCCTTCTGATTCTCTAACGGAGGTAAAATCGCAATGTACTGAATATCTTTCTTTCCCAGTAAGGTCACAAGGGCAGTTTCTAATCTGACACCTAATTCGGGGTGCCCAATCAGATCCAAGCGATCAATAAGAACACATACGATTCCATCTAGGATGTCGGGATTAATTCGTGAAGCAATATCGAAGGATTGGAATGTAGCTACAACGACTCTACCATCACTAGTTGGTTTACTACTCGCCTCTCGTCTTCTTATTACAGATGTTGCCTCAATTCCAAGTTTTCTACACTTCTGACTCAGAGATTTAAACCGCTTTTCTGCTTGATGTGGATTGGGACAGAGCACCAATGCTTTGGCTCTATGATCAGATGCAACACGATTCAATAATGCTATCTCACCAATTACATAGGCTTCATCATAATCATGCGTTATGAGGAGCTGGCTTGTACCACGTGCTATTCCATTTTCAACTGCATCTGACTGGAACTGAGTTAGGCTCGCAAGGCCTTGTCTTCTTAATACCTCCAATAAGCGTGGTGCGATTCGCTGGAGCTGCAGTTTCCTGAGAGTGCTCAAATTAACCCACTCCGTCTCTCAAACGCGCATTAATTACTATGAGGATATAGTATTTAGTGCTATTAGTTTTACGCGTACCTTGACCAAATAAAGTAATACTCTTCTAAAAATGCTCAATATCAAAAACATCACCACTTCCTAGCACCAGCTAGAACGGCATGAGAGGGTCTTAGTTAATCTATATAGCATCATTAATGGGCGGGATAAATTGATGGAAACACTCTTTGCTTCATTATTTTACTAATAGTTGTCCAAACCTAATCTAATACAAGGGGCAAATCATCGTGGTAGAGAAAGTGGAGGACCTGAGAGCTAATCGATTCAGTACTACCAAGTTTTGGTTTATTGGGTGGGTCATTGTATCGAGTACTGCAATCATTGCTTGTTATGTATTACGTCCGTATGTCAGCTATGAAGATGAATTCGCAGTTCTTGTAAATGCAACGAACGTGATTTCATATGTGTTGGCAATTGGTTTACCAGTTTTTCTGGCTTCAGGTATCCGGTTCGGGACTTCCAGCGCTAGACGACACATCCTTGCACTGGAAAAATCAGGTAAGAGTAGTATCGAAGTGTTTCTTCGATGCCTAGGTGAAACATATGCCCTCGTACTAGTGTTCAGTGTATTCATTTCACTGGTATTATTCCTTGAACCGCAGGTAGTGGAAACAACATTCTATGATCCAATAGGTACAGGGTATCTCATCTATCTTCTACCAGTGATGACTGCCACTCTTGTTGTGTCTCTTCTGCTAGCTACCATTGGAGTATTCCTTGTGATAATCACCGATGATATGATACTTTCTACTTCGCTTGGATGCGCCTTAACCATAGGGCTGGCGCTGGCAGTTGGTTTGAATACTCCCTCTTTCATACATTCATTAGTCAGAGGTATTGCTCTGCTTAGCCCATCCAACATTGTAAGAATACTGGCTGGTCTTCTTTCTGGGTATAGCCCTTCGGGTGATGAATCGCTAGCAACATATTTTGGATTCCATGCAACTCCTGCTTCAGTATTTATTGTTCTAGTAGTCTTTAGTGTCATGGCAATTAGCTGTATTATTGTCAGTATCAAAATTCTAGAACGTACCACTTCATTCTGGCCACTAGTGCAGAAAAAAGATTCAGAGATTTGGGAATCAAAACCAGACCATAAGGGAGATAATCTGAAGTTCAAACGAGAAATGAAAATACGTAGAGTTGTACTTGCCAGTTCTATCATTCTACTATTAGCACTTTTACCTTTTGTGACAACAACTTATTCAAATATAGTGCTTGAAGAATCGGCTATTATATTCCACCAGAGTCCCGAAGATGGAGAGCAAATTGATTTGGGAGAGTGGTATATTTTCACCTGCAATATTCGACCACCACTTGCTGGACAGTCAAACTATTTTCATCGTGAGTGTGAGATTGTTGATTGGGGTTCTGCTCCTGAAACACTTAGTTTCTATTACTCTTCATTGCATATGCAGGAGTCAGAATTCAACCTGCTAAATGAGACCGCTCGAAGATCTCTCGTCACTTATAGAAACAGAACACAAGGCGAGTATAGTGGGTTTGCAGGTAGTTGGAATCTTGGGCAAGACTTCGGGATCTACATAGTGGTTATGAAAATTATCGCAGCCGAGAATTCTACACTATCAGGTTTCGTTCATTGCTCGATCACCATCTATCAGAGTCCGCAGTAATCCCTTCCAAAAATGCCCAAGTCCACAATATCGATTCCCCTTTTACACAAATTGGAATAGCACAATAGTCTATCATATGCAGACACATACAAATCGTTCATTGTAAAGTGGACAAAACTGGACCTGAGCCCTTCGTCCTTCCAGGAACGACACTGGAATCTTGAACATGAATGATATTCCGTGCTGCATTGATGTCAGCATGGAAGTGTTCCTCACACTTTTTACAGTAGAAGTACTCTCCACCCTTCCTCTCGGTGGTGGAGGTTTCATTCTCTACTCGCACACCTCTCTCCCCACACACATGACAGGTCTGGGAAGTATATCGGGGGTTCACCGTCCATACACTATACTTGCTGTGACCAAGCGACTCCCGCATGTAGCGGACAGTATCGATGATCATCCCCCATAGATTTGAGGATAGATTATACGACAAGTCCCGTGACCCCGCGTGAGCCTGAAAGCTCCGCAGGTCCTCGAAGAACAACTTCTTCACCCGGTGCTCCTCACAGAACCATACGGTCCTTGAGGCCACCTGACGTGCAATCTCACGGTCAAGACGACGAATCTTTCTCCATGACGCAGCTATCTGTCTGTCCTGTCTTAGGACCTGCGTTGGGTATGACTGTCCGGACCGTTTCTTGTCCCAGTTATTTTTCTTCAATGTAACTTCCGAGGTGAGCTCTGATACAAACTTTCTGATACTCTCTCGCTTCTCCACCAAGTTTCCCACAGTGATAAGAAAGTCCTCAAAGGATTTCTCCTTCTCTACGGATAGAGCCACAGGAGCACGAAGACCCCTATCAGCCCCAGCCTTGGTGGAGTATTCCCTGTCGCCAAAGACTTCAGAGCTTACAAACCCATTGGGAGAGAGAAAGGGAATCTGGAGAGTTACTTTATGGTCCCTCAAGAGAAGGCGTGGTGGAGCACTCCTTCGCGACTTCTTCAAGGCTTTGACCTTCTCTTGAAGTCTGATTATCTCCTCAGGGTCTGAGCCCTTGCGCTGCTTCAGCCTAGCAAGATTATGAGCTGAATGTTGGAACTGGATGGTGTTCATAAGCTGGGTATGCATATCCTCAAACTTTGCAGCACGAAAGGTCAAACTCTCAGCCCGATTAATCTCACGTTTCTCTCTGGCAGTTTCTGCCTTCCTTCTATCATTGCTGGCAGCACGAGAAAGCCAATCAAGAAAGCGAAAGGAGAGTGTCTTTTCCTTGTATGGAGAATCATCATTTCCTTTTCCATCAATTCCAGGGGGAAGTTTGAGATGCATGAGTATCTCGTTCTCTCGCTCATTGTCAAGAGTGAACCAGTACCCCTGCCCTGTAGAGTTCTCTGTACTTGCAGAGAAGTCAAGACTGTAGCTTCGAAGCTGAGGAGTGGAAAAAGGATAGCCCTTCTTTACCCAGTGCTCAATAAGTTTCGTCACAATACCATAGACTTGCTGATACTCTGGTGAGTTGTTCTTCAGCAGGGATGCAACCTTCTTACGCTGTCTTGCTCTCCAACCTATCTCGAAACATAAAGTATCAAGGACGTGTTTGTCAATGGCAAGACGTACCTGCCTTAACACTCCCATAGCATAATGATACCCTGAGCCATTGTTCTTTGTGGATTCGCAGGAATCACGAACCTTTCTGATCAAGAAGGAGGGAATCCTCTTCCTTCTAAGAAGAGTAACTGTGTCTTGTGGGGAGGTTTCAAGATATTTCAGAGCTGCTATGAAGAGATTCCTTCTAGTCCAGTCAGCAAGAAGCATTCTGCCAACCTGTTCAAGGACATTTCTATGTAATCTTCCATAGACCAATTTCTTGATGTCTTCATTGTGTTCGTAACAGAGGTTTCTCTCTTTCATAAGTCGAGTATATGCTCTTCCTTTATACTCTGCTAGGTCCTTGCCAAGTTGATCTACTCGTCTAGGATTAGAGTATATCCGTGAGAGAAGGAGATTGACCGCCTGTATGTAGTTTCCAAAATGAAGAGTGAGGGTTTCAAGGTCCATGTCCTTGACTTTCTTTCCTGTTCCTCTTACGATGGATGAAAGATTAGTTATTCCCTGTCTATCATTTCTATAGGCTGGGTCAGGAACTCTTCCTCTTGCATTCCGTGAAACAACTCTCTCCACAGAATTCAGAGAAAACGATTCAACAAGATATGTTCTCGGTGATGAAGACATACTATATTTGCCAGTCATTGACTTGTGCTTTGGCTTTGATTTGACTCTCTGCCCTTGCTTCCAGGATTGGCACTGGACATCTTGTGTCATCGTTAAATTCTCCAGACATTTATAATATAGATGCTATATAAGGACATACTATATTTAACAAGATTAGTAGTTGTACTAACTATTTAACCTCATATTTTATTCAGATTTTGCTTCTAGGCTCAAATATCAATATTCAAAATACTCTACGTATTATTTATAATGAACGACTAAATTAGTAAAATATCAAGATGAAGACCGCAAGATTCCCTCCCCACCCCGGGAAGATTCTCACACGATCCCTACAACTAGGGTTATCTGCAACAGCGTATCTAGCGAAGACTAGGACCACTAAAGCCACAAAACATCTGTATGAGGGAGGAAAGGGGTGCAGAGGTATCAAAGATATCTTGAAAGAGGGGAAGGCGAACTACCAGCAGTCAAAGAGGGAGGGAAGACCGGATGCTTCTCACTTACAGAAAAAAGAGAACAATATCCGACGCAATCATCACAAGATAGTCCTCAATACTTCAGTATCTTACGGAAATATTGAAACCAAGAGAAAACGGATGAAGGAGGACAGGAAATACATCAACAATCTTGCAGACTATTATGGTGCAATAATCAGAACTCTTGGAGCTGAAAAATTTCAATTCCCACCACCCATGCAGACCTACACTGAGGATGGGAAGATTAGATGGGTCTATCCCGGGAATACTCGTATCCCTGAATTTGTCCCCCAACATACAGCCGCTGAACTTGACTTTGTAGATATGATCCGTCCTCATGGACTAGAATTGATCCGTCAGTGCTTGAAGTATTCAGTCCCCATGAGGGATGCACGACGATATCTCGACGAACTTGTTCGACGACTCACCCCCTTTCTGGAACAGGTCTATTCAGGGCAGAGGAAGATAGAGTATGGTTTTGTCAGGGGGAGTGCAAAGGTCCTCAGGGAGGTTGTAGAAGAGGTCCGTGCCAAGTACGGAGGAACCAATGGCCGCCCACTATCCATCACAGGGAAGGTTTCTCATTTCCTGAGAGAGAGCTTGTCTAAGTTTCTTGTCGACTCTAACTTCAAAGATAAACATGATTCATCAGACACTATGATAACAGAAGAGGTATTCAATTCTAACTCCAAATACCCTCTCTTGGATTCCTTCTTTTTTGACCTTGCTGATAGTTGTGATACCAAAACGAGTTCTGATTGGAAGAAACGTGTCAAAGAATTACGGAAGTTGATCAAGAATAAGATTCTTGGTCGTAATGATGCAAGGAATATCATGAAGGATCTCATTGAACATAGCCGGAAACTGGGTGTTTCATTCCACGATTTTGTATCCAACTCAGAGTTTACCATTCGACCCTTCTCGCTCTCAAGTATATTCAGATACGGGGACGAGATGGTTTCAGAAAAGTCCGAGTTCCTCATTGTCTGTGAGGTGCCTGTTGCAGATGGTCGAGGAAGAGTCGATATTATTCTCTTCAGGAGAAAGCGGCTTCAACGAGTAGATGATGCTCATCCTGAGTATATCTGGGAACCATGTATGATTGTTGAGGTCAAGACACGGTGTTTCTACAACCTGGATCTGTATGCTACTTTCACGAAATCAAAGGACCGCAGTAGACGGGTAATGGAGCACACAAAGGAACTCAGACGTTCTGAAGATGATGAATGGCGACAAGTTATCGATGCCACACCCATTGACTATGAGCGAGAACAACTTGATGCTTATGAGAGAGAGATCATTCAGAGTTATTCTAAATATGCTCGAAGAGACCTCCACCCACCCAAAGGTCTGAAGAAGGGAGTACTTGTTGTGGACCTGAAGGAGAACTGGGAACTCCTTCGTGATAATATCAAGGAGCTTGTCATTGAAGCATACCACAAATCAGAGGGGACTACTCTCTCTAAGAGAGAACACTTTCATATCAACCCTGAAGTCAAAGATCTGAGAATGGGCCTTGTGCTCTTCAGTGACGCAGAGAGAAAAGAGGCTACTCCTGTCAAGAAGGTCGAGCATCTTGACCCCTTCCATTATTCAACGAAAAGAGATGATAATCGTGAGTTCATCCTCTATCTCACAGTGTCCGGGAAAGGGTCACCTGCGCAGTCTGCCGCACAAATAGCGGCGCGATGGCATGGGCTTGAGCTTCTCCACGAACGGACCAAGGGGAGCCACAGAGATGTACTCTGGTTTGACCTCTCGGGAGTATTGGCAACCCCAAAGAAGAGAAGGCGCATCTTCAGGACCGTATTACAACCATCCAGTATCAAACGCTTTCTCAGAAGACGTGTCAGGTTCATCGACCTGAGTGGAGCAGTTTCTTCTTATCTGCATGGAACTACCGCCCTCATACAGGTCCGACAGAATATCATGTCCCAGCTCAAGGGAGTACGACGACCCGTAATAGTGGTTTCTGGTTTCGACAAAGTAAGGGGTTCTGCACAAAGAGAGAGAGTGCCATTAATTGATAGGTTCCTTACTCAGTTCCTGAATGATGCACCAGAGCATTCTACAGTATTGTGGTTTGATAGACCAGTCCCCACCACGCAAACAAGCCAACGCTATGACACAAGAAGCATTGCTCCTTTCTATGGTGATAGTTCATGGATGAACATTGTGGATGAGATAATCTACAATATTCCCACTGCTCCCAGAAGGTATGGCTCCTATGTCCCAGTTGAGGATGACCAACGGTGGCTGGTCACAGAGAAGAACGATGACTTTACTATCGCTCCAATCCTGATACCTCCCCTGTACAAGTGGGGAGAGAGATTCCGCTCGGACAGTGGACGAGAGGAGAACATCATCAGTCAGAACACTTTCTATCTCAACTCCTCCTCATACTCTAGTCAGAGACATGGGACTCGTGGGGAATGGGATGAAGATGATGAAGAGCCACTCCTTGAACTTGTTTCACACTTGCAGCGGTTCTATGAAGAGGAATCAGAAGAATCGAATGAAAAGAAAGAGCGCATCAAACGAATAGTGCTCCCAAGTGCTCCATCCTCACCACAACCATTCTTGTCGCGAGTGTGCTACACACCGTACCAGTATCTGACTGAAAAGGAACATGATGATAGAGTGACCCGTATTGAACCGCTGGCTCATATCAACCATCGACGAGAGTACAGGAAGAGTCGCTTGTATGGAGCGCCACGGAAGGTGACCACCCATCCGCCAAATGTTGCATTGTTGAGATACAACATAAGGGACATGGTGAGTTCAGCGCGTGAAGAACTACGAGGAATCCGAAGTGTTTTAAAAATCATTAGAAAACGTCATGGTGCGAAACAGGAATGGAGCGACCTCATTGACTCCCTTAGTGGATTGGTAGATAGTCGTAATCGACCAGCAGACATGCTCAGTGTCCTGCAGTCAGTGAAGACGGTTCTAGAGTCTCTTCCGATTAGTCAGAAACTCTGGTTCCAGCTTCGATCCAATAGAACAAGGATTTCCAAGGGACTCGCTCCAGAACAAGAACTGGTACTAAAGAAACATACCGCTCAACATCCAGACTTGCTCTCAATCATTGGTAACCAGTTCTTTATCCTCCTGCTCACTGCCCTCTATGAAGCAGATGTATCAGAACCACCACGGGACCTTATTGAGAAACTCTG
>JAEOSL010000052.1 GCA_016840385.1 Candidatus Thorarchaeota archaeon | reverse complement strand
CCTCGGGAAAGAAGTGAAGCAATGATTCCAGTGAGGACATCCCCGGTACCTCCGACGGTCATTGCGGGGGTTCCAGTCCTATTCAGCTTAGTTGAACCATTTGGATGTGCTATGACATCTACAGATCCTTTCAATAGAACCACGCAGTTGTATTGAGCAGCTGCATCAAGAGCTCTCTTAGTACGGTTATACTGTTTTTCAGGGTCTCCAATATCTGGATAAAGAAGAACCTTCAATTCGCCCCAATGCGGAGTAAGAATGATTTTTTCAGGATTCAATTTTATCCCAGACTTTTCAAGGACCTTCAACCCATCCGCATCAATCACCATTGGCTTCCCAATTTCAATTAGCTTCTCAATTAATGTCTTCGCAGCAACCATTGTTTCAGGATGGGTTCCCAATCCAGGACCAATTACTACTACGTCATTTCTATCGGACATCTCAAGTGCTGAGTCAACGGCCTCAGGTTGAAATATCTTAGCTCCTAGACTTGCCACCATCAGATTCGGGCTATACTCTCGGATAGTAGGAACAACAGGTTCGGGAGCAAGTATACTCACCAAATCAGAACCTGTTCTTAATGCAGCCATACCTGAAAGTGCAGGAGCTCCTGAATATACATCGCTCCCGCCTATGACAAGAATCCTTCCTGAATCTCCTTTCTTTGCAGTAGAACTTCGAGGTTGACTGTAGAATGCAAGGTCTCCGGGACCACATGTATACGAGGCCTCCTTGGGAATTCCAATTGTAACAACATGCACTTTGCCTGCATTATTTTCTGCCTTGCGAATACCGATTTTTGTTGCATGTAGAGAAATTGTATGATCAGCCTTCACTGCATCTCCATGTACTTTTCCAGTGTCAGAATCAATCCCTGTGGGCACATCGATAGAATATTTCGTAGCATTTGATTTGTTAATCATCTTTACAGTGGATAGAAGAGGCTCTCTGAGTTTGGAGTGCAGACCGAAGCCCATCAACCCATCCACGAGAATATCAGCTCGCTCAATTGCATCACATGAATTTACATCAGACTCAGTTTTCAGTGTCGAGATTGAAATACGCTTGAGATTCTTGAGAATATTCCAGTTCATTAGAGTGTCTTCATTTGAGATGGTCTTCTCGTGACCTAAGAGAAAGACCTTGACTTTGGCACCTGCTTCATCGAGGTACCTTGCTGCCACAATTCCATCGCCACCATTCCCACCTAGACCGGAGAGTATCACTATTGATTTGCCTTCAACTTCCTCATTGTCAGTAATTACTCGAGCAACTTCTCGACCAGCTATCTGCATGAGCAGGCTGTGAGAAACTCCAAGATACTTTGCGTTGAGTTCAAGTGAACGCATCTCATCAGTGGTTATGGGTTTAGATTCCATTTAGTACCACACTCATGTGAGTATTGAATTACTTGTTACATACTGGCTATATCAATGCATTTCTTGAAGAGTAAGACTCATTTCATACCTAGATAGATGAAAACGCGAGAGCTCGATAGAATGAATGCATACTATTCTGAAAAATTGTCATCAAACAATCTGAAGAGATGCTACGACATTGCACCTCCCAGAGTACAGGAATATCTCAAATCAGAGATGGACTTTGTTTTGAATCACATCAATAGTTCAGATTATACTTTGGAGTTAGGTTGTGGTTATGGTCGAGCTTTGAAAAAATTGCTATCTTTCTCTTCAGAGGTAATCGGGATCGATATTTCATACGAAAGTCTCGAACTCACCTCCGAGTATATTGAGGAGAGTCGACGATGTCATTTGATTCAAGCCAGCGCAGAGAAATTACCTATTCCAGACAAGTCAATCGACAAATTGGTTTGCATTCAAAATGGAATTTCTGCTTTCAAGGTAGATCCACAGGAGCTAATACTGGAAAGTGTACGAGTAACGAAAGCAGGAGGAGTATGCCTGTTTTCGAGTTATTCTCCTAAATTCTGGGAACATCGGTTGAACTGGTTCAAAATGCAATCAGAAGAGGGACTCATCGGAGAGATTGATTGGTCAAAAACATCAGATGGAGTTATTGTGTGCGAAGATGGTTTCAAAGCTTCAACGTTTAGGCCAGAGGATTTTCTGAAACTCACCAATCAGTTAGATCTGGAAGTAACTATCCGCGAGATAGATAAATCCAGCATCTTTTGCGTGATTAGGGTATAGAGAGGGTGATGCTGTATCTGCCTATTATTTGCATGAGAGGAAATTATGAATTCCACGAGGTGCATGTTTGCCCTTACCTATTGCACTGATGACCCTAAGCTCTAGTCACGATATCGACAACAGCGAACACTACAGGTAGAGAAATCATATCTGTTTCATCATATTTCACAACGCTTTTATAACTCATATATTTGACGCGGACTCATGCTTGAGCCTTCTAGAGAAACCCTTGTATCAGAGCTTATCTCTTCTCTACAAAAGATTCAGCTGCGATTGGGATACATTCCTCAGGAAGCCATAAAGAAGCTTGCAGAGGAAACGCATCTCAGCGAGCAAGAAGTCTATGGCGTGGCAACTTTTTACAAGAATTTCAGGTTCACACCCCCAGGTAAGCACCAAGTGAAGATGTGTATGGGAACCGCGTGCTTTGTGCAAGGTGGTGAAAGTCTGCTCTCAGCAACAACCGAGAGACTGGGAGTAGAGCCAGGCGAAACGACTGAAGATGGGAGATATAGCTTGGAACGAGTTGCTTGCCTTGGTTGTTGTGCGTTGGCACCAGTAGCAGTTGTCGATGAAGAAGTGCATGGAAAAATGAACCAGCGCAAGATATCGAGAGTCTTTATTCAGATAGACAAGAAAGATCGCGAGGAAAAGAAGGGGGAGAAGAAATGACTGATGACGATAAGAGAATTGTGTTCATTTGTAGAGGAACAGGTTGCGAGTCATCAAAGTCAGATGTTCTTCATGTTATGTTAGAAGAAGAGATTAAGAAACAAGGTCTCGGAAAGAAAGTCGAGATCAAGAAAACTGGATGTCATGGTTTTTGCCAGCAGGGTCCGATAATTGCAATAGAACCAGAAGGCACATTCTATGCAATGGTCAAGGATTCCGATATTCCCAAGATTGTCGAGTCGCATATTGGAAAGGGGGAACCTGTCGAGGATCTCTATTATGTTGAACCAAACACCGGTGAGAAGATTCCAAAATATGATGATATTCCATTCTATTCACATCAACACAGGATCATTCTCAAGAATTGCGGTGAAATTGATCCCGAGAACATTGATGACTACATTGATCGAGGAGGATACGACGGTCTCAAGAGAGCTATTACTGAGATGACTCCTGAAGAGGTCATTCAAGAGGTGATTGATTCAGGTCTACGAGGTAGAGGTGGAGGAGGTTTTCCAACTGGCCTGAAATGGAAATTTGGAAGGGAAGCACTAGGTGATCAGAAATATGTAGTGTGTAATGCTGACGAGGGCGACCCAGGTGCATTCATGGACCGCTCGTTGTTGGAAGCAGACCCACACAGTGTTTTAGAGGGAATCTTAATCGCTTGCTATGCAATCAGTACCAATGAAGGTTTCATATATGTCCGTCATGAGTACCCACTTGCAGTTGAGAGATTCAAAAAAGCACTTGAAGATGCTACTGAACGTGGATTTGTAGGAGATAATATTCTGGGGACAGACTTCTGTGTTAAGATTCATGTCAAGGAAGGTGCTGGTGCATTTGTCTGCGGAGAAGAAACAGCTCTCCTTGCTTCTATCGAGGGTAAACGAGGAATGCCCAGACCACGACCACCATATCCTACTGAGAGCGGATTGTGGGGAAAGCCTACAGTCCTCAATAACACAAAATCACTTGCGTCAACATCACATATTCTAGCAAAGGGTGCGGAGTGGTTTGCTTCTGTTGGATCCGAGAAAAGCAAAGGTACTGCTGTCTTTGCACTAACGGGAAAGGTAGAGAATTCTGGATTAGTGGAAGTCCCGATGGGTGTAACTCTACGAAACATCATCTATGATATAGGTGGTGGAATTCAGGGTGATGGGGAATTCAAAGCAGTTCAGACAGGAGGTCCTTCGGGAGGTTGTGTACCTGCTGACATGATTGACCTCGATGTGGATTATGATTCTTTGACTAAGGCCGGGACCATCATGGGTTCTGGCGGCATGATTGTGATGGATCAAACAACATGCATGGTTGATGTTGCTCGATTCTTTCTATCATTCGCTCAGGAGGAATCATGTGGAAAATGTGCTCCTTGCAGAATCGGAACTCTACAAATGTTAGAAATCCTCGACAAGATCAAAGCTGGAAAAGGAGAACCAAAGGATATTGACACCTTAGGGGACCTTGCAGTCACAATAAGAGACGGGTCACTCTGCGGTCTAGGTCAGACAGCTCCCAATCCTGTACTTACTACCTTACGATATTTCAGAGTCGAGTACGAAGAACACATCAAAGACAAGAAATGCAGAGCGATGGTCTGTAAAGATCTCATCAGGTATGAGATCGATAAGGAAACTTGCATAGCTTGCGGAGCGTGCAAACGAATCTGTCCTGCTAGTGCTATCACTGGCGAAAAGGAAGTTGTTCATGTTATCGACCAGGATATATGCATCAAATGTGGAGCTTGCTTTGAAGTCTGCCCACCGAAGGCATCATCGGTTTTGAAAAAATCAGCCTTCGAGAAGGGAGGTGCCCACTAATGCCTACACTGACTATTGATGGAAAGAAAATCCAGTTTGAAGACGATGCACAATCATTGCTTGATGTTGCTAGATCTGGAGGAATACAAATCCCAACCCTCTGTGATCATCCAGAGTTGGATGCCTACGGCGGCTGTAGGATGTGTCTTGTAGAGATTGAAGGGGGGAGGGGATTTGTTGCATCATGCACGACACCTCCAAAGGATGGTATGGTAGTCAAGTCAAAATCAGACGAATTGACTAAGATGAAGCAGAACATTCTGCAATTGATATTGAGAGAGCATCCCAGTGCCTGTATTGTCTGCTATGAATGGCCAGCATGTTTAGAGTATAGAACTGAGTCACACAGAGCTGGCGCAGTCACCGGATGTAACACTTGTCCGAATAGAGAGATATGTGAACTGCGTGAAGTTGCGGAACTTCTAGAAACCAAAGATTTGAATTACCAACCCGAATACAAGAGTGTTTCAGTGGAGAGAAGCGATCCCTTCTTTGACCGAGATTATAATCTTTGTATTCTCTGTGCCCGATGTGTAAGAATCTGTGACGAAGTTCGTGGAACTAATGCCATCACTTTGACCGATAGAGGCTATGGAACAAGGGTAGATACAGCCTTTGGAACATCTCACATAGACAGTGGATGTTGGTTCTGTGGTGCCTGTGTAGACGTATGTCCAACTGGTGCAATTACTCCGAGATTGTCAAAGTGGATTGGTTCACCAGATGAATCAGTAGAAACAACATGTACACTCTGCGGGTTTGGATGTCAAGTACAACTAGACCTCAAGTGGGAACGTGTAATGGGAACAAGTCCAGGTAGAAGAGAGAGCAGTCCGAATCACGGTCATATGTGCGTTTTGGGACGATTCTGTATCCCACCAATAAACAATGCTCCAGACCGACTCAAAACACCTCATGTCAAACAAAATGGAGTGGATGTCCCAGTATCATGGGATGATGCAATCACAGAAGTATCTAGAATATTGACTGAAGCGGATCCTGAGAAGATTGGTTTTTTGGGAAGTCCACAGATGAGTTCAGAGTCTGCTTATACCTTGCATAAACTTGCAAGAGCAGGTGTCAAGAGTGCTAATGTTGACTTTTCTGGCTCAGATTTCCCTGCGCTCATTCACAAAGAACTTGCACAAGAACAAGATTTTGCAAAAATAAAGGATCTCGGAAATTTGGAAAATGTTGACTGGATATTATCTGTAGGTGGCGACTTTGTAAAGACTCACCAAGTTGTTGCAAAAATGGTCTACAAGGCAGTGAAAGAAGGCACACCCCTCACAGTTGTTGGCGAGGTCGGTGTAAATCTGCAACGATGGGCAACAGAGTATTTGCCAACTCCGCCAAAGAAGATTCCAAGCGTGTTAGCTGAAATGACAAAGAATGGAACCGGATTAATATTGGTAGGACCTGAAATTCTTGAGCTCCAAGAACCAGAACAAGCTCTCCGTTCACTTGTCAAACTTGCTGGGGAAGATGGTGCTCTGGTCCCATTGTTCCCATTAGGCAACGAAGCAGGAGTAATGAAAGCTGGCTTACGTCCCGAGATGCTCCCCGGTCCCTCGTCTATCACATTAAAGGATGCAAAATCCAAGGTTGAGAAATCATGGGGAGGCGGAAACCTTTCAGACGGTCTACACCTTGTTGAAATGCGTGAGAAGGCACGAAAGGGAGAATTAAATGTTCTATATGTTTTGGATGGTTCCATTGGTGTAGAAGGATTTGAGAAGGTACCAAACATTATCTATCAATCACCGTACCCATCAGAGTGGATCGATTTAGCTGCTGTAATCCTTCCCTCAACTACATTTGTTGAGGAAGATGGTACATTTGTGAACCTTGAGATGAAACCGCTCAAGATGAAAGCGGCTGTAAAACCACCAGGAATTACACGAGCAGATTGGGAGATTCTTGCAGAAATTGGTAAGAAGCTTGGGAGTAGTGGTTTCGAGTACAAGAAAGTTGATGACATCTGGAAGGAGTTGTCTACTTTCACACGTAACATCGAAACTGAAGGCCAATGGAGAAGATCGTCTTGGAAACCTGCACGAAAGGGTAAGCATGATTGGTATCCGAGATATCGAGGTGCAACTCTTCCAGAGAGAATCCAAGATTTGGCAACCTTCATAGAAGCATTACCAGATCGGGATAAATCGAAATCCAAGGAGTCTCTGGATGAACTTGTCCAAAGACTGGAGAAAGCAAAGGAGGCAGCTGAATGAGAGGCAAAATCCTGGTGAACGAAGAGATCGTTCCCAATACTCACAGACTTGTCTTGGAAGCACCAGCTATTGCTGCACGCGCAAAACCAGGCCAATTCATTATGATAATACCTGACGAAGTCGGTGAACGAGTACCATTCACTTTGTCCGATTGGAACGCTGAAGCTGGAACAATAACCGTGTTCTATCTTGAAGCTGGCGTTTCGACAATGAAACTAGGAAGAATGAAACCCGGTGAAACTGTTCACACTGTTGTGGGACCGCTCGGTAGACCAACAATAATTGAGAAGTGGGGTACAGTTCTTCTCGGTGGAGGTTGTTATGGTCTTGGTGCAATCTATCCTCTTGCTAAGGCATTCAAAGAAGCCGGTAACCGAGTTGTCGGTTTGATGGAAGCTCGAACCTCATATATCGTGTATAACGAGGAAAAGCTCCGAGAAGTCGTGGATGAACTTTACATTGTGACTGGTGACGGATCCCGGGGTATCAAAGGACATGTGAAGGAAGCACTTCCACAAATACTTGAGAAAGAAGGCAAAATCGACCACGCTCATTTTGTTGGATGCACATACATGATGATGGTTTCCAGCAGGGGAACTAAACCTCACAATATTCCAACAGTTGCAGCTCTAAACACACTGATGGTGGATGGAACAGGAATGTGTGGAGTTTGTCGAGTGGAGGTGGAAGGAGAAACAAGATTTGCCTGTGTTGATGGTCCTGACTTTGATGCACACAAAGTGAACTGGGAGTTGGTCTTTACGAGAAAGCGGGCGTATGTGCCAGAGGAGAATTTAGCATTCCAATTTCACCAGTGTAAGCAAGATGGTGCAATTTTGAAAGAGAAGCGAGCACAGAAGGAGGTCGCTTAGATGACTGAAAAGATAACCCCCAAAGAACGGATGGCTATCCCACGTGCAAAGATGCCTGAACAGAATCCCAATACGCGGGCCGCTAATTTCGAAGAGGTGCCATTGGGATTATCTCCCGAAATGGCTATGAGAGAATCAGTCAGGTGTATTAGCTGCAGGACCAAACCTTGTGTCGGTGGCTGTCCAGTTGGAGTGCAGATACCTGAGTTCCTCGAATTGGTATCACAGGGGAAATTTGTTGAGGCTGCGCGAAAGATCAAAGAAACAAATGTACTTCCCGCAGTTACGGGTCGAGTATGTCCTCAGGAATCACAATGTGAGGGCGCTTGTACATTGTTCAAGAGATTTGGTGGAGTATCTATCGGTGCTCTCGAACGTTTCGTTGCGGACTATGAGAGGAATAACAATCTGGTGGAAATTCCAAAGAAACCAAAATCTAGCGGTAAGAAAGTTGCCGTAGTCGGGTCAGGACCATCTGGACTTACAGTAGCAGGAGACCTGATTCTTGAAGGTCATGGTGTAACGATATTTGAGGCACTTCATGAAGCAGGCGGCGTTCTTGTCTACGGAATACCAGAATTCAGACTGCCTAAAGAAATTGTAAAGGCTGAGGTCGATTACCTTGCGAAACAAGGTGTAGAAATCGAGCTGAATGCAGTTGTTGGAATGTCTATTTCTATGGATGAACTCCTCGAAGAGTATGATGCTGTATACATTGGAGTTGGAGCAGGACTCCCGACGTTCATGAGAATCGAAGGTGAAGAACTGAATGGAGTATTCTCAGCAAACGAATACCTGACCAGAGGTAACCTGATGAAGGGATACCTATTTCCCGATTATGACTCACCTCTACCTCCAGGGAAACACACATGTGTTGTGGGTGGCGGTAATGTCGCAATGGATTCAGCTCGAACAGCTAGAAGGCTTGGTGCAGAAGTCACAATTGTATATAGAAGAGCAAGAGAGCAGCTTCCCGCAAGAGGCGAAGAAGTACATCATGCCGAAGAAGAAGGCATTGACTTCCAGTTGTTGACCAATCCTGTAAAAATATTTGGGAAGGATGGAAAGGTCACTGGAATGGAGTGTATCCGAATGAAGCTGGGTGAACCTGATGACAGTGGAAGAAGGAGACCAATAGCCATTGAGGGGTCCAATTTCGAGTTTGAGTGTGACCAAGTTATCATATCTATTGGTGCAGGAGCGAATCCACTGTTGATCAACACAATGCCTGATCTCGAGCTCAACAGGTGGGGCTACATCGAGGTCGACAAGAACAACCGTACTAGTGTGGATAGAGTCTGGGCAGGTGGAGACATAGTTACAGGAGCAGCAACCGTTATTGAAGCGATGGGTGCTGGAAGAATCGCAGCTAGGTCAATCCAAGCTTACTTGACTAACCAACCCCAGCCAGGCTCAGAAGAAGAAGAGCAGGAAGAGTCAGAGTAGCCAATCTATCCTCTGAACACTTCACTGACTTCCCTGATGACTAGTCCTGGAAGATCTTTCACGGACTTAATTGGATAAACCGTGGCACCCGCCTTTGATAGAGCTTCATGGATTTTAGTTACTCTAGCTCCTTTTCCTGCACCTATGTGAAACATGAAGAGTTTGTGTCCTTGCTTGGATAGTTTCTCTACCGTACGAACCATTTGCTTCCAATTGGCAACTTCGGCATCGGTAATGAGCAGAGCAATCACTTCAGATTCAGCTTTCACACAAGCCTCAGTAATCTTCTTCACAGGAGCTACAGTACCACCACCTTGGTAGGACAAGAGAACTCGCTCCACCGGTGCTCGTTCATTAGACCAATCACATGTCTGAGAACCATCACTGAAATTAATTGCAGAAACTCTACACCCGCGACGGAATGCAAAATCCATTGCAGCAAATGCTGCAACAAGAGCAGTGTGATAGCTTCCAGATATTGTTCGTTTTCGCATTGACCAAGTCATAGAACCCGAAGAATCAATTACAATCAACATGTCAGGAGGAGATTTCGAAATCTCAGCCCCTGTTGTTTTGAATTGTTGCCATTTTCTTGTTGTTCGATTAGGAATCAAAACGGGAAATGTCTGAAGAGATTGCACGATATCAAGTTCTTCCAGTGGATCGCCAAGTCTCCAAACTTCGGGTGTAAGTGGTACAGATCCTGTCATTCGTTCTGCATCCACTTCAAATCGGATTTCTCCACGAGCTTTTGCTCGGTACCAGAACCTTGTCCATGCCGCTCGTTCTGACCCAACCCCTGCTGTGAGATAGACGCCTTGAAGGTCCTCAATATCCCCTCCAAGTTGTTCTACATCCATAGCAAGTCGTTCCATCTCCTCTTCTGAATCAAATCGTACAGGTTGATCCCTACATTTCCCTGCGCGGTTTCCATTCCTTGCTTCAATGGGATTTCCCATTATTGCATCCACATCAAGAGGAATCTCTATTGTTTCTTCAGAACCATCAACACTCTCTTGTGTCACACTCTTTGACCCACCAGAAGATGAGCCAGGTAATCCTTCGTCTTCCTCAGGAGTCCAATCGTCAATTATCTTAGCAATCTTCTCGCATGCTTTAGGCCAACGATGTTCGTGGTCAATTGAACTCCGAGCAACTTCCACAATCTCAGTTGCAGCCTCAAAAATATCCTGACTGATTTTCACTGTGGGAGGAATCGGGAATCCCCACATCACTCTGTAACACGTTACTATCAGTTTCCAAAGATCACTGTGGTCATGGATTCGTACAGCTGAATCATGGATTGATGAATTAATCCTCTTGTGCGTAAGAGTGGGAAATCTTCTGAGCAGATTGGAATCCACAACAAGGTCCGCGTACAGATTACATACGAACATCGCTGTAGCATCATTCACATGTTTTCGAGCAGCAGTAAACATTCTCCCATTCATTACACCATCAAATGGACAGAGGAGATAATGCTGAATCTCATGATGACATACTGAAGTTAGATACTGCTCTGCATCTGAAATTAGCATATGGACAGGAACTCCAGCGGTGTTGAGGTGAACGGTCCAACTGCTGGAATCAATGTAGAAGAAACTGGATACTTCGTGATTATGTTCAATCTCAGGTTCTGGAAGAGGTGGGTGATAGAAGTCTTGTATAGCTTGAGACCATGCTTGTCCAGCAACTACTCTGAGGGTATCATTGCACGCAGGTTCGTTACTAGAAGATTCCATTTTGATAAACCCCTACGATTTCAACTGGTCCTCCAATTCTTTCTTTAACTTCAATGCCTCAGATCCTCCAGATATCTCAAGAAATACTGAGGATTCAGCTGAATCTCCAGTCACATAGATTACCAATGTGAGACCATCAATCCTGAGAACTTTCCGCTTTGGTGGTTCTAAAGTTTCTTTGAGGACAGGGGTTAATTTCGGATATCTTACTCCTATTGTTGTCCAGATATCTTGCCATTGTTCGAAGGTCAGCTCAAATTGAGTCAATGTGAGTTTATGCAACGCATCGGTTGTCTGTTTCAGGAGCATGCTTCTGTTAGGAAAGTCGGTATCACGAAGTAATTCATCGTGTAGTTCTGTAAGTTTGTCAACATCCTTACTTTTGATGCCGCGCTCAATGCTTTGAACTGTCTTTGCGTATTTCGATTTCTTTAGCTCCTTTGCAAATTGAGCATAATCAAGACGAACTAGTAAATCGCTCTTTGACATTTCTTTAAGTTGATCAAGTGATTCTTTTGATTGCTTTCCCTGCTTCAAATTCTCAATGATTTCTATTGCAGCACTTCTCTGAGCAAATCGCGCAGTGGCTAATTCGACAAGATGTTGTGTGAATGCATAGATGTCACCGTAATACGGAGACCGCTCCAACTCATCTCGTACAAACCGAGTCCTATGCCAGAAAACGAGAGGTGCGAGTGACTTCACAATTTCAATGGTCACTTCCTGAGCTCCCACTAACCAAGCTGCAGCCTTTGCGTATCTGTTCAAGTCCTTCACAGCTCTAACGCTGAGAGGAATAATCACCTTATTGCAGACACTCTTTGCAGTATTGAAGTGACAACCATCACAGAGACCTGTTTCCACAGAAAGACCTGAAGATTGACTCTTGTCCCCTCGAACACAGGCACCAAATTCACGGACTATGGACCTCATGTATTCAGAAGCCTCAGACGATACTGGCACCTTATCTGCAAGATTCCATATCGTCAGTAGATTCTCTTCTGTTAGTAGAGCAGGAACTTGCCATAATTCATCGTAACCAAACAAGCGGTCATCTCTGGAAGCAAGAATCAGTTCTAGATCACTAACGGTAGGCATTGTAATAGGTACAGCCATCCCAAACCTATCGAGGAACGGGGGACCCATTTCAAAGGTACCTGCATCAGCAGGATTGAGGGTTGCATAGAGACAGAACTCCTCGCATCTCTTGACTTCATCATAATATTTGACCTCACCTTCTGCAAGCAATGAGAGCAAGATATTCTGAGAATGAGGAGTGAGTCGGTTTACTTCATCTATGATTTTCCAGAAGCCAGTTACAAATGAGCGCCAGACAACGACCTCAACTCCCTCTTTCATCAAGGGACCGGGTCTGAGTGTTGCCACCATTTTTTCTTCAGTAAGTTGAGGGTGACCTCGAAGAATACCATCTTCTATTTCTTCAAGCCCTTTGCTTGTCATCATCCGACCTAGTATCTTAGCTAGAGTGGTTTTTCCTCCGCCATGCCCACCCACTAGCAACATTGCAGAACGGGGGACTAGCGCATTGAGTACACAAGAACCTACGATGAGAGGAAGTCTAGCAGTCTGTACTTTGTTACTTTGACTGCTGGTTGTATATTTAATTTCTAAATCAGTTGAGTGAACAAAGAGACCTCTACTCTCAACTGTGGTAACCACACTGTGGACCAACTCTCGTAGCTTGTCCGAAGGGATACTCATTGTAACACAGCCTACAATGTTGTGTTGCTATAACGCTTATGAACATCGCATATGACGCGCGAAATATCCTTCAAGTCAACAGAATTTTAGCTACACACTACCTCTTCATTTAAATGAGGCCCATTTTCCGGACAACTACTCATGCAGTGCGGTAGTGAAAGATGATGTACAAAACAAGGAGCAAATCCCAATAATGCAAGCATTTGTTTTCGAGTTTGGGCTTCTTGTTTTAATGTCGTTTATTATAGGACTTGGCTCCTCAATGGTTGGAATCAGCGGAGGCGTTTTTAGAACACCAATGCTCATTCTTGTATTCGGACTCACCGCACAATTTTCAACTGCCGTATCCCTATTTGCTGTGCTTTTTCTAGCAATACCCAGTTCAATCGAATATAATCGAAATGAAAAGAAACCCATCATGTTCAAACTAGGTCTTCTAATTGCACTACTGGCAATTCCAGGATTGTACATTGGAGTAGTTCTAAAGTCCATGATTGTTGACGATTACGTCTTACGAATTATCTTTGGAGTATGTCTAGCTCCTATTGCATTGATGATGCTCCTAACAAAACGAAAATCAAATGGAACAGATAGTGACTGCGATGTTACAGAATATGACATTGCAAGCAATAATGTCCCTAGAATGATTATTGCAGGTTTCGGGTGTTTTGTTGCTGGTATAGCCGGAGCGATGCTTGGTTTGGGAGGTGGCGCAATAATCGTACCAGTTCTATGCATCGTTCTAGGAATGCCAATGCTCATTGCAGCAGCAACCTCAGTCTTCTCAATGATATTCATTTCAATTGCTGGAACGGCTATGAATCTAGCAATTATCCCTCAAATAGGAGATGCATCAGTGTTCATCTTCTACACTGCGGCTCTTGCTGTTGGTAAGATATTTGGTGGCAAATTCGGTGCTGGTTATGCATGCAAAGTAGATGGAGTCTTACTTCGGAGATTATTTGGTGTAATCCTTGTATTTCCATTGGTTCATCTATTGGATTTGGGGCGATTGTGGCTCGATCCCCTTGGAACAGATCTGTTGCTTTGTACGATTGGTGATATTATCCTCTGGACACTGATTGTTTTACCCTGTGTAATTCTATGGGTTTACTGGAGCAAGAAAAATCCGGTTACACAACAGTATCACGAAGTAGTAACTGTCGAAGCAAAGGGTTCATAGCGCTTCAATACACTATATTTCTGAACCGCGCGCACATCTTACCTAAGCCGAATAGGTAATATGGTTTTATGAAAAATTCCCAAAGGCCAAACAGTGGGGATACAAGTTGGTCGAAGAAAGCACGTATGCAGAAGCAGTTACACTGACAGAACCAGAAAGTCAGCCTGTAGAGAGAGTAAGTCAGTATTCCGTTGTCACAAAAGCGATGGAACATCATTCACTGATGAATCGTTTTGATAGCATGAAACGGAAAATGTCCGAGGTAGGTCTCGAATTTGGTGCTAGAGTGCTCCTTATTGGACCACCAGGTACCGACTTTGAAGCCTTTTCTCATCATCTATGTCGGGAGGTACCATTGAAGTTGGTACGATTCAAGATTGAGGAAATTCTCAATGAGGCTAAAAGAGGTTCTGAGTTACTTAGAGTTGGGTTTGAGTTCGCACGAATGAACTCTCCAGCAGTGATGTTGGTAGAGCGGGTGGATGCAATCGCTCCAAGTAATAGTGATCAAGCAGCAATCCTTCTTGATGAGATCACTAGAACTAGTTGGGATGGGGAAGAGGTCTTGGTAGTAGGTACAACAACTCGACCAAGTGATATTGATGCTGAGTTACTCTCAGCGTTTGATAGGACCTACATCATTGAAGGCACTTCTCTAGAAGACAGGGTTCGTATCATTGAACAGATTCTGAAAAGTAGAGATGACATCGATCCAACAGTGGTTGCGGAACTTACTGATGGGTGGAGCTTTGCCAGTATGAAACGGTTAGCTGTCTCTTTATTCATGTCAGAAACCTCTGATGCAGGTCAGATACCCAGAGAACAGATTGAAGAAATTATTGAGAAAAGTGGTGTAATACCTCTGAGTAATCCTCGATTTCTTGATTCGGTAGTTAGAAGGACAGCAGGTACAACACAACCACCATTGGATGCACTAAGCAGTGAATATCCCGATGATTTTCTCGACCAGTTGTACTTGATGGCTGTGGGAGAAGACTACGCAGGAACTCAGCGGGTCATAGAGGTGTTGAATGATGGTATGCCACTGTCAAAAGATGATAGGGAATTTCTAGCGAAACACCCCTACTTGTTGAGTGGCAGTCCGGAGGACCGTCTTACAAGGTTGCTCAGGGCTAAGAAAAGCAGTGATAGGCTTCAGAGAATAATGGGTCGTTAGCTAGGGGAACGATATTGAGTAGTAAAGTAAGGGCTCATATAGAGTCTGCAAAGTTGGATAACTTCCTTTCATTCTACTCGGGAGTAGTTCACTTTGACAAAGGTCTCACAGTCCTAGCAGGTCCCAATGGTTCAGGTAAAACATCGATATTCCATGCACTCAAGTTTGCACTAGGATCAAATCAACGAGAGAATCGCTATTCAAAATGGAGTGATTTCATTCGCCATGGAGCCAGTGCTGCTCAAGTTGAAGTTACAGTCAAAGTAAATGGTCAGAATCGAAAATTCCTACGTAAGATCGACCGAGATGGTATTCCCCGAGCGTACGTTGATGGGCGTAGAGTGAAAGCAGCAGAGTTACGGCATATTGTTTCCTCATTCGGGCTAGATACTGACAATCCCCTCGTCTTCATTCCCCAAGAAAGAATCAATGCAATTCGAGATATGGACCCCCATGAGGTAAGACGTCTTGTGGAAGAAGGAACTGGTCTTGATGGGCTAAGAGATAGGATTGTCATTCAAGAAACCGAGGTTATTCAAAGTCGTCACAGGTTGGAAGCCGCACTTACTGAATCTAAATCAGTGGAGCGTGAACTAGAGCTCCTCAAACATGACCTTGATAGATTGGACAGAAAGAGATCTCTTCTCGAACAAGAGAAAACCCTTGAGCACGATCTGAAATGGGCATCATTTGACGACATCACTGAGAAGGTGAAGAGTGTCAAGGATGAGATTGAAGGAAAGGAATCAGGTCTTGTTTCTATTCTCGATGAACAGAAAGAAATACAATCCAGCATTGCTGAAAATGAGTCTGAAAATGATGAGCTAAATTCTGCACTATCTAATCTTCAAGTAGAAATAGGTAGAATCGATGCGAAGATTGAGGAAGAGGAAAGAAATCTTACACGATTAGAAGGTAGTTCAAAACAACAGGTTAGCGAACTTCGCGAGTTAGAGAAGCAAGTCAACTCGGAGAAGAGACGAAAAGAAAAACTCCAAGAAGACATCGAACGAATTAGTTCTACCAAAGAATCTACTATGGAGAAACAAAGACAGTTTCGTGTGGAACTCCAAGAGATAGAAGAAGAGCGGACTAGAATTCGAGATGAACTCGAAGCGTTTGCAGAATGGAATACGAAGAGAGCAGAAACGCATGGCAGATACAAAGCACTTCAAGCAGAGAGTGAAGGAAAGGATTTACTCCTCAGAAGTGTAAGAGAGAGAGTTCAAGTTGAGGGAGCAGAACTTCAAGCCATAGAAAGCAAATGGTCACATGTCTGGACAGTTATGGAGAAATCTGACGAAAAGGAATTGACTCGTCAAAAAAGCCAGCTTGAGAGAGAGATTTCTGCACTCAATGAAGAACGATTTAGACAGAGCAGTCTCCTCTCAACCCTGCAGAAAGAGATTGATGATCTAAATGTACGATTGTCAGAAACCTCAAAGAGAGTTCCTGAAAGCGTACGTGAATTGAAGGATGCAATTGCAGAGCACAAGCTGGAATCAGTTACAGGTCCATTGATTGAAGTATTCAGTGCTGATGATTCTATTGCAACTGCAGTAGAGGCAGTCCTCTCAGAGAATCTTGCTTTTGCTTTCATCGTTACAGAAGAAACAGATTTCCAAATTCTTCAGAAATTACGTGACAACTCTGATGCGCCTTCTCCACTCATCCTATTGAAAGATGCAGGACAATCAATCGAGAGACCCACACTCAAAAGCTCATCTGGAATAGAGGGATGGCTCTGGGATAACCTCAATGTTGATCCCGAAACCCAGCAATTGCTACAGAGAGCAATTGGAGATTTCGTACTAACCAAAACAACAAGGACAGCTACAAGACTTGCAACAAAAGAGAATCTCAGAGCAGTTTCTCTTGATGGATATGTCATTGTTCCAGAAGATGGGAAGATAGTCAGTAATCCAAAATTAGTACCCTCTGGAATGGTTTCAACTGCACCACTCCAGGATAGGCTCACAAGAGCAACAAAGGAACTCACAATTTCACGCAAAAAAGTAACTGATACAATGACCAATCTGGATTCTCTTACGAATCAACGCGAGGAGATTCTTGATCTTCTTAGCCAGATGACTCGATGGGGTGGAAGCTGGGAGAGGAGAAAGAAGTTACTTGAAAATCTACCAGAGCAGGAAGAGCGAATTGTTGCTCTTGATGACGAGCTGAAGGTACTTCAACTAGATTTAGGGAAAGCAGAGAGGAGTCTTCGAAAACTGGATAACACTCAACCTCCAGAACGAAGTAGATTGGTAGGACAAGATTCAGCACTTAGGATTAAACACAGGCGTTTGCAGACAGAACTCACAAGAATCGATAGTAATGCAAATGCAGCAGAGAGAGATGAAGAAATCAAACGTCAGGATTTGAAGAGGATAGCAGAAAATGTTGATATGTTATCCAATAGTCTGCAAGAATTACGAAAAGAGATCAAGGAATCGAAGAATGCCACTTCAGAAATCCTAGAGAAAATTGAAGTCATGAAAGAAAGTCAAGAGCAGACACATAGCAACCGAACAACGCTTCTTGAGGATCTTGCAACTCTGAGAGAAACAAATAGGTCTCTCAGCAGTAGAATGGTAGAACTCAATCTTATGATCAAGGAACGTAAACTTCAGGTTCTTCAATCAAAGAGACAGCTGACCAACATGGAGTATGAGCTAGAGAATTTACAAGTAGATCTTGAAGGACTTACACGACCCAAAATTCTGAGACCGCTGGATGTTGTTAGAAATGAACTTGTTAAACTAAGGCATATTCTAGATGATTATCAAGATGTTTCTGAAAGTGTTGCTCACACTGAAACACAACTCAAAGGACGTATAGTAACACTTGTTGAGAGAGTTACTGAGCTTAAGGAAGAACTGGATGAAGCAGAATCTGCAGTCAAGAGTATCCGTGAACAATATCATAATGGAATGAACGAAACTCTTCGAAAGGTCGAGAGGCGTGTGAATGAGGTTCTTGGAAGTGTACAATTCCCAGGAAGCGTACGATTTGAATTAGCCATGCGTAGTGGTGACTATGGTGTCGAGTTCAAAACAAGAATTAAGGCAGAAGGGTTTGGGGCTATTAGCGCAGGTTCAGGTGGTGAGAGGTCACT
This sequence comes from Candidatus Thorarchaeota archaeon, assembly GCA_016840385.1. The sequence goes on along the minus strand of JAEOSL010000052.1, from coordinate 4,443 downwards.
CATTGCAATTTCACTCATCCTAGCATTACAAAGATTCAATCCAGCTCCTGTATACATTCTAGATGAAGTGGACACATTTCTAGATGCAACAAACACCGAACTTGTTAGCAGATTATTACACGACGCATCACGAAGAAGTCAGTTCGTTCTTCTTACACCTGCTAAGAGTACACATCTTCTGAAACATGCGGACAAGATACTGGGTGTCGTTTCACCCAATGGAACTGAACCATCAGTCATTATTGAGAGTCCTAAGTTCAAAGGACAGTAGGAGGAAATATGAAATGGCTGAGAACCAGAGTCTTGCGGAAAAGGTCTATGAGATTTTGCAGGCAGCTCGATCAGGCGATATTGATCCTCTTGAGTTAAGACTAACTGAACCCTATCGAGAGTTACAGGAGCTAGCAGAGAAACTTGATACCAGATTGGATATAGACGAGATGTTGAATGAGGTTCTTAGTGCCAAAGTAAATCGAGTTCAAGAACTTGCACGAGTCCTTGCATCTCCAGAGGTATATGTTGCTCGTCTGAAAGGAAAATCAACAAAGCAGCTGGCTCGACTTCTTGTTCAGAAGCAACCAATTACTATTGGACATCTTGAACACGCATCGCTGGGAGGGTCTCTAGCGCGAGTTGTACAACTCATTGAAGCATTATCGAAAGAACCTCCTGAAGACAAGATACCAGAAATGACTCCACTTCCAAATGGATTCGCACTCGATACTGAAGACTCTGTCTTCATCGAAGACTTGGATAGATTTATCAAAACGATCCCTTTGGATGGCAAAGTGATTTTTGATGACATAGTTGAAAGTGATGAGTTCGATGTTTTTCTGAAACACTTCCTCTACGTAATCATCCTTGTATCACGAGGTAGGCTACTCTACAATCCAGTTACAAGGGAGATATGGAGACCCCAGGTGCTAGATGCAACCTGAGGTCGGATATCGTGTGAACGATTATGTGGAAATCTCAATAGTGGCTAGTTGCTCCTCTTCTTCTTCAGACTCAACTTTCTTCTCAGGAAGACGAGAGTGTAGTTTGAAGATTGAGATGGCTGCAAAGCCGATGAGGGCTACAATTACCATAGCGATTGCTGCACCAATTAATGGAGGACCGGTTGATCCAACAGACTCAGCCCACACTCCACCTATGCCCATTCCAACAACTTGGACAGCAGTGAAGGCGACATTGAGTAGTGCAAAGACACGACCTCGTAGCTCATCAGAAACTAGTTCCTGCATGAGTACAACCAGTGGAATATTCAACATTACATCAACAGCTCCAATCATAGCCCATGATAACATCACAGTAACTAGGTCAAAGGCAATGACCATAGCAAAGATAGCAAACCCAGCAAGAAGACCTGCAGTTGCTACAATGTATAGGGGTTTGTTTATGTTCTTCTTCCTGCTGAAGTAGATAGCAGTGACAGCACCAGTTGCAGCTCCTGCGCTCAGAACAAGTCCAATCTGTAGAGAGCCCAATCCTAACTCGCCTTCAAAGTATGGCATGAGGAGAGCATTGAGGATTCCAGAGGAGAATGCAAGCATCATTGCAAAGACAAAGAGGAATGATAGAATCGCATTAGCAATAACGAATCTACCACCTTCAATTATCTGTGAGCGTAAAGATTCCTTGTCGAGATCATTGCGAGAGGGAGTCAAATCTGTCTTGATACCCTGGAGTGCAATTGCAGAGAGTACGAAGGTCATTGCTGTGATTGCAAAGGCAAGGAAGTAATCGGGGGCAAGGAGGGCAACAAGAATACCTCCAACAGGAGGAACAACTAACTGAACTACTTGGAAAGTCATCTGTGAAAGGGAGTTTGCAGCGACTAATTCGTCGCCTTCAACTAGATTGGGGATTGATGCACTCCTTGCAGGAAAGAACCAGGCGTTACCAGTTGCCCAGATAAATGTGAGAATGTACACCCAATAGATAGTAGGTAAGAATGTAGGGAAATAGATAGTGAGAGGAATTAGCACAATTGCTATTGCACGTAAAATGTCAGATGCAACCATAATCTTCTTTCGATTCCATTGATCAACATAGACTCCAACAAAGCCAGCAAACAATACAATAGGTATAGTTTGAACCATTGCAAGAATAGCCATTGCCATTGCAGAACCTGTGAGATCAAATGCAAAGAACATCAAAGCAAGTGAGCAAATTGCTCTACCAACGTTTGCAACAAGCTGCCCAGACCAGAGTCGAGCAAAATCACGATGAGCAAGTACTGTACTGAAACCCTTGGTCTCGGTCTTTTTCTCAGTTTCATCAGCAGTTACAACTTCAGTCACTCTATTTATCTCCTGAAGTAAAGCCTTGCAATCGCCTCGGTGGAAATCTTGGGATTGTCTATGTTCAATTTACGGGGTTTGGGATTGATTTTTGCTAATGCCATTTTAGCACCTCATTGTTGAATGGTTAGAAAGTGCCAACAGCTCAGAAGTTTGTACATTGATGTGTCTGTTTTCCATTGTCATGCGAATCAATCGAGAATTATCGTTTACAGTCATCATTAGTCACAATCTCCTATACGTTGGTCACATGATATGGTATTTCTGAGACGGACTGACCGTAACTATGACCACTCTGTGACCAGCTATCGGTCTCAGAGAGCTGCCAAGTGATCAGTCGCTCAGAATGTTTCATTAGAATTACCTCACGAAGGTCATGAAAGCATAAGCAACAGCATCGGCAGATACGTTGCGCTTCTTCTTCTGTGCGGACTTGGTTCGGGAGTTAGTTGTTAGAGCCATGATATTTCACAAGAATTACTACTCAGATTTAGTATATATAGCGGAGCCACTTGTTAGGGTCACAGGTGGGAGTCACATGATGTGACTAGCAAAATGAGTCTGGAGTTGTATTAGAATACCTCAATGCATAGATCTGCTTTGCAATAAGAGCTCCAAGAATAGCTGAGAGAATCATATTGACAGATAGCAGTGATATGAACGGAAAAAGAGTCATGTAACTATCATCGCCAGCCAAGATGCCAATTAGAATTGACAGCATTGGTGCTATTATGATAAAAAGAATACAATGAGTGGAAGGACGATAATCTAATGCACTGTTAGTGTTTTGGGCTGGTGACTCCATAACATAATTTGCGTATCTTAGAATGACAGAAACCAAAAATAAAAACAGCTGAAAACCGGTAATATGTACGAAGGTATCAGGACCGTAACTTAAGTTGCTGGGGGATAAAACAACAAATATTGCAATAATACTTACAATCGCAATGTAGTCCCTTTTCGAGTCCAAATCTCCTTCACCACTCAATTTGGAAAATAACTTTGATACTGTTAAATCCTTCATTTCATATACATGGCGCTCTTCTTGCACATCGATAATGAATACCCTCAGGTTTTAAACGATTCATGAGATTCTCAAGATGTTGGCAATAATGAACGAATATGCTGTGTTAGTTAAGCTCCTCACAAGAACAGGCACCCCCATTGGTGCAAGTGTAGAGGATATGCTTGATGCACTGGGACTTCCTGAAGATGTAGGACGTCATCTTCTATTTCAGAAACTGGGAAGCCTCCACAAAAGAATCACACCACTTGGCCTTTTTGTCAAACACAATCCTGTAGCAGGAGTGTTCTATCTGGATACATCAGATGAGGTTAAACTTGCACAAGAAGCGACTGCATTACCAGACCGACTAGCTGCGACACTTCTTATCGTCATCACACTCGCCTACCAGGAAGGTGGATGGGTATCTGTTGATCGGGTATGTGAATTCAGAAAGAAGGCACTGAGAGGTGTGATGGCGGACCTAAGAGAATTGCAGGGGCATGGGTATGTCGAGATAGAACAAGACAGGAAAAGGGTACGTCTAGGTACACGCGTTCCGTTTGAGATAGACTATGAGTCATTCTTTAAGGAACTTGCAGAGAGCTAAGACAATACTCGATTTCAGACAACCGTTCCCCGAAACCTAGACATTCCTGGACATCGAGTCCGGGATGATGTTCGGTTCCTGTTTCATCGAGGCTGCATTGCAAATCTCGGAAGATTTGCGACGTCTTACTTCCTCTCCGCAGGCGTTTTCAGTCTCCGGCAAACTGACGGCGACCAGATTCAGTGCAGCATTGAGATCCCTATCAATCTCAAACCCACACTGTTCACACTGATACTCCCTCTCTGATAGAGCAAGATCCTTCTTTCTGTACCCACACTGTGAACACATCTTCGATGAAGGAAAGGTCCTTGATACAACAACAAGCTCAGAACCGTACCACCCACACTTGTACTCCAGCTGTCGTCTGAACTCATAGAATCCCACATCAGCTATGACTCTTGCAAGCCTTCGGTTCTTCAGCAGCCCGGACACTAACAGGTCCTCGATCACTACCTTACCGTGGCTCTTGGCAAGATAGGTCGTCGCCTTGTGCAGTGTGTCCTGGCGGATATTGAAGACCTTCAGGT
>JAEOSL010000051.1 GCA_016840385.1 Candidatus Thorarchaeota archaeon | reverse complement strand
ATCAGGTGCACAGTGGAATGGAACGATTCCAGGGCAAGCAATAGACACTGTCGTGGAGTACAAGGTCTATGCATGGGATAGTTTGGGTAACCTTGCAGTTTCTGACACTAAATCGTACACTACACAGGCGGATCCAGCTCCCCCACCGATGACCCTCTTGCTGATAGCAGGAGCTGGAGTGGCAGGTGTAGTAGTCGTGGGACTCGTTGTATTGAAACGGAGATGATGAGGAAAAGGACTCATCAGTCCCATACCTTGGGAACACTAACATCGGAGAATGATCTCCAGACAGTTTCAGTCATGTCTTTCACAGAGTCAAGGTCATCCTTCTCAAAGGACATGAATCGTGCCCTGAGTCTATCTCCCTGCGCGATATCCTCAATGACCTGATACAGGTTGAAACGTAACCGCAGACTGATCTCACGAGCTAGGTCGATGGTCTTGGCAAGACTGAGGTCTGGATAGTACTTGTCACGGGCAATCTTCACTTGTAATTGCGTGACCTTTGGAGGACCAAGTTCTACCTGCTGGAGTGCCCGTGTGAGAGTGTGCCAGAGTATTGCATCTTCTTCACTACCAACTAGGACCCATTTCTCTTTTCCATCTGGTTCCTGAGCAATGACCTCGAAGATTGGACTCCCGTGGGAATGGCGACTCCCGTATAGCCGGTGCTTGGTGTACTTCTTAGTCTTGAAGAGTAGACCCCCCACCTTTGTGATGGTTCTGATGTGGGACATGGCAGTGTGCCACGGCATGACCCGCTCCTTCTTCTTTCCAGTGATGAGCCAACCTTCTCGAAATACGATATCTTCTTGGAACAATCTATCCGAATGATCATACTGGGTGTTCCAAACTGTAGTATTGGTCATGGGACCGAAGAGACCGCTGACCTGAGTGGAGATCCGTATCTCCTCTGGCCGTTTCACTTTTCCCGATTTGATGTCAGATAATCTGGGGTCGACCTCAATATTCTTTGCAAGGACCATACTCCTTGATTGCATAACTTGGATATAAGCACCCCACTACAGATAATCAATGTTGAATAAGAGCAATATTGAAATAACTGTTGACTGATAGGTTTCTCAGTAGGGTTGGTGTATTGTAATGGATAGGAGGAGAATGAAAGCAGTTGTTGTTGGAATCGTTCTAGTTTCAAGGAGTTTCAATCATGAGTGAACAAGCTGATACTGCTAGGCTCCCTCGACGAGATTTGAGTTTATCAGCTTGGTGTCTAGGAATTTTTGTTGGTCTGTTTGGAATCGAACCCTACTTCTCTGACCCCGGAATCGTTTGGATCCCTGATTATGGTAACTTCCCTGTGTTTCATAGTTCCTTCTACCTCTATCTAGTAGGTGTAATCATTTGGAGTATTGTCTTGTGTAATCTTCTTATTAAAATGCACAGACAATATCGGGGTTCTCTAGGATTAAAAGCTGCGATAATGGCACTACTAACAGGAATCCTTTGGATGGGTCATTTCTTGTTTTATCGGTCTACACATGATGTTGTAGTGGCTTCCCTAAACAATGCATTACTTTGCACAGGAGCCATCACATTGGGGATTACAATGATCCTCATTGGTGCTCTCTATGCACAGGTCCTCTCAGGTACGTCACGCATCCTACATCCATTAGTTGTCATCTCATTCATTGTTGCAGGAATTTTTGGTATCGCAGTAGGCTATATTGGTGGTTATTCCCCTCTTTCCATTTTCACAGTCTTTGATATCCCATTAATTTCAATTGTTATGATCATCCCATGTATCTTGGCAGCTCTCTTTCATTTAGTCGTAAAATGATTGACCAAATGTTAAGGCGCAAAAATCGCGTTTGACAATATGCTTAACCTCGATGAGAGTGAGCGTCCTATGGGTGGAAATACGCAGTTCATGGCATTGATGACCCTCTCAGTCCTGACAAGTGGAATTCTCTCAGCAGTTTCTAAGGGTAGGGGCTGGAGCATTGGTACGCGGTCATTCAACGACCGGACTATTGCTATGCTTGCCATAACAACACTGGGCATTGGTTTATCCATCGCGCAGGCAGTAGCACGAGCACCAGTTCTGGAGGCAAGTGCTGGGATATAGACATAAATGAGTACGATAGGAAGATTAGGTGAGAATGATGAACCGAAAACAGGCGGCTGCGGTACTTATACTACTATTGGTGGGGACAAGCACTCTTTTTGTGTTGTTCCCCCCAAGCTCAGATTCATTTCATTTCGAAAGTGAAGTTCCTGAGGATGTGTATTCTCGGTACCTTTTATGGATAAGCGGCCTTGAAGACTGTATTCTCAACATATCCTTTACAGATGATCCAATTTTGTATTATTCACTGGATGTCGAGTTATACAATCCATATCCTGCCTCATCAGCCTTTGAACTGACAGTAACTGAAGGAGAAAGTATGTACTGGGTGAAATTCGAAGGAATGGTGGAGACCAAGGCCCTTAACATTGTTCTTGGTTCTGGTGTTCCCTACGAGCTTCTGGTCATCGGAACTAATGTGACAGCATCTATAATCTATGAAGACAACGCAATAGGAAGTAGTGCAGAACTTGAGTATTCTGCCACTGGACCCTCTCTCAATCTGGTATTGACAGAAGACATGACATTCTCTGAAATCGGGATGGAGGTTCTTGTAGGTAGAACAGCTCAACCCGACTATGTCTATCTATATACAAACCTTCCTGATGGCGTCAATGGGTTAGCAGGATTCCGAGAGCCACTGTATCTTCAAGAGAGTACTGGATGGGCATTTCGATCACGGTTCATCGATTCAGTGTCCTATAGTACTGACCCTCTCATTCCAGAACCATTACTTAAAATTAGTGTCATTGCAAAGTATGGGATTTATGCGTGGTTATCTGATTAACACAATGTAATCTGTTTTGTCCAACATAGAATCAATAGCTTTGTGTGAAAAATCGATGAAACGATATTGATTTAGTAAATTCACATCGTGATGTGTTCGAATCCCAAACCCAATACTATTTTTTTGATTAGACCAAATCATTATTTTGGACTTTTCACACGGCACCAGAATCAAGCAAAGGTTAATACATGTTAATGTGTAGATACAAAATGTGATTACAAATGAGTGATAGACCAAAATTTCTCGCGGTTGCACATTCAGGAACTGGCCTTCAAACTATGGATTACGAACGTAAGATGGTTAGAGAGTCTTCAGTGAAATTTGATGGAGAAGACGGTTCTCTAGAAGTAACTGATGTACGCCTCGTCTGGTACAAAGCTCCGAAGAAGAGCAGTGGCTGGAAGAAATTCGGTGCAATCGCTGGTGCAGTAGCTGGTGCTGCTCTCCTTGATGGCGTAGGACGAGAAATGGGTGGTATTGGTGGGAGAGCCCTTCGAGGTGTTGGTAGGGGAATTGGATATGCAGCTGTTGGAACAGCTATCTCTTCTTGGACAAGAGACTCCTATTACAACAAAGATGCTAATGGGAATACTGAGAGTATTGCCTTACCACTAATGGCAATCAGTAATGCAGCTCAGAGCGGGAAAAAACTCGTTATTGACTTGAAAGCTGGAGGTAATATGCAGTTTGAATTCAAACAGGACAAAGTAATTCCCGGAGTTGTTGCTAATGTCAATCAGGCACAGGATGCAGGTAAGTGTCCTTACTGTGGAACTGGTGCTGGAAATGCAGTCATCTGTCCAAAGTGTAGTGCACCTCTTAGTGGAACCGGCGGCGGAGGTCCTGCGGCATCAGGTGGCGGCGGAGGCGGTGCAGGTGGATACTGCTCAAACTGTGGTCAGCAATATCCCTCAGGAGCTAAGTTCTGCAACGGCTGTGGTCACAAAGTATGATAATCTAGAATCGATATTCAATTAGGTTCCTCTAAGGAGGGGCCTAACTTCTCTCTTTTTCACCTGAACATATCTTCATGCTTAGGCCTATTGATTTCTCTGGCATTTTCGTCTGAATCCAAGTATGAATATCCTCGTACAATCACAACTGGAGTCTTCTGCTCTGCTTGACCCATTAGAGGTTCAGCAAGCATAGCAATTTCGTCAACTTGACAGACAGTAGATCTCTTCAAGATTCTACCATAGAGGTCGCTCTTTCCTTTGTTGTACTTGAATGGAGCAATCCCTGCGCATCCGATAGCTACATTGACCGAGCCCTTTCTCCATGGTCTACCTTGTGTATCAGAAATAATGACTGCAAGTTTCTTTCCTGTGGTCCTCATCAAGGCATCTCGTATATTATTTGCAGAAGCATCAGGGTTTTCTGGTAAGAGAATGTAACTTCCTTCAGGCGCGTTAGATTTGTCAATACCACTGAAATTGCACACTAGTCCAGAATGTGTCTCAGTGATCAGAACACCCTTGGTCCGAATTATCTCCTTACTCTCCCGTATTGCAAGTTCTACATGAACTGGGTCAAAATCATTCTCTGCTGCAATTTCTAGCGCTTTGGGTGTAGGTTCAATTTCTCCTGCACTCATAATTCGATTCTCTGCTACTGAAACGATTTTGGATGTGATTACAAGAATATCACTATCTTTGAGATCCTGTATTGATTGCTCTACAGATTTTAGAATAAGTTCTACGAGATTGTCATGCGGTTTGACAACCGGAAATTTGGACAAGGAAATCGCTTGAATCGTTCCTGGTGACATTGTATATTTCTTTGTCCCTTCTTCGCATAAAGCTATTTGTCGTAAATTTAGAACACGTGTTCCAAAAATACTAAAACAATGATGACTTTCCAATCGCAAAAGGGGGCCGTTTAACAAGGCTAGCCACGGAAAACAGTAATATACGGTAAAACGCATTCGGACAGTACTGGCCAACGCGCAAAACACTTTGAAATAGGGTATGATACGCTGTTTATGATATAGGCCTTACACGGAGAGATACGAATTGAGTTCCAAAAAACCAAAACCAAAAGCCAAACCTGCACCTGTTCCAGATTCAACTTCAGGTGATATCAAACAGGGTACTATTGCTAAATTTATGAGAAAGAGAACTCAGTTGGTCGGTTTTGAAACAGGACTCAATAAGCACACCCAGTATGCAATAGAATTCTTGGATAATGCTATTGACGCGCTTGAATCTTGGTGGTGGAAGAGTAGCAAGCTCCCCCGACTTAAAGAACATCTTGATCCTGAGATTGTAGAACAAGTCACAAAGAAGCTTGAAGAGGAGCAGATTGACTCCATTGCTCTCAGTAAGAGGCTAGAGCGCGACGTAAAGGCAGGCAAAGAGGTGCAGCTTCCTCCCCGCAGAAAGGATACCATTGATGAAGCTATAACTGAATTCAGAAAATTCTTGATGCCTCTCAGACCTCTCTTGAGCAAACGGGAACCACTTGTTGTTATACAGTTAACAGAAGTTCAGATGCCTGATCTTGTTCCAATTGATGATGAAGATGGTTTCAAGGTGTATGAGTTCACATGCTTTGATACTGGTGTTGGAATGGTTCCAAGTGACCTTGGAAAGTTTGGAATCTATCTTGCATCAAGCAAGTCCGAGAAGCTTCGTCAGACTCGCGGTAGTCAAGGGTTCGGAGCACCTTCAGCATTTAGTGACGCTCAGAATACAACAGGGAAGCCAATCTTCACTGTATCAAAGAGATTCACATCTGAAGAAGCTACCGCAATGAATTTCTATACTACTACTGCAAATACAAAAGATTACACTGGTGGACCCATCGATCTTGACTTACCTTTCAATCATGGAACTTACATCAAATTGCACTACTTGAATATTCAATACAGACGTGGGTATGCTGATGTTTACTCTGAAATGGCATCACTGCTCAATTCACATTGTTCAATCATTTTTATTGATCCATATGGTAAGGTTCACTTCTATCCACGACGAGTGGCTGCCTTTCCTGCTGAGCCCAAGTATGCTCAACCCCATCCTGCAAGTATTAGGATAGGAGAATTCCAGGACTTACTTCGAGAGACAAACGAGCCTGATTTGAAGGGATTTTTGACAAGGGCTTTTGTCAGACTCAGTACTAACAAAGCAAGGAATATTGTAACTGCAGCAGGTAAGGATCTTCGAAGACGCCATCTTGACGCGTTGACAATGAGGACACCTACGGATTCTCTATCAAAAGTAGAAGTTGAACTCCTTTACAGGGCATTTTCAAATGAAGATTATATTGCACCTCCTACTGATACTGTAGTTACAGTTGGCGAGGAAGTGTTCGAAGAAACTATTCAGAAGGCATACAATCCAGACTTTGTTACAGCTGTGACTCGAAAGCCAACTTCTGGAAAAGGCTTGTCGTTTGCAATTGAAGTATGTATAGCCTATGGCGGCGAGATTAAACCCGCCTCATCAGCTCCTATGGTGTTGTGGCGCTTTGTCAACCGAGTTCCAAAATTGCGGGACAATAGCGATTGTGCAACTTGGAAGGCAGCAACTACTGTCAATTGGAAGAATTACAAAGTATCGACCTTTGACAACGGCATTCCCAGAGGCCCAATAATGGTTTTCATTCACGTCTGTGGTGCATATGTCCATGTGATGTTCAAGGGTCAGTCTAAGCAAGCTCTTGCTGAAGATGAGGTTCTCCTTCGTGAAATCAAGCTTGCACTCGAAGATGCTGGAAGAAGATTTAGGAGATTCATCACTCGTAGAGAAACAGCACAGCGAAAAGCAAAACGTGCAGGCATCCTTGCAATGTACGCTGATCAGTTTGCCCAGAGTCTTGTGACAATTGCCAATGACGGCAAGAAGAAGAAAAAGTTCAATGTAGAAGTTGTAGCCAGTAGATTGAGAGATTCCATCCAAGGGTTTGAAACCGAGAAAGACCAAGAAGAATCTGAAGTTGATGGCATTGGGACGGATTTAGTCGCAGACATTCCGCTTGATGGCGGAGAATCGGATGATGATATCGTAGATGATGGAGGTGCTTCTGAATGAGTAAGAAGAAACCCAAGAAGAAGAAACCAGCAACTGTCCAATCAACTCTTGGTGATTTAGTAGAATCCAAGCCAAAGAAGAAAGCAGCTGCAAAGAAATCTCCAGCTAAGAAGAAAACCACAACAAAAAAGGCTGCTCCAAAGAAGAAAGCTAAACCAAAGACAAAACCAAAAGCAAAACCAAAACCCGCAGCTAAGAAGACAAAGAAACCTGCTGCGAAAAAGACAACCAAGAAGAAAGCAGCTGCAAAGAAGACTACACCAAAGAAAGCAGCTCCAAAGAAGAAACCAGAGCCTGCTCCCGTTTTTGAGTCTGGAATTCCAATTACTAAACTGCCTGGTGTAGGTTCAAAATTGGCTGACAAACTTATTGCTGCGAAATATGATACTGTTGAAAAGATATCGAGGTCTCGTGCACCATCACTATCAAAGAAAATAGATGGATTAAGCAAATCTGGAGCTCAGAAGATAGTAGCTGCAGCAAAGGACCTGATTAAGAAGAAAGACCAACCTGCAAAAGCTGATGCAGAGATTCTCCCTGATGATGAAGCCCCTAGACCGACAATATCGCTAAGTCAAGTCCCGGGTGTAGGTGGGAAAATGGCAACCTCTCTTGAGAGAGCAGGATACAATTCAGTAGCTCGTTTGTCACGATCACGGCCTGATGCAGTTGCCTCAAAGGTTGACGGATTAAGCGTTGCAGGCGCAACGAAGATTGTTACTGCAGCCAAAGATATGATGCAACGCATGGAAATTGAAAGAATAACCGGTGACTCGACAGCTCCAACTGTTGTTGCTAGTAAAGAAAGAAAGCCACCAAAGGAGAAGGAAGCTCCAGTGAAGAAAGAGACCCCCAAAACTACAGAGAAAGCCCCTGCCAAGAAAGCACCCAAGAAAAAGGCTACACGTAAGAAAGCAGCTTCAAAGAAGAAAGCAAAGAAGCTTGCACCTCCAAAGAGAATAAAGCCTAAGGCAATCAAGAAGTCTTCTGGGTTACCAGTTCCTCAAACAGTCATTGATCTCACTGTAGAGATAAAGAAGAAATGGGTTGCTGCAGAAAAACGTGCCAAGGCTCCAAAGAGCGAAGATGATCCTGAACAAATTGAAACTGTAGAAGTTGTAGCTCTAAGCCCTGAAGATACGCTTGAAAGATTGGTAGATAATGCTCTTGAGATTCTGAATGAAACAATGATGACTGGTCGTCCTGCATTTGAGATTCCCAGCAGGTCCGGCGACAATATTGTCTGGGATGAAATACGAGACCTATTGCTTCTGGGAATGAAAACTATTTCCAGACCATACCATTCACTTGCATCAGTTGTAGATGCAACACGAACTGCTCGAGTTATGGAGATTATCTTCAATCTTCTGCAAGCCAATCTGCATGCAACGAAACGAGAGGTCTTCTATAGCGATGTAAATCTCTTCCGAGATCAGAAGTACAGCGACAAAATCATTGAAGATGTATCATCAATGCTGCGAACAACTCGGGATAGTGTTCATGTTGTCGCATCAGCTCGTGGATCTGCAATGGGTCGAGTTACAATTCGTGATGGTGGAGACCTTATCGACCTGACCAAGATGGGAACAGGTGGATGGGCTGTGACACCCTTCCTTGACCAACTAGAAATTGTTGAGAGCGATGCTGAATTCATTCTTCTTTCAGAAAAGGATGCGGCTGTGATGCGTCTATCAGAAGCCAAGTACTGGAACCGCCAACCCTGTATTGTACTTACAGGAAAAGGATCCGGTGACATTGCTACGAGAGCATTTCTGAAGATGCTTGTGAAGGAACTCGAAATTCCTGCATTTGCTCTAGTGGACTCCGATCCATATGGGCACTACATTTACTCAGTTTTCTTACGAGGAAGTAAACGTCTGAGCTATGAATCACCGTTCATTGCTACACCTGATCTCAAGCTTCTCGGTGTTCTTAGTCGAGACTTGGAAGAATACAATGTTCCGAAATCGGTTAGGATTCCAATGCAACCTACTGACATCAAACGTGTAAAGGATATGCTAAAGGAACCCTTCGTCCAGAAGAACAAAGAGTGGGTGAAAGACCTCAAACTAATGCTTCAGTTGAAGGAGAAAGCTGAGATACAGGCATTTGCTAGCCATTCATTCCAATACCTGACGGATGAATATCTTCCACGAAAGCTTGAAACTGGCGACTGGATCTAATTTGGACCATAGGTGAGGTCTTATTACGAGACCTCCCCGTGGTTTTAACAATAGTTTTTCTACAACTATAGGTGATACAATAGATGGTAGTCTCCAAAATTGGAATCAAAGTAGTTGACTCACATGCACACTTTTTCACATTTGCCACAATAAAACGATGGCTTGAGAATGATACCAGTGGTGAGCTACTCGAACGGATGCAAAAGAGAGTTGCAAATTATACAGATATGGAAACCCTGCCAATTCCTGATGAAAACTGGGATGCTGGCCAACTGTGGATTAATGAGCTTGACAAATATGGCATTTCAGCTATTGGAATGATGATCAGTCCTGAAACTTGGGATGAGTTCAATGAAACTCGTAAGAGATTCCCTGGTCGTTTTCTTGGCTATGCCAATATCAATCCTGCAGAAGAAAATGCTGTGGAAATGGTAGAACGAGCAGCAAAGGATGGTTTTCAAGGAATCAAACTGTACCCTAGCTCGTGGGATTTTCATGTATATGACAAGAAGGTCTATCCCGTTTATGAGGCTGCTTTGAAACACAAACTCCTAGCTATCCATCATTTTGGAATCACAATTGGAAGCACAGCAAATCTACGCTATGGTAATCCATTGGACATCCAGAAACCCGCACAAGATTTCCCTGATCTTAATTTCATGATTGCTCATTTTGGAGCAGGCTTCTTCAGAGAGGTCCTCATGCTCATGTATCAGACAGACAATGTCGTAATGGATACAAGTGGAAGTAACAGTTGGATGAAATTCCAACCCTACGATTTGACAATACCAAAGATTTTCGAAAAAGCACTCAGAGCAGGAACTGCTGAAAGAGTTGTCTTTGGAACTGATTCATCGTTCTTTCCAAGAGGTTTCAGGTTCAATATATTGGAGGAGCAATATAAAGCAGTGAAAGCAATTTGTCCACAATTCTGTTATTCAGAAGATGATATAGATTTGATATTCAGGAAAAATATTCTACGACTCACTGGCTTCAAACCTAAGTGAGTGTTTTACTAAGCTTTCCGAATCTTCTTGTCGAGTCCTTTCAAACGCTTAGAGTCGCCACCTTCTCTGTACTTCGCGGCAGCTTCTTGGTACTTGGCAAGAGCATCTCTTGTTTTCGTTGCCTTTGCTAGCTTGTCTCCTTCGGCCTCAAGTGCTTTACCCCAGATGGCATAAGTCTCACGAGCACGTTCAGCGCATCGGGCTCTCTTTTTGGAATCTGTTGTAAACATGTACAATTCTCTAGCTTTCTTATATTGTACAATAGCCCACTCGAAGTCACCTTCTTTCAAATGAGATTCTGCTTCATCATAATGGAACTGAGCCATTGCGTCATAGCCCAAATCAATTTTCCTCAAGGCTTCGGCTACATTCTTCTCTGTTCCAGATTTTTCAAAAAGCATCTTAGCCATCTCGTAATACTCGATGGCACGTTCATGTTCATTTTCTTTCAAGAGCTGATCGCCATATTCCGACCGTGCTTTACCCATTGCATCAAAAACATAGGGTGGATATTCAAATCCATCTGAAGTGATTGCTACACCACAATTTGGACAGGATGCATGGTCAAGTTCTTTCAAAGGTGACTTGATTGAAATCTTCGAAGGCTTTCCTACTACAACATCGATAAACGTTGCAGTCGTACTACCTCTTCCTTCTGGGAAAAGGTGCGTTACTGCATCTCTTGTTGCATCATCCTGAACTTCAGGAAATAGATGTGTAAGAGCCTCATCAGTTGATGCATCAATCGCATGAGCTTCTGTTACAATTCTTGGAGGTTCTACTTCTGTGAAAGGCATACCTTCTTTGACCTCTTCGACACCCTCATCCCACGATAACTGAGGTTCATCATTAATCACGGGGTCTCGTGCTTCTGGCTCTGCATCAATAGCAACTGACGCTGGAGCACTGGTCACAGTTTCGCCATGATCAACCACAGCATCGCTAGCAGGTAAATCCGGAATATCTTCGTCCCAACTGAGCTCTTCTGATGCTGGTGCTACTTCTGGTTCCGGCTCGGGGAGAGTTGGTTCATCCATTAAAACAGGTTCAGCAATATCATCTAATCCAGATTCTTCCACACTTGGTAAAGTGTCAGGCTCTGGAGTAGCTACTGGTTCAAGACCTTCTGGAATCTTATTTCCACATCCAATACAGAATGTTGATCCAATTCCTAAACTCTTACCGCATTCTGGGCATTGTAGATGGTCGACCATATTGCTATCCGCTGTTGTTTTATTTCTCAGTCAAAGTATTGTAACTGAGATTACCAACATAATTTCCAAGACAATACATATGAACTGTTTTCGTACGGCATCGCAAGCAGTATTGTTAGATAATGTACACAAAGGGGTATGTACAAAGTGTAATGATGATACCAAGTAATACTCCAGCAATTGATTGTTTCAAACTGTGTTGCTTGAGAATTGTACGTGACCAGATAACCAGAATCCACACAATGATAACAGGAAGCGCGAACCACCCGAAGACGAAGAAAAGCGCCGTTCCTGGCCCACCGATTCCAGCCCCATGTACAGAAACCTTAGACTTCTGATTCGCTATCGTAACACCACTGGTAACTGTGAAATATGCAGCAGCAAGAGCACTCATAATTATGCAACTAAGTCCGAAGTATACTATGAATGCACCTAAATAAAACGGCAGCGAGAAAAGAAAATACTTCCTTCTGCTGTCCCAATCAGATACATCAAGATCGACCAAACCTTTCCTTGCAGAGTATAAGATTGGAGTAATCGGTAGAAACACCATCATAATGATGCATAACAGGATGTTAGAAAGAGGAGATAGGAAAGGTCCTAGACCAATGGGTGAATATAGAGAGAAAATAATACATGCATAGAGATTGATCAGAGGTGCTGGCGTCAATCTTGATATCACACGTGCTATAGCAACTCGCCTACCATGCAGGTCTAGCAACTCATCTCCATATTTCATAGTCACAAAATCTCCAGACTCTCCTATATTTCCTTCTTTTTCTTCAGAATCCATAGTATAACTTCGCAATATATCGAATCTATATCCAAAGACAACTGAGGAACATATGACAACAAACCTCTTATTTGGTATCTGACACTTTTTTTTCCAAGGGAACTAGTCATTCCGCTAGGAAGTACGAAATATGCCAGCAATGCCAAAGCGTGAAATCTTCGAGCGAATTATCCAGAACATTACAAACAAGTTTCCAGACGTTTATGCAGCCTTATTCATAAGCCCAGAAGGATTTCCCATCAACACATGGGGTGTATCCCTTGAACGTGCTGAAGAAATCTCTGCTCTTCTGAGTGCATTGATTGGAAAGACCCTTGAGATTGTAAAAGGTGTTAAGGAAGGCGGAGAATTAGCATTCATCCAGATCCAGACCAATATGGGTGGTATCAGAATTGCACCTCAAGATGAGTTCATACTTGTTACCCTTACAAAGTCCTAGTCATTATTTCAACTCATCGCACCTAATTTCATCTGAACTTAGTGAATAGTAGGTTTCTAATTCTGAAGCCTTATGGTTTCCTTACTCGGAAAGTGCACTAGTGCTATTTTTATACTGTTTACTTAGACTACATCCTGTCCACATGCAGATGCGTTAGTATCTGAGGGAGGTCTTCATATTGTCCCCGAAGAAGAAAGATGTCGAAGAAGCAGAAGAGGCTGAAGATTACGAGAAATTCGAAGAAGAAGGTAAAGCAGAAGCAGAAGAGATTGATATTGGTTCTACCGATTCAGTCGTTGATATTGAAGTAACGGACCTTCCAGGTGTTGGTCCCGCCATTGGAAAGCGATTAGCAGAATCTGGTTTCAAAAATGTAGAAGCTATTGCTGTAGCGTCACCCAATGAACTCGCTGCAGCTGGTGCCATTGGAGAAACCACTGCAACGAAAATCATCAAAGCTGCTCGCGAGATGCTAGATATTGGCTTTGAAACCGCTGATCTACTACTTGAGAGGCGAAGGGTAGCAGGCAGAATCTCAACCGGTTCGAAAGCTCTTGATGAACTCTTTGGAGGAGGTCTGGAAACCCAGTCCATTACTGAGATGTACGGTTCATTCAGATCTGGAAAAACACAGATGGGACACCAGTTGGCTGTCATGATTCAGCGACCCCCTGAAGAAGGAGGTCTTAGTGCAACAGCAATCTACGTTGACACTGAAGGCACATTCAGACCTGAGCGGCTTGTAGATATGGCTGAAGCTTATGGAATGGATACTGCGAAAGTTCTCAAGAATGTTGTCTGGGCTCGAGCCTATAATTCAGACCATCAGATTCTATTGTGCGACCAAGCAATGCAGATGGCAGGGGAGAAAAACGCCAAGCTCCTCGTTCTAGACTCGGTTACAAGTCACTTTCGTGCTGAATATACTGGTAGAGGTACACTAGCTGCAAGACAGCAGAAGCTAAACAAACACCTTCACCATCTCCAGCGAGGTGCAGAGATCAATAACATGGCAGTGTACATTACCAATCAGGTCATGTCACGACCAGATGCGTTCTTTGGAGACCCAACTGCACCAGTTGGTGGTCATGTATTAGCACACGTACCTCAGACTAGGTGTTACCTTAGAAAGTCAAAGGGTGAACGTAGAATCTGCCGACTTGTTGACTCACCAAATCTCCCTGAAGGAGAAGCCGTCTTTACAATAATGAAAGAAGGTATCAGGGACGTATAATCTCAAAAAACAAATGTTGGATGGTTTCTTTCCATCCTTCACTTTTTCTATTCAAATCCAGCACTTTCAATAATGCCGAGAACATTTTTCTCCCAAGCATCAAGCCCCGCAGATGATGACGGATATGCTGCATAGAGTTTGTTCATTTTCTTCATCAGGCTAGCAGCTTTCTGTATTTTTAGGAGTAAACCCAATTTTCCAGCTGCCCGTCGTACTCGCTTCATTTTATCAACGGTGCTGAGCGAGAATCCATCTCCCCTATTTGCGGCCATTAGGTCTCCTGCTTCAAGAATTCTTTTCTCAAAGCCGTAGTCCATATCCTCATCGGATACCCCCTGTAGCAATCTTCTGAAGATTTCAAGAGATGCAAGTTTCCTCCCGAAGTTTGTTAGAAAGCGTGTATTGTATGGCCAGAGTCCCTTTGCTGTTACATCACGTCTAGCAATAGCTTCTCGTGCTACTTCTCCTAGGATGATTCCTGCACGCATTCCAGCTCCTATTCCTCCTCCGTGTATTGGGTTTACTTGCAGAGCAGAATCACCAACAAATGCGACACCATCTCCTACTAAGCTTTTCAGGGGTCGTCTAACAGGAACGGCACCACCTTTTCCATCAATCACTGTGCTCTCGAAAAGAAGAGGGTATCTCTTCTTGAAATCTGCAAAATGTGCTTTCGGAGAACCTTTCCCTTTTCCTCCCGTTACACCAATTCCCGCATTGACTTCCTGCAAACCTTTGGGGAAGATCCACGCATACCCTTTAGGTGCAGTTCCTTCTCCAAGAAAGACTCGAGCGACCTCTGGTTCAGCAAGTGGAACTTTCAATTTTAGAATCTCTCTGTAACAGAGAGCAATATCTCCTTTATCGATATTATTCTCAATCAATGGGGATTCGAGCTTGTTCCTAATCGTTGCTGCAAAACCACTGGCATCAACGACTAATTTTGCTTTGACGATTTTCTGTTCACTAGAGCCAACCTCTATGTATTGAACTCCCGTGACTTGATCTCCAATTACTGTTGGACCTCCAACGTGAATACCCGGACGAAAATCAACTCCTGCTCGGATTGCTTCATTTAGAAGTCTCTGTCCGAAAATCAGTCTGTTTACAGTCCAACCATCAAAGTCTGCCCAACCGCGAACCTGCAATTCATTCGTCAAACTTGGTGGATAGACATCTGCTCCTGCAATACTTGTGGAGATTTCATCATCTTTGGGGTAATTGATACCTGTGGCCTCAAAATGTGATTTACTGACCTCATCACCGCACACCTTTTGTCCAACTTCTTCCTGTGGTTTTCTATCAAGAAGTAGAGTTCGAAGTCCCAATTCTGCACAGCGTCTAGCAGTAACACTTCCTGCGCTTCCTGCTCCAACTATAATAACGTCCGGTCTTTTCAAGGTCAGTCTTGATTCTATTAACTATCGAGAATTTAAATACGACCCTAAGACCTTGCATTTTTTGATAGATTTTCAGCAGGATAAGTTAGACACAAGGGTTATCAAGAACTGCACACGGCAAATCGAACGTGAGCCTTATGGGTAATCTCGTGGTTGTTGGTCTCCAATGGGGTGACGAAGGAAAAGGAAAGATTGTAGATGTTCTTTCTGAAAATTTTGACATCGTTACACGCTTTCAGGGTGGAAGTAATGCTGGCCATACAGTAATTATTGGCTCAGATGTTTTCAAGTTCAGATTGATGCCAACTGGATCTGTTCGTGGCAAGAAAGTCGTCATAGGCAACGGTGTAGTTGTAGATCCCTTCATTCTTATTCAGGAGATCGAACAGCTACGTTCTGCTGGACTGGAGATAGATTTACTCGTTAGTGATAGATCTCATTTCATTACTCCATATCACGTTCAAATTGATCAACTTCAAGAGAATGCAAAGGGAACCCAGAAAATAGGTACGACTAAGCGAGGTATTGGACCAACTTATGCTGATAAGATATCTCGAATTGGTGTTAGGGCGTGCGATCTACTTGAAGCAGTAAATTCCTCACAGTGGAAGATACTTGCAGAAACCTCAACTTCACGCATTCAAGATTTGCATCACTCATCTGTTGAAGAGCATTTTCAGAAATCATTGGATGACTACGCTGAAGCTCTTAAACAAATCGAACCCCTCGTTGGTGACTCTGGTACTTATCTAAACTCCGCAATTGATACTGAGAAGCGGATTTTATTTGAAGGGGCTCAAGGAGCTCTTCTAGATATTGACCATGGTACATATCCCTTTGTTACAAGCTCTAACTGTGTATCCGCAGCTGCTGCAACTGGTACAGGTATAGCTCCAACAAAGCTGGGTTCTGTTCTTGGCATAACTAAGGCCTACATGACAAGAGTTGGTGCAGGTCCGTTTCCGACTGAGCTTGATGATACAACAGGTGAAACCCTGAGAACACGAGGTGGTGAGTTCGGAACTGTAACTGGAAGACCTCGTAGGTGTGGGTGGCTAGATCTTGTTGCATTGAAATATGCAGTTCGTTTGAATGGAGCTGAATATCTTGCAGTAACTAAAATTGATGTGTTGACAGGTCTAGATACTGTGAAGGTCTGCGTTGGCTATGATATTGATGGTACCGAAGTGAAGTGTATTCCTGCAAGCTCGACTGTTTACTCGAAAGCAGTGCCCATTTACGAAGAGTTAGCTGGATGGTCAGAACTACCGCAAATCTCTGATGACTCTGATGCACATTCATCATTACCAGACCCTATGTTGGATTATCTGAAGAAGATTGAATCTTGGACTGGCGCTAAGGTGGCTATCATCTCCCAAGGTCCAGACAGAGCTGATACAATTCTGGTACCAGATATTCTACCAAACATCTCTATTGACGTTTGAATTCGACCATGATGATTGAGAGTACAATTAGTCCAACTGTAATCAACAACAATGGTGGAACCAGATTTAGGAATATTGAGAAATATAGAATGATTGTGGATGGTTGCAGAACAATGATTGGCAATCTGACCCAGAGTAGCATCATTCCGACAATCGCAAAGATTGGGTATAGAACGAGACCTCCACTCATTATCAACAGAATAACGACTACTGCTAGTTTACTCTTGATGGGGTCTAGAAGAGGTTCTGGAATTGATTCTTGGTCACTGAATCTGAAGTAGTATGTTATGAGTACGATAGGCCATCTCTTTTTCAGGAACTCTGATGCTTGCACACCCAACTGGATAGAAAGCAGGATGCTAGTGTGTGTGATCATGTAGCCAAGTAATAGTACATTTAGAAAAGGTAAGGCAGGGTATGGAGATGCAAGAAGCTGAGCACTCATTATGATTCCTAATAGAACACAAAAATTGACGAATAGTAGGAATGCATGAGCTATTGCACCTTTCAGATATTGCCACACTGTTACCATCAATCCCATTCCCAGTGGTACCTAAACTCCGAGTTTGAACGGCTTAGGCGGCTGGGTTCCTGCAAAGGCCGAGTCCAAAGGTCCCAGCTCTCGCTGTTTAATGATGGCTTTTGTAACTAAGTCAGTAAAAAGTGTGTTGACGTTTTCACCAGTCTTGGCACTTGTTTCATAATGGAATACATCTAGCCAGTTCTTCACCATATTTCCTGCTTCAGTGGGAACTAAGCGGTCTGGTCTATCTATCTTGTTAGCAACAACTGCTACAACCGCATTGGGACACACCGTGATGAACTTGGTATACCATTCACCAATATCGAGGAAAGTCTGTGGCCTGGTGACATCATAGACAATGATTGCCATCGATGCTCCTGCCATGTAACGACGTCGGAGCTCGTTGTATGTGGGTTGTCCAGCTAGATCCCAGAGGACTACTCTGGCCGTGACTTTACTTCCTGTAGGAAGGTCAACATCGAGTGTTTTGAGAGCAAAAGTTGTTCCAATAGTGGCAATATAGCGGTCACTGAAACTGTCTTCGGTGTATCTGCGAATGCAAGAAGTCTTACCTACGGCTCCATCGCCTAACGCCACCAGTTTGAACATATGGGAGATACTCTCAGTTGACATTTTTCAGCTGTCCTAATTCTCACTATTAGGATGAAGTGCAAGTTTTGATTAATTAAGCATTCTGGGAATGTATACCTACTAAAGAACGAGTATCACAGCACATACTTTAGCAGAAATGAGTAAGGTATCTATCGCAGTATTGTTTAAGAAACCCCTTTGTGAATATTTTAAGGAACTGGAACTTGGTGAAACTGTATGGCAGAGCAATTCCTTAGTCGCTTGAACAAAATGGAAGACAGCATCAATCAGCTTGGAGAGACCCTCAAAAGAATGATTACGATTCTTGGTACCGTGACGGAGATCAAATCTGAAGTTCGTCAGGCAAAGGATGAGATTCTTCAAGCATTGGCTAATATGCCCTCAGCTGCTCCATCTGCAGCACCACCGATTGATAATACCGATGAGTACGCAAAGATGGTTGTTCAAGAAGTAGGCGCAGTCAGAGTATTTGTCCAAGAATCCGTTGAATCGCTCAAGAACGATATGATGGGACTTCTCAAAGAGATGGCAATCGGATTAGAAACAGCTGCTTCAGCACCACCTCCAGTAGCTCCTGCCCCAGCTCCCGCACCAGCTCCGACACCAGTTCCAGAACCCGAGCCAGCCCCCGCACCAGCACCAGTAGAAATCCCTGCAGAACCTGTTGCAGCTGCAAGTTCATCAATTCCGCCAGATCGCGCAATGAAGGTCGCAGACCAACTTGATATTATTCTGAAATCATTGAAGATGGGTTGTGTTGCTGGAAAAGTTCTGGACATCATGACTGACGCAAAAGCAGAGATTATGAAGATAGTACCCAGTGACCCCATAATGGTCAAGATGGATAAATGGGCTGGAACTGTAAGTGCCTATCCAAAACGCAAAGAACTGCAAGCTAGAGATATTCTGAAACTGAAGAAAGATCTCAAGACCGAGATTCCAAAATACAGACCTGCTTAGTCCTCATCATCAGAAATTCCGTCTGCAATGAGTTTCATCGTAGCAAGGACTCTAATTACGTCAGAAGCAGAAACCATACCAATGATGTCATCTCCTTCTATCACTGGTACTCGGCGTTTGCCCGTTGTATTCATCAGACCTATTACTTGACCTAAGTCCGCATCTGGTCCAACAGTGACAACTGGAGTGGTCATGATATCTCCAACAACTAATGTTTTGTAAGATTCTTCGGAGAATAGGCGAGCTCCTATAACCTCTCTTCGGGTTACCATTCCAGCTAGAACATCTGATTTTGTAACAATAAGACTTCCAACATCATCTAAGGCCATCAGTTTAGCGGCTTCTCTAACTGGTGTATCAACTTCCGCTGTAACGACGAGTGATGTCATGAAGTTTCTTACTTCCAATAATACCGCCTCAAATTAGGGGACCTTTTCCTTCACTTACAGCCTTTAATAGTACAACTTCTGCGCATCGCTCGAAAACATCATTCACTCTGGTGCCTTCCTTTGCTGAAGTTTCATAATATTCTGATTGGAACCAATCCCTCAGCATTGTTCCTGGTTCTTGTGGCACCATCCGTTTGTCAACTAAGTCCACTTTGTTGGCACAAATGAATATCGGTGCATCCGGGCAGATTTCACGGAATGATTCAAACCAGTTGCTCATCGCCATGAAACTCTCTGGTTTTGTAACATCATAGACAATGATGGCTGATGATGATCCTTTCATGTATTGTCGACGGAGTTCTCTGTAGGTTGATTGGCCACCCATGTCCCAGATCGAAAGTTTGACACTTCTAACGTTGCCTTCCTTATCCTTGACATCGATCTCCTTAGTTGCAAAGGTTGTTCCCAAGGTTTGCTTATACTCTTCATCAAAGGCATTCTCAGAATATCGTCTGAGTAGTGAAGTCTTTCCTACTGTAGCTTCACCAAGCAAAACCACTCGAAACTTGAATCCATCAGAATCATCCGAAGAATCGGAGTCTTGTGTCTGTTCTAAAGTATCATCTCTTTCAGCCATTAGAGAATCACCCGCAGTTGGTCGTGGGACCTACCACTGAGTCCTTCCCTGCTCGATGCTTATATCTTTTCTGCGGAGATTCCTATACTGATTCACTCTAGTTATATTACCACTGCAAGTCCCTGGGGAGTCGCAATTCAAAGGCTACAGTTGGACTTGTGATGCCGAAATTATTCAACACTTCTGGAGCGATTTCACCAAAGACTCCTACAACCTTGTCGTTTACAACAATGTGTGCAGTTCTACCTTTGATGAAGGTTGGGTCATCACTAGCCACGAATTTGAATTTCTCATCCAAATCTAAATTCCTCAGAAGATAACCAATATCTTTCATCAAATCTGTGATATTGACCTTCACAGCGGTTACCAATCCACAGACTGAAGGAATCTGGTCAGTCCGAGTTTCCTTTGCTTCATTGGGTACTACAACATCACCTACCTCGAAGATTCTCTGAGGCATGTCCGCATGTTGATTGAGGGATGCAAAATCCATCAGAATCGGTAAGAGTGAATTTCTCAGAACCGAATAGTCTCTACTTCGTGGATTGGTTGTTACAACCATCGAATCTTCTCTCAGCATCTTTTCAGTCAATGTTATGGGGGATGTCATTATGTAACTGAGAATCTCTTGGAACTCCATACCTACCATGAGGTCTCTCACCTTGTTCTTCAAACGTGTGATACCTTGGAGCTTCCCTTGAGTCATCGAGGATGGCATTGTTGGAATGATTCTATCAAATCCGTATCCAATCGCTAAATCCTCAATAACATCGACTGGATGGAGGATATCAGTCCTGTACGCTGGAGCTTCAACAGCAATCTTCTTGCCCTTGATTGTTGCATTATATCCTACCCTTCCCATACTCTTCAGAATCTCAGCATCATCAAGGTCCAAACCAAGTAGTTCAGTGACTTCTTGTTTTGTCACAGACATTTTTAGAGGTCGAAGATCTGGAGTGGTTTGTTTAGTGCCATCTGGATAGACAACTGATAGTGACTGAATACTACCTTTTCTTTGCGCAAGAGAAGTGACCATGATATTCAGTGCTTGATCCACTGTGGGTAGATGAGTTCCTGTCACTTCAACAAAGATGTTCGTCGTCTTCTCAGTTATTTTTCCAAGAGTGTTACTATTGATAACTGGTGGAAGGCTCAAGACTTGATCGTCTGAATCAACTAGGAGTGGCCATTTTGGGTAATTGCTTATGATTTGACCATATTCTATGCCTTTCTCATGTTGTTCTATGATGGCTTTTCCGTCCATCACATCTTCTTGACCAAGAGGTTCGAATGATATCTTCTCGGGTTTCCTGAGTGTGTAATGGATTGGGAATTTGATATCATCAAAGACATAGAGACCAATACTTGCTTTTCTCCTGTTCCTGCCATGCGTAGCGGTCAATGCTTCTTGTAGTGCCATGTACTCTTTGACAAGATTGTCGTTGATCTCAACATCGAGAACTATTCCACATGAGATGTATTTTCGAATCTTCTCAAGACCTTTACCGACAAGTATCTTCTTGCCTGACTTTACTACGGGGAATTCTTTCAAACCTGTTTCAATCTCAAGGAATGCTCTTACAGCCCTTGCAATACCCTCCGCAGAAAGCATATCCTGCCTATCTGGATTGACCTCAATCTGAATCTCATTTCCATCAACCCGTTCGACTTCAGCTTTCATGAGGAATAGCGTGTCCTCTAATTTCTTCACTGATAGTTTTTCTCCGATGAGTTTCATTAGTTCTTTTTTGTCTACTGTAACTATCATTGATATCACCTCACGAAATACTTCTCCCGTAGCCATGTCAGATCTCGAGAGTAGAGGTCTCGAATGTCATTAATTCCCATGGCTGCCATATACAACCGACCAGATCCAATACCCCATGCGAGCACTGAATCTGTGATTCCTAGAGGACGAGTTACCTCTGGTCTGAATATTCCTCCTGGTGCAACCTCTATCCACCCCAAGGTATCATGCTTGGCAAAGCACTCTACACTTGGTTCTGTGAATGGGAATTGTCCAGGTTTGAATTTGATTTTCTTGATTCCAACCCGCTTGCAAATTGTTGAGAGGTATCCCATTAGGTCTCGTAGAGTCAAACCTTTGTCCATGATGATTCCTTCGCATTGGTTGAATTCCTGTGCATGTCGTGCGCTAAGATTCTCTGACCTGAAATTGCGGTCCACTATGAACATCTTCTGTGGAGAATCGCGATGTTCCGCCAGATACCTCATCGATACTGGTGTGGTATGAGCTCTGAGGCAAAGTCGCTTAGCGATTTCTTCACTGAAGGGCGCTTGCCACCCAATTGATCCAGTATCTCCACCATCCTCATGAATTCCTTTCACTGCCTTGTAGTATTTCTTATCGAGAATCGATCCATGAGAATATGGTTCTCCAACTCTGAATTGGTCTTGAACCTCTCTAGCTACATGGTCTTGTGGAACGAAGAGAGTATCATTGTTCCAGAACTCTGTTTCCACATAGGGACCAAACCATTCGGTGAAACCCATTCCAACTAAGATCTCTTTCAGCCAATCGTTGAACTCAGCATATGGGTGCTTCTTACCTCGATTTGTAACTGGAGGTATTGATTCAACATTATACGGCCGGAAGAGTTGTCCTTTCCAAGCTCCACTAGAAAGCATCTCTTGAGTTAGGACACCAATTCCCTCAACTCCTGCTGAGAGTAACTTCTCAATCTCATCTACTTTTGAACCAATAGTTTCTGCTTCGAAGGTTTTAGTGACTTTCTCAGAAACCAGTTTCCTTTCCAATGCTTGTTTAATTGCATCCGAATATGTTTGTGGAAGTCTTTCCTTTCCAGTAGAAAGTTCAGATAGTACATCTACTAAATCAGATTCTGGAGTATCAACCAAGGTTCGAAGTATAGAAGTCCCATCTTCTTTGGATATCTGTAACCAACCATTTCGTCGAGTCCAGTTCATCGCAATACCTTTTGTCTTTGGATCAAGTCC
>JAEOSL010000148.1 GCA_016840385.1 Candidatus Thorarchaeota archaeon | reverse complement strand
CAACTCGTGATTTTCGGTAACGCCTTACCAACCATCGAATCAAGTGATTCGTATCCTTTTCGTTCCATGAAATCAATGAGACCGCTATTCATGTCCTTGATGATTGAAAATCCATGCCACATGACTGCGGTGCAAACCTGTAAGGTGCTTGCTCCCACCATGAGGTACTCTATTGCACTGGACCAGTCCTCAATTCCTCCAATACCTGAAATCGGAATGCTGGGATGTGCCTTTGCAATCTGCGATACAAATCGTAGTCCAAGTGGTTTCACAGCTGGGCCACAGAATCCACCATAGGTGCTCAACTGTTCTGTATTCTCCATACCATAAGCGACAGGCAATGGAGTTGCAGTTTCAATATCAATTCCAATCAATGACTCCACAGTATTGATGGCAGAAATCGCATCCGCGCCTCCTTTAACTGCAGCATTGGCAATGGGAACAATGTCTGTTACGTTTGGAGTCAGCTTGACTAGCAAAGGTAGGTCTGTTCCTTTCTTAGCAGCTCGTGTCACTTGCTCAACTAACGTTGGGTCTTGTCCAATGAATGCTCCCATATGCTTCTCTGGAGACCCATGAGGACAGGAAACATTGATCTCAATCGCATCTGCACCAGCTTGGGTCATAGTTTCCGCTAGAGCAGTCCAACCCTCAGGTTCGGTTCCACTCATTATACTTGCAATGAATATGAAATCCTCTGGGGCTTCTTGCTTTATCTTTGGAATCCAATCCTCTGTCCATGTAGTAAGTGGTTTTCGAGAAAGTAACTCGATATTGTTCATGCCAATAGCTTTCCCGTTCTGACGGAGAACTCCCAATCTAGTTCGAGGATCGACTGTCGGCTCCTCTGTAACAGTCTTCATGACTGCACCTCCCCATCCAAGTTTGGCTGCTCGTATTATGTGTCGTGCATCCATAGTTGGAGGAGCAGAGGAAAGAACGAAAGGATTCTTGAATGTGATTCCCGCAAACTCTACAGAAAGACGATTCGATGACATGTATTATCGATTCTCCAGCTTTACGGTATTATCTCTTCGTCCATTAAGTCTTTAGGGGAATGAAACCATGGTAGTGGATGCTTCATGTATAGGGTGATGCTATGACAGACAATCTGGTCCCTGAAGATTTGAGAAAAGAATACTCGAGAGAAGAGATATTGGAACTTGAAAAGAAGTTCCTTGCTCCCGCTGTGGGGCATTACTATCAAGACCCCGTACTCTTTGTTAATGGTGAAGGTGCTGTTCTTGAGGACAGTTCAGGAAAGAAATACATCGACTTATTCGCAGGTATTTGCACAACGATTACAGGCTATAATCATCCAAAGTTTGTTTCTACAATCAAGTGGCAAGCTGAGCGACTGGTATACACAAGTTCTCTCTATGCAACAATCCCATATGCGGTTCTTGTAAAGCGACTGGCTGGTATTGCACCAAAAGGTCTGACACGTTCATTCATCGTAAATAGTGGGTCCGAAGCAAATGAAGCAGCCCTTTTCATGGCTAGAAAATTTACGAAAAATCCCTACATTGTAGCAACACAACGAGCATATCATGGAAGAACAACTCTAGCAAGAGAGCTTTCTAGTGCTGGATGGAGAACTGTTCCTGAAGCACATCCATCTGGAGTCAGATTTACCCCGTACGGGTACTGCTATAGATGTCCATTCGGCAAGGAGCATCCTGGTTGTGACATGGAATGTGCCCGATATGTTCGAGAAGTAATTCGAACCCAGACCAACAACGCCATTGCTGCCTTCATTGCTGAACCAATTCAAGGTGTTGGAGGTATTGTCCAGCCCCCAGCAGAGTACTTCAAGATAGTACATGAAATCGTGAAGGAGTATGATGGTCTGTACATCTCTGATGAAGTCCAAACTGGATTTGGTCGCACTGGTGACAAATGGTGGGGAATTCAGCATACTGGAGTTAATCCTGATATCATCACTCTAGCAAAAGGATTCGGAAGTGGCATTCCAATTGGTGGTTTCATTACTCGACCTGATTTAGCTGAAGACTATACCGTTGCAGATGGTTTTGCTACCTTTGGAGGTAATCCTCTATCGTGCGCAGCTGCTGTTGCCGTAATTGATATCATCCAAGAAAGTAAGTACCTGGAAAGAGCATCAAAACTTGGAAATGAGCTGAAGAAGAAACTTCAATCACTTCAAGAAGACCACAAGATCATTGGAGACGTACGTGGTCAAGGTATGATGCTAGGTATTGAACTTGTAAAGGATAGAAACACAAAGGAACCTGCGATACAAGAAATGCTGGACGTCATGGAATATTGTCGAGAGAAGGGATTACTCATTGGTAAGGGTGGTCTAGACAACAATGTTGCGAGACTTCAACCTCCTCTAGAACTCACTAGTGCACAGATTGATGAAGCATGTTCTATCCTCGGTGAGGCTTTCTCAAAGGTTGAGAAATAACTCCTAGATGTCGGTCAAGCCGCCATAGCTATCTGGACGGCGGTCTCTATAGAACTGCCAGACGTTCCGTACCTCACGAATCATATCTAGGTCAACATCTGCAACTACAAGTTCTTCCTGGTCCCGAGAACCTTTGACAAGCATCTGTCCTCGTGGATCTACAACGTATGAGCTTCCATAGAAATGACCAGTCTTCCAAGGCTCTTCACCCACTCTGTTGATGGCTGCCATGAAATAGCCATTGGCTACAGCGTGAGCTGGTTGTTCAATAGACCACAAGTGTTCTGAAAGACCTGCAACAGTGGCTGATGGGTTGAACACGATTTCAGCACCATTCAAACCAAGAGCTCGTGCACCTTCAGGAAAGTGACGGTCATAGCAAATGTACACACCAATTTTACCAACTGAGGTTTCAAACACTGGATATCCTAGATTACCTGGTCGAAAGTAAAACTTCTCCCAGAATCCCGGGTCCAAGTGGGGGATGTGTATTTTTCTGAACTTTCCAAGATATGTCCCATCTGACTCGATAACTGCAGCTGTATTGTAATAGATGCCAGTTCCATCCTCTTCATACATTGGAACAATAAGCACTAGATTGTTCTTCTTTGCAAGTTTCTGCATTCGTTCAGTGAGGGGACCGGGAACTGGTTCTGTATATTTGTACCACTTTCTATCTTGTTCCGCACAGAAGTACGGTCCAAAGAATAATTCTTGGAAGCATAAGACCTGTACGTTCTGTTCCTTTGCTTTGGCAGCAAATCCCTCATGTTTCTGAATCATCTTCTCGATGCCTTCTTCAATGGCATCATCACTTGAAACATCATATTCCCATTTGGCTTGGACAAGACCTACACGTACATTTCTCATTGTTCTGTCTCCTGAACGGTTGGGAATGAACACACGTTTTCACATCTAATTAGCATTTCCCAAAGCGATTTATGGTGAAAAGAGTATGAGTTTCAGGAGGCCCTTCTATGACCGAACTAGATATCATAATCAAGAATGGCAATGTTGTAACTGCATCCGATACCTATGTAGCAGATATTGGTGTCAAAGATGGAAAAATCGAAACTATTGGAGCTAATCTTAACGCTGGACAAGAATCGCAGGTAATTGATGCAAAAGGGAAGTATGTGTTTCCTGGCGGTATCGATGTTCATGTTCATCTCCAACTTCCATTCTCAGGGACTATTTCTAAAGATGACTTTGAAAATGGAACAAAGGCTGCAGCTTGTGGTGGAGTCACTACAGTTCTTGATTTTGCAATCCAGACAAAAGGTAAATCGATAATGGAGGCAGTTGAAGCTCGAAGAGCTGAGGCGGATTCGAAGGTCTGTGTTGATTATGGGTTACATGCAGCAATTACAGACTGGAATGAAACGACCCGGGCTGAGATCAAGAAGGTCATAGATTATGGAATTCCGACCTTCAAAATGTTCATGATTTACAAAAATGAAGGTTGGATGGCTGACGATGGAATGCTCTTCAGCGCTTTGGAGGAAACTGCTAAGCTTGGTGGTCATATTGGAGTACATGCAGAAAGTGTAGATGTCTTGGACCTGCTAATTGAAAGATATGCAAAGGAGAAGGAAAAGTGGGGCGCATATGGTCACACACTCTCGAGACCCAGCTATACTGAATCGGAGGCAATCATCAGGGCGATCAAATGGGCAGAGGTTACAGGTGGTCAGCTGTACATTGTTCATATGTCAACAGGGGAGGGTACAGATGCTGTAGCTGCTGCAAGAGAACATGGTGTGAATGTCTACGCTGAAACCTGTCCTCAATACTTGCTCTTGGATGATGAAATCTTCAAGGATAAAAATGGACATCTCTATGCCACATGTCCTCAGATCAAGAAACCACATGATAGTGAACGATTGTGGAAAGGATTAGCAGATGGAGATGTGCAAATCATTGCAACTGATACCTGCACTTTTGATACAAAACAGAAAGCTGCATGGAATGGCGACTTCAGAAAGATACCCTTTGGGATGCCAGGTGTTGAAACTATGGTTCCATTGATGTATACTGAGGGTGTTGGAAAACGAGGATTTTCAGTAAATCAGCTAGTTTCCCTAGTTAGCACGAATCCAGCCAAACTCTTTGGTATGTATCCGAAGAAGGGATCAATCGCAATAGGTAGTGATGCTGATCTAGTAGTTTTTGACCCCGACAAGAAAGTCACACTAAAAGCTGAAAACCTGCAAACAAATTGTGATTGGAGTCCCTTTGAAGGGTGGAATCTTATCGGTTACCCTGCGGTAACAATCTCAAAAGGTAAAGTAGTAGCAGAAGATGGAAAGTTCGTGGGAGAAGTCGGTCATGGAGCATTTCTCAAACGAGCTCCATATGGAAAACTCTGAGAGCGGTTTCCAGTCAACCTCATAAGTCTCAATTACAAGGATGTTCTATGCGACTTCCTACTCGTAGAGCCTATCATGTGATATATGATGCTTCATTGATGGATTCTCTGACTTATGCGTCTCATAACGATTGGAATGGAATAGTCCCAGATATTGGAGTGCCGATATTTTCACCTCACCTGATTTCATCTGAAGAACGAGCACAACTACGCGACACATCACGAAACTCTTCTATTGAATGGGGATTCCATGCACCCGCTGACGATGTCAGTCTGATGTCAACCTATCCTCCAGTACGAGCAGGTATTCTATCATACTACAAACAGGTCATCAATCTCGCTCGTGAAGTTAGTATTGGCCCTACCAATGTTGTCATTCATCCCGGCTTACCCCCTAAATACAGGAAAGCTGGAACTGATCCATCTGAGAGTTTTAGAGAAAAGTATTGGGAAGAATATGCAACAACCCTGCGAGAAAACCTCTCAGAACTTCTTGAACATGCACGTCCTCATGTTCGATTAGTGATAGAGAATGTGAATTGGACAGAATATGTACGTGATGTCATTGAACATCTCATTCCTCAAGGACTGAAACTCTGTCTTGATATTCCCAAATTACATGGAATGGATTTGAAAATTAGAGAAGAGGATTGGACTCTTTTTCAGCGATTTAAGAGCTCTATAGAGGTTGTCCACATTCATGATTTAATTCCACAGATTGGAAGTCATCAAGTAGTAGGAAATGGTTTGATTGATTTCGAACCAACTCTTAGATTTTTGAGTGAATTACCTACAAAGCCACAATACGTCTTCGAAGTAAGACCCCGAGAAGAGGCTCAGAGAAGTCTTGTGAATATTGGAAAGATGATGAATATCTTTGACCTAGAGCTCTAGAGTTCAGGTTGTCCCTATAAACGCAGTCAGGTATAATGCTAAAGCAATGATAAACGATACAATTCCAATCACAACTGAAAATATCGTTCGCATTTCCAGTATCATTCACTTCCTGTGGTGTCTTGAGATTCTTTGAGAGCATCTCTTACCTCTTTGAAAGCCTCAAGTGTTTGCTTTGTGAAGATTCGTTTCCTACCTTTCAGATGTTCTTCTTGTTCATGACCAGATGGAGTAGCTCCTAATACTCTCATTTCACGAAGTATATAGTCTCGAAGTTCTTGATGAAATCGTATACCCTCTAAACGTTCTTCGCTCTTGTTCTCTCCTGCTTTTTGAAGTATAAGCGGGAGAAGCCCTGCAGCTGGAGAACCTACTTTTCCTCCTGCTGTTTCAATTAGAACCGTTCCTATACCCATTATTCTATCAAAAATTCCCCTGCGTGTTTGAACATGGGTTATTGTGCGAAAAGGAACGTGTCGCTTGGTTATAGTGATGATGCCACGTTTTGTGTATATCTCAGGCATCGAGTCGCCTGTCCATCCCAGTACAGAGTACTCAATTTGTTTCACGTAAATTGTAACAGCAACTGTTCCAACGACCAGTACTACGACCACTGATACTAGGTAGATTAGGTTGATCAATTCCCATCCTAGATCAGCTATGAGATTTATGGGTTGCCAAACTGCTAACAAAATCTCTCCAATTACTGGATTTGAGAAACCAAGAAATAGAAGGAAAATCACTCCCCAGATAATAAGCAAACCGATTCCTATCTTGAGCATCTTTTTCCCAATAAATGCGTTAGTTGGCTGAAATACTCTACCACTGGTGATTTGTTCAAAGGGCGGACGTATCACGCGCTCATCATCTTGTACCATGTGGTATCTTCCCTCACTTTTTCTCTCTTCTCAATAAGTCACGAATCTCACGAAGGACTAGCAGTATCTCATCTTCAAGGGTATCGTCTGATCTTGGTACGGGATCTTCATCATAGTGAACTCCAGTTGGTGAATCTTCGCGTGGCCGTACGATTTCAGTCCCGGTTACATAGGGATCTTTGAATTTCCTCAACTCTCGAAGAATGAAATCTCTAAGCTCTTCATAGAAGGTGATTCCCTCGAGCTTCTCTTCTGCAGATTGGGTAGTTCCAGAATATCCCGCAGTTTCGATTTCTATAGCTCCGATGCCAAATAGCCTGTCGAAAATACCTGCTCGGCTTGAGATATTGGTTATTGTACGAAAAGGTACGTGTTTCCTGGTGATGGTGATGATGCCCTTCTTTACATATATCTCCGCGGATATTGAGCCTTCTTCAGTGATTACCGAGTATTCGATTGAGCGAAGATAAATTGGAACAATGATGAGTGCTGGA
>JAEOSL010000147.1 GCA_016840385.1 Candidatus Thorarchaeota archaeon | reverse complement strand
AGAACCCAACCACTTCTGGCAACGTGATTCCTTCTGAGAATATCCCTGCCCTAGAACCCGTGGTTGTTCCTAACAATACTATTGTGGACTTCGATATCTATCTTCCAGGTTGTCCTCCAACATCAAAACTCATTCTCACAGCAGTTAGTGCTCTACTCAGTGGATCCCCCATTGAGTTAGAACCACATACTGTGTGTCATTACTGCGATAGAGAGAAGAAAGAAACCCCAGTCGAGAAGATACTGAGACCCTACGAGGGAATCGCAGACCCCGACCGATGCCTGTTAGAGCAAGGTTACATCTGTGTTGGCTCAGCCACCTGGGGACTTTGTGAAGGACAATGTGTAAACAAAGGTGTAACATGCCGTGGCTGTTATGGACCACCACCGCCGGTCTTTCAAGACCAAGGTGCGAACGCGATATCCATGATGGGAACATATGCTCCGTTGACACCTGAAGAAATCAAAGAACAGGTGAAGGATCCACTAGGAACTTTCAACCGGTTCACCTATACTACGAGCCACCTCGGTTCAATTCGTATCAAGCGTGAGGAGGCCAAGAATAAATGACTGACGAAAAGGTAATCCGCATCGACCCAGTAACAAGGCTTGAAGGACATGGTTCGCTAACAATCAAACTCGGACCTGGAAACAAGGTCAAGGATGTTCAATTCAATGTGAACTCCACACGATTCTTCGAGAAGTTCCTCGAGGGCCGCCCAATGGAAGAGGCTCCAAGAATTGCTCCACGAATCTGTGGTATCTGTCCTATCCCTCACCATCTTGCATCAGTGAAAGCTGTCGAAGCTGCCTGGGGTGTAACTCCTCCACCAGCTGCAATAAAGCTCAGGAGACTCATGATTGAAGCTAAACAGCTCTCAAGCCATGCTATCCACTTCTATGCACTTGCTGCACCAGACTTTGTGTTCGGTCCCTTTGCAGACCCCTCCGTTCGAAATGTGGCTGCAGTGTTGAAGCACTTGCCTGATGTTGCTGTACAAGCGATCAAGCTCATGGAGTTTGGTCAGGAACTCATCAAGACCGTTGGTGCAAAAGCTGTCCATCCTACAACTGCTATTCCTGGTGGTCAACTCGCTCCACTAACTGAAGAGGACCGCGACCTATTCCTTGGCAAGGTTCCAGAGATGTTGGATAATATCCACAAAACTGTTGACCTAGCAAAGACAGTAGTTAATGCCTATATCGATGTTATCACAAAGATTGCTGTGACTCCAACTTACTACATTGGAATGAACAACAAGGGTGTACACGACATCTATGATGGAACCATTCGAGTGATGGATACTGAAGGCAAGATTGTTGCTGACTTCGAACCAAAGGACTACACTCAGCATTATGGTGAGCATGTAGCAAAGCACAGCTATGCTACTCACATTTACCATAAACCAGCTGGCTATCCTGAGGGCATCTGGAGAGCAAACACACTTGCTAGGTGCAATGTTGTAGAGAAAATGGCAACTCCACTTGCAGATGCCGCATTGACAGAAATGAGGGAACTCATTGGGAGACCTTCACATCACACCTTTGCATACCACTATGCTCGAATCGTCGAGTTAGTACAGGCTGCAGAATGGTGTAAGATACTTCTTGAAGACCCAGACATTTGCAACACTGACGTTAAACTGTCAGATGTTGAACCACGAGCTGGAGATGGTGTTGGTATGGTTGAGGCACCGAGAGGAACTCTCATGCACAACTACGTAAGTGACGACAAGGGAATGCTTGTGAAAGCAAACCTCATCGTTGCTACAAACAACAACATCGCTGGAATCGAAAAGAGCCTCATGACTGCTGCAAAGCAAGTCTTCGAGGATAAGGCCCATGAGAGCCTGAAACTACCTGATCCATTGGTCAAAACCTAGGAGCAGGATAATAAAGCGCAAAAAGGAAATGAACTACAATGTCGGAAGAAATCCCTGAAGGGCTACTGAACCTCCTAGAAATGGTGGTTCGGTGCTACGACTGCTGACTATCATGTGGTGCTCATCTTGTCGTTGTCGACGATGATGGCCACGAGTTAGTCAGGAAGGAGCTTGTGACTGGCGGCGGATGAAGACTCGGTCGTAAACTAATGGACCGGGTTTGACAACCCTGCTCGGGTGTGCTTGTCACACTCCTTCCCTCCCTTTCTTTTTCAATATGTGAAATACTCAACCTGATGTTTTTAGTCTGCAGATGTTTCATAATTATTAGCTAACAGTACCAACTCTCAATCATTTAGCTATAATATGGAACTTGATTCTTCAACTATCAAATTATGTGATAATTAATAAAGGAGTTATTAGCATAGAATAACGTTCGCGTGTTTGAACATAATCACACTACACACATTCAATCAATGGAGAGGAAATCGGTGTA
The DNA here is from genome assembly GCA_016840385.1 of Candidatus Thorarchaeota archaeon. The sequence goes on along the minus strand of JAEOSL010000147.1, from coordinate 4,735 downwards.
GTTGCGATTATTGCAGTCATCATTTTGACTCAAAAGAGGGAATAGTACAGGAGGAATGAATATGAACACGAAGCAGCTAGCGATTTTTTGGGTAATTGGAATTATCGGAGCTTGGATAATTATTGGACTGGCAATTATGGCGATAACGGGAAATCTGGGTGGAAGTGAATTAGCAGGGCCAGATCTATTTGTGAGTACTCTAACGAATCCAACCGTTATCATATATTCAATAGTTGCGGGAACGATATTTACTCCCTGTTGCTATTGTTATGCAAAAGATACCTAATGAGATGCAGTAATCGTCAGCGGATATTCTTGATTGTATACATTTCCATTTAACGTAGCAGCGTTGCAGTTGAAGTGATTATATTCTCTATCATGAAACGGAAATGATAGATCCACAAACAGGATGAAGGTAATGCTCTTGTCACACTCCTTCCCTCTCTTTTCTTTTCAAATCAAATCTTCAACGTTCGAAATTCTAACTACAAAGATACTTGCTTCATAGTATTTTTATGCATCCTCACCTGTTCGAAACTAGTGGTAGATTAGAGGGAATCGCTCTTGATTGATCCAAATGTTTTCTTACTAGCTTTTGCCATCCTATTTGGAGGTATAGCACTAGTCATTGTTTTCTTGATATTCCTCAGCGAGAGAGTGTTCAATACAGAAGCTGATGAGTATATTGTCAAACTACCTAGTAGGATTCTAGCTATGATTGTTGATATCGCAATTTTTAGTCTGGTCATTGAACTACTATTAATAATCCTCATACCCGGATATGTTTCATTGTTCCTCATCCCGTTTATATTCCCTTCAGTAAACCCTCTTGTCACTTTGATGGCCGTGTTTGTATTTATTGGCGTGAGTGTTTCCTCCTTCTTGGTCTTCTATATGACATTCATTGGAGGAGTCGGTTTCTCGTTAACATCAATACTTGTGGCAATTACTGGGTTCCTATACTTCTTCGTATTCGATGCGTTTCTCGAAGGAAGAACAGTAGGCCGACGTGTTTTAAGATTGAAGACGCTTCATAAAAGTAAGAATAGAACACTCTCTGTAGGAGAAGCAGCTGTCAATGCTATTGGAAAGACTTTCCTCCTCTTGGACCTTTTTCTTGGTACATTAGTATCAATGTATGAAAATCGTAATAATGGACTGAGACAAGTTCGATTGACACAGAAACTTGCTGGAGTGCTTATAGTGAAAACCTCGCTCAGCAATCTATCAAATGGAAGCATCTCGCTAGGGTTCTTGCAAGATGATAACGACCCAGGAGCATTATGGTAAGGTGACAATTCAAATGCAGTCGAAACGAAATTGGTATGATGTATTGTTTACACTCAGCGTTGTTGGAATGATACAAGCATTGGTCTTACTCCCCCTATCTATCATTGCCTATGCAGGAGGTTCCGCCGTCGAACCTAGCTCTCCGGGATTCTCTATGCTCTATAACTTCTTCAGTGACCTAGGGCGTGGGACTGCATACTCAGGTGCGCCTAATCTGATATCATCTATCCTATTCAACGCATCACTCTTTTTCACTGGTGCTTTGTTGATTCCCTATTTTGTAGCCTTTCCAAAATTATTCCAAAGTACACGTGAGCCAATGCTGTTCAGTTTACTTGGATCTGTAGTTGGTGTATTCTTTGCATCGACTTTTGTAGGCGCTGCTTTTACCCCATCAGATATCTTTAGGGATACTCATTTGATGTTTGGAGCTCTTGCTTTTGTTTCAGGACTGCCAATTGTGGTCTTTCATATATTTGCCATACTTGGCTCTCCTAATTTCCCTAATCGGTTTTCATTAGTATACTTAGCCTTAGGCGTTGTTCTCAGTTTATTCCTTTACTCAATGTATCAAGTCGATCCCACCGAGCTATCATTGGCTGTTACAATAGGACAGAAATTTGTAGTTGTGTCCATAATGCTTTGTTTCCTCGTACAATCTTTAGTTAGTAGGAATATAGTCAGGTCTTCCAATGTCTGAAACTTCAATGTATTTCAAATTTGGAAATGTATGTAGTATTCGGGACAGATGGTCGCACTCCCTCCCTCTTACTTTTCAACCGAATAGAATTCTAATCTGACACTCATTCTTCTGAGATTCAATTGATATTTTCGGAATTCTGATGTTAAATTTTATATCCCTTTTTTATCAACCATCAATTACAATGCGAGGACTATTGACACTCCAGTATGGTTTCCACAATATTAGTGGGAACTAGTACTGTCGTCTTCCTCGTGATATCTGCTTCTTCTGATTGTGGTTCTCTCGGGGGAGAGGACTAGGTTTGCGGACTGTAGCTATAAGCAAGCAGCTGCTCTGGATGCCGTGTCCTCACGGAGGTAAAATAAGAATGTCAGCAAGTATTTCCCGGAAGAAACGACGTAAAACAATAAGACAACAGCGCAAAGACGATATCAAATGGTACACTAGGTTTTATGCAGAAGATCTTGAGAATGAGCAGTTACCACATTCTGCGTATACACTTCTGACATCACAACAAATTATTCGTTTGACTCAGGGTGTCAGTATACGCAGGAAATAGTACTCTGAAAAAGAGGATTGGAGGGTCTCTCGGGACCCTCTTCCTTTGTTTACAATAAGGATGTGCGCTGCTCGTACTCCTTCCATCCCTCTTTTTTTAATCGAAAAACATTCACAAATCTCGATGTCCTTTCAAGTACGAATTCATTCTGACTCATTGAGGTTTTCTTATGCACCTTCTCTGTCATTTTGATTGTTCGGAATACTCTCCGCTTCGTCATTTTTCTTACCATGAACGTACTTCTCAATCAAATCGTCAATGATCAATCCTGCCAATGGAGTTAACATCAAATATACTGGCCACACAAATCGGCCATCAAAAGATGCGGAGGTCATTGCATATACACTCAATAAACTCATTGCACCACCCACAGATAATAACCAGCGATAATGTTCCTTCTGTATCTTAGAAAATAGAAATGCGATCAATATCCATGAGAATCCAACTAAACTTACACCCAAGTATTGCGCGGTAAGAGGAAGACCTTCTATGAAATGACCAAGTCTTGGAATCCAGAAGTCCTGTGCTCCTTCCATTGTGAGCATGCCAATGAACAACCGACATCCTACATATGACAGTGCAGGTCCAATGATGAAGAATGGTGCTTGACGCCAGTTGCGTCTATAGAAGATATATGCAAGAGATGCAAAAGCTGCAGATTCCTTAAACCATACGCCAACCATTATCACAACCAGAATGATGTACCATTTGTCACGTGTCTTTGGATGTAACATCAAGTATACTGCCAGAGACATGAAGAATATGTAGCTTGAATCAAGTAGTACAACTGCTCCATATGTCATGACTGGGTAGCTTATTGTGGCAATAAGAGTTGCTATAAATGCGGATTGCTTTGACACACCAATCTGGACACATATCAAGTAAATCATTGTCGTTAGTGCCAGTAGAAATCCTAGAGAAATAATTGATATAGATAGAACCGGATCTATGGGGAGAAAGCTTGCGATAAGAGGGATTGTTGGCCGGTAGCAGAAAGGTGGAACCAATTCTCCACCACCCCGAAACCAATCAACAAGAGCTAAATAAGATATTGAGTCTTCGAAGATTCTACCAAAACCTATACTAGAAATCAAAATTGCTACGATATATAATGGGAACAATATCGAGATATCTTTTCGCTCAATCATTTGAAATTCCCTCAGAAAATTGATGTGACATTTTCAGAGAATGGGTTGCATATTTAGTCTATATATAGACTATGGATAACAATTGGTGGGGCCTGCTCATAGTATTCTGAAAAAGAGGATTGGAGGGTTTCTCGGGACCCTCTTTCATTGTTTGCAACAAGCATGTGCGCTGGTCGGACTCCATCCATCTATATTTCTATCAATACCCCAACCGCTTGCGGTGATGAGTGTGCTTTAATTTTGAATTCGTTACTTTGGATTTTGATATTGTATTCCATTTGAGTGGTTAGTCATGAGCAAATCAGAGGTTTCATTCTCAAAGTCAATTATACTTGCAAGCGTTACAGTATTGTTACTCATGATTAGCTCATGTGCAAATCTCCCTCTTGTTCAAGGATTTACTCCAGACGATCCAGAAGGAAACCCGTGGCATTTGGATGCTATTAAAATTCACAGTGTTTGGGATCATGGCTATTCATTTCACACTCCCAACGCAGTGGGGCTTTGTGTAATCGGGTATCCTATCACGGATGATCAAAACGGGGATCTGAACCTGACTGAAAAAGCTAGTTTTGCGGGGGATAGCTCTCTCAGTTCATATTTACCGTATCCAAGTTCGAGCGCAAACTCTCATGAAGGAGCCGTGGCATCTGTAGCTGCTTCTACAATCAATAATGGAATCGGAGTCGCAGGTATCGTAAATGCTCCATTGTATAGCGCATGGCCATGGGGTAGTTATCCTGAGGATGATGTTACTTACTGTCATACATATGTACAACAGATGATTGATATTTTTGAGTGGGGTTCAAACTTTGGACGAATGGTCTTCACGATGAGTTTTCTGGATACAATGTACTCCCTTGACCTTGATGATGAAGTCCTAGTTGACCTTCAAGACAAAGTTACAGAGCTCTATGAAAGTGGGAATGCCCTGTTTTTTGTTGGCATTGATAATGTGCTATGCCCATTGCATCCAAAGGATGTTCCTACAGCCCTCCCTTATGCTCGCTATTGGTAGGTTTGATAGCACCGATT
>JAEOSL010000146.1 GCA_016840385.1 Candidatus Thorarchaeota archaeon | reverse complement strand
ATTCATCAAGTGGCGTGTGTCTTGGTTCAACGGTGACAAGAATCAAAGTGCAGAGTTCTGGCTTCCAAAAGGTGACATTCCAGATATCCATCTGAGAGCTTTGTTTAACCTCGTCGAACTGAGCGCGCATGATGATGGGTGCAAATACGACCTTGATAAGATTGGGGAGCGTGCGTGTGATTGAGTCCAGAGTTTACCCCCGTTGATTCATGGGAAGAGGCAGAGGAGATAATGGACCGTCAGAAGAGAGCTGCTGCACAGGGCACTCTCAACTGGCAGTGGGAACTCATCAATCCTGGAACCTATGCGATTCGAATTGCTGGAGGTTTGTTGATCTTCACAGAGATTCTTGAGGATTACAAAGAAGTGGATATGCAAGGTTTCATCTATGGAAGGCATTACTCTGTTGCTTGTACACAGGGAGAACTGGGTGATGCTCACCGTTCTACATTCCTAGCGATGATAACAAAAGACATGTTTGATGCGGCAAAAAATCTTGATTGGGTCGTAACAACTGGTTTTGTGGGGTAGAGAATTATTCTTCTCTACCCATTCTTGCTGAAGCAGGGAGAACAGGCTCTAAGATTGATGCGGTTATGACATAATCCTTATAACCAAATCCAGAGGCGACGACCTTGCTCCTTAATACGATACAGTCGTTTCGAATGCTGTGTCTGGAGTAAACTTCGTGAGATGCAGTAGACCAAGTATTTGGTCGCAAATCATAGGAACTGCAATCAGGAGAGTTAGAAAAATGAGTGAAAAACCAATAGTAGTGGACGCACTTGTCGAAGGTGGCAAGGCAAGTGGTGGCCCCCCAATCGGACCCTCGTTAAAAGATTAGATTTGCTAGTCTTTCGTGTTAGGTCCTACGGGTGTCAACATATTCCAGGTCGTAACCAAGATCAATGAGATTACACAACCCTTCGCAGGATTGAAGGTACCTGTAAAAATCACTGTGAATCCAAATGACAAGAGCTTCGAAATAGAAGTAGGTACACCCCCTACAAGTGCATTGATACTGAAAGAGGTTGGTGTAGCGAAAGGTTCTGGAGAACCCAACACCAATTTCGTTGGTAACCTAACAGTTGACCAATTGAAAAGCATCGCAAAAGGAAAAGAAAGTGCCCTTTCTGCCCAGACAATGAAAGCAGCAGTAATGATAGTTACAGGTAGCTGCGGACAAATGGGCGTTACAGTTGAAGGGAAGACAGCAAAGGAGTTCCAAGCAGAAGTCCGTGAAGGCACATGGGATGCCCAGCTTGAAGGACAGCTCAGGGAGTGATATTGAATGTCTTCTAATATTGAATCAATTGAAGCTTCAGTTGCTGAAGCAAGAGCTAAGGGTACTGAGAGAGGCATTAAATTCGAACAGAGCTTTGATCTAGCAGTCAACTTCAGAAAGAAAGAGCTGGATGTTACAAAACCTGAGAACAGGTTCAATCAAGAGTTAATTCTTCCCAATTCCCTCATTCCTGTACCAAAGGTTTGTGCCTTTGGTGATGGCGAGTTCGCTGAAGCAGCAACAGCTGCAGGTGCTGAACGCGTTGTGTCAAAGGATGATATACCCAGACTGGGTGATGAGAAGAAGGAAAGGAAGACCCTAGCAAAAACTTTTGATTTCTTCATCGCAGCTACAGATGCTATGCCCCTGATAGGTCGTTATTTGGGACAGGCTCTTGGTTCGAGAGGTAAGATGCCCCGCCCATTCCCACCACAAGCGGATTTGAGCGCGATAGTGAATCAGTATCATCGTACAGTCCGTATCAGAATGAGAAACACACCCACATTCCATGTCAAAGTTGGACATGTGAAGATGAGTGATAGAGAGATAGCGGATAACATCCTTGCAGTGCTAAACCTAGTTGAGAGTAAAGGATTCACAGAGAGGATTAGCAACATTGTTCTCAAAACAACAATGGGACCTGTAATTGTGCTATCCACCTAGGTCGGTGAATAATAGTGTCGGTATATGAAAAAACGATTCCCCAATGGAAAGTTGACTCGGTTGAAACCTTAACGACAAATATCAATGAAAGCAAGATGATTGGTCTTGTGAACGTTGAAGGTGTCGGAGCCAAACAACTCCAGGGGATTCGTGATAGTCTGAGAGGTTCTGCAATCATTAAGATGTCGCGGAATACTCTGATGATCAGGGCACTGGAGAAATCAACGAAGAAGAACATCAAGGACCTGCTTGAATTTGTCACAGGACCTGTTGCTTTTGTCTTCAGCGAGCAAGATCCCTTTGTATTGAGCAAATTCCTTGCTGCAAACAAGGCTGCTGCTCCTGCAAAAGGTGGTCAAACTTCTCCAAAGGACATAATCGTCCCTGCCATGAACACTGGAGTTGCTCCGGGACCGTTCATTAGTGAACTTGCAGGTCTCAAAATTCCATCCAGAGTTAAGGGTGGTTCAATTCACATCACCGATGATTGTGTTGCTGTCAAAGCTGGAGGAATAATCTCCAATGCTATGGCTATGATGTTGAGTAGACTTGGAATCGAACCCATGGAACTTCAACTGAAACTCATAGCAGCTTACACAGATGGTGCAGTTCTTGCTGCGGATAGTTTCGAAATTGATCTAGATTCCCTGTTCAGTCAGGTACTCTTAGGTCATCAATACGCAGTCAATCTGTCGGTCAATACTGGTATCCCCACCGAGGCAACAATGCCACTAATCATCGCAAAGGCAAACATGGAGGCCAAGAGTCTAGTAATGACTATTGGATTCTTTGTGCCTGAAATGCTGAATGAGTTCCTTTCAAAGGCTAACTCTGAAGCATTTGCGTTGGCAATGGCAGCTTCCGAGAAGGATCCAGAAGCAATACCCTCTGAAATCTTAGGTCAGGCGAAGGCAGCTGTAGCTACCACAGTAGTAGAAACTACTGAAGCAGCACAGCCAGAAGAACCCGAAGAAGAAGAAGAGGCGGAAGAAGAAGAAGTAGCAGGCATAGGAGGCCTGTTCGGATAAACAAACACGAGGTAATAACAATGGAATATGTATACGCAGCTCTTCTGCTCCACAAATCAGGTGGAAAAATGACTGCAAAGGCAATGGACGAAGTTCTAACTGCCGCAGGCAGCACACCTGACAAGGGTAGAATCAAGGCTTTGCTTGCAGCCCTCAAAGGTGTTGACATTGATGAGGCTTTGACAAGCGCAGCCGCTATGCCCGTTGCAGCAGCTCCCGCCGCAGCCGGTGGTGCAGCAGCACCAGCAGCAGAAGAAAAGAAAGAGAAAAAGGATGAAGAGCCTGAAGAAGAAGCCACCGCAGGACTTGGAAGTCTATTCGGTTAGAACATTCTTGTTCATCTCATCTTATCCCTTTAGTATAGAGGACAGGCAGGTCGCAAGCCTGCTCTGTCCACTGAGTTCTTTTTTAGACCCACACACAGATATCACACGATGTGTAATGATAATCTATGAAAATCATCTACCATCCGTTCATGCTGGAAACTTATGATGGTACACCAGCAGGAGCACCTGGACGTTTGGAGTCTGCTGTTGAGATTCTCAGTAAACAGTCAGAATATGAGTTCATCGAACCACCACTTGCTACAGAAGAACAGATACTTAGAGCTCACACTCTATATATCATAGAACAGGTTGATAGGAGAGAGCGTCTCTCGCGGATGTCGTTACTTGCTGCTGGCGGAGCGATTCTAGCTGGGGAGATTGCTGTTAAGGGGGAACCAGTCTTTGCATTAATTCGACCACCTGGGCATCATGCATCTGAGGACTCGAATTGGGGATTTTGTTACTACAATAACATCGCTGTTTCATTACTAGATCTATGCGAACAGGAACTCATCAATTCAGCATTTGTTCTTGACTTTGATTTACATACTGGAGATGGAAACATCAGCATCCTTGGTCATGACAAGAGGTTCACCATCTATAACCCAAATGGAAATGGTGATAAGCAGTATCTAGCTGATGTAAAACGAGCACTGGATGATGCACCAGATGTTGACATCATAGTAGCTTCAGCAGGATTCGACGAGTATGTAGAGGACTGGGGAGGAAATCTCTCTACTGATGCATTTAGGAAAATTGGTAGATTGATGCACGAATTTGCTGAGGAGCGATGTCAGGGTCGACGATATGGGCTTCTTGAGGGTGGTTACAATTTTGCAGATCTTGGTAAGAATGTACTTGCGTTCTGTGAGGGTCTACGAGGAAAGTGATTTGATATGATGTACAAAATCTTGATCGATGCTGTTAAACGACATCTCGGAGAAACTTTACCACTAATCAAACAGCTTGTAGAAGTGAATATTCTAAGTAAACCAGTAGATGGGGTTAGAGAGATTGGTGAAGTTGTGCTGCATACAGTGAGGTCTCTAGAGTATTATATGAAAGGAATAACGACTAATCAATGGGAGGCTCTACCCTACAACCTTGAAACTTACGACTCTGCTGAGACAATCATAGAACTTGCAGAGAAGGTCTTCGAAGAAGTCAAGGTATATGCAAGCTTGATTTCAACAAGCGATTTAGGAAGGAAGATAGAATCGTTCAATCGACCTGCAACAGTTGTTGAATTGATCCTAGAGATGGTGGAACATAGTATACACCATAGAGGACAGATTACGGTATACTATAGGTTTCTTGGAATAGAACCAGCAACAATTCCATATATCATCTAAAAAGAGTGGAGGGGGACTACTAATCCCCCAAAAATCAGGTCAGTCCTTAAGTCCTTCAAAGACTTTGTCAAGCATTTTCCGATACTTCTCAAATGCTACTCGACCAGACTTTGTCATACTCAGGATAGTGTGAGGTTTCTTCTCTTGAAATTCCTTCTTTACATCGATATATCCTGCTTCTTCTAGTTTGCTCATATGAGAGGAGAGGTTACCCCAAGTGAGTCCTGTTTGACGCATTATATAGATGAAATCTGCTTCATCTACAACATAAAGCTGAGTCATTATCTGCAAACGAGCAGGCTCATGGATGATCTTATCAATCTCAAGTGGAAATCCTCTATCCTCATTGCTCACTCGAATAATCCTCCTGAACTTCAATCACAGGATTGGAGTGGATGAAATATCCGAATTTGATTAATCCACCTACAAGCAATCCAGCACCCAATACCATGGAAAATGCAAGTAATCCATCAAAGATACCATCAGGAGGGAAGGTTGTTGTGAGATAAGAAATAACCAATCCAAGGATAGTGGTAACTATACCAAAACCCCAGTAGATCTTCGATCCAGTTCTGTCAACCAAGTATGCACTGGGAGCCAACATTGTCATTCCTAGAATGAATGGGAACATAATGAACCAGTTGTAGTAGTTCGCTATATTCTGGGTCATTATCATAACAAGTATTGCAGAGCATACAATCACTATGAGCAAGAGTGCCAATAATCCCTTAGGACGAAAGTCTGTTTCATCTGTTCTTGGTTTGACATATCCAACTCGAGGATAGGTGTACTTCTGACGGGCACGTTCAATGAGTTGTGGGAGAAATATTATGTAAAACACTACAAAGATGCTGATGAAACTTGGATTGATGAAAATTGCTGGAGTCATGGTGAAGAAGAAGCCAGCTAGAATCTCAGAAAATCCATCTTTCATCGTTTCTCTGAAGGCTGTTTGTCCTGTTTTTACCAAATCTCTATCATTCACTATGGACAACCTCCTGTGTATCAATGATTGGATAGTTCCGGATGAATTGAACGAATTTGATAACACCCACTACAATGAATGCAATGCCCCAACCGTCAAAGTAGACCATAGGTACCATCTCTGCGGATATGAATTCAGCAAGTGCGACTACAAACCCAGTAATTGTCATTAAGACACCCACAAGTAGGTATCTGTTTTGACCACTCCGATCCTTCAGAGCAAAGCAAAATGTACACGCGGTCAATCCAACGAAAACAGGTATCCATCTATAGAGCCAATCTATGGTTACTACATCTGTCGAGAGAAGATGGATTAGAATCATTTCTTCTGCAATTACCAGAATCAAGATTGCTATACCCCCTAGTTTCTCCTTTAATGGACGGACCTCTCGAAGTTTCAAATATCCAATCCTTGGATATACATACTTTTTCCTATACACTTTATAGTATAGAAAAAGGAAGATGATATAGACCATGCCGAATATGGCGATGATGAGTCCCAACCATGCAAGGATTATTGGTGAAATTGATGGATAATCTACTATTCCAAGGTACATTATATTGAAAAATATCAGAAACATTACTCCAAAATTTATTTCATGGAATCCATCATGATTTAGCTCCCGAAAGGATTCCTGCTCAAGTTCCTTCAGATTTTGTTCTTTATTCATTATTATCACTTCACAAAGTGCTTTGTATTGCAAAGTACTTTGTAACCTAATAAGGTCTCGCAAGAAAGCAAGCACTCGCTGGAGAACAAAGTGCCTATCGGAAAGCTTTATGTTCTAACAAAAAATAACGGAATTTACAGGGCCCGTTGCCTAGCCCGGTACCTTACGCAATCAATGCGTTGTGTGGGAATATAGGGCGCCAGCCTTCTAAGTTGGAGTTCGTGTGTTCGAATCACACCGGGCCCGCCATTCATCTTTGTTATTGAGTTTCTTATGTTCAGAATGTATAAGTAACTGCCTTAGTATGCTGAATGTGGGTGTTTGAAATTCCATCGAATAGTCAGGAGAAACGAATCCTAGATAATATTCAAGACGAATCAGTAATCGACCTTGCAAAGCAACTCATCTCATTCCCAAGCTTTGCAGGAGAAGAAGCACCGGTTGCAGATTATCTTTCACACTATCTGAAAGAGAGAGGATTCCAAGTAACTAAGCAGGAAATTGAACAAGGTCGATATCAGCCCTTGGCAACACTAACGGGAAATGACGATGGAGCAAGTATACTCTTGAATGGACATATGGACATTGATCCTCTTGCTCGAGGTGCTACAGATCCCTTTGTTCCTCAAGTGAAGAATGGTCTGATCCATGGTGCTGGACTGTTCAACATGAAAGCAGGAGTCACTGCAATGGTTATTGCTGCTGTTGCACTTGCAGAAGCAGACCTTGATCTGAAAGGTACAGTTTACTGCAATCCTGTTGTAGGAGAACTTCAGGGAGGAATCGGTACTCTTCATTCAATCAGGAAGG
>JAEOSL010000007.1 GCA_016840385.1 Candidatus Thorarchaeota archaeon | reverse complement strand
GCAGTGGCTCGTGGCCAATGCAACACTTAACGGGCATCGTTTACGCCCAGGACTACTCGGGTATCTAATCCGATTTGCTCCCCTGGGTTTCGTCCCTCACCGTCGGGCACGTTCTCGGCAACCGCCTTCGCCACTGGTGGTCCTCCATAGATCATTAGATTTCACCCTTACCTATGGAATACCGTTGCCGTCTCCCGTCCCCAAGCAAGGCGGTATCCCTACCAGACCGACCGTTGAGCGACCGGATTTAAGCAGGGACCTACCAAGCAGGCTACGAACGCTTTAAGCTCAATAATCATGGACACCACTCGAAGAGCTGGTTTTACCGCGGCGGCTGGCACCAGCCTTGCCCTCTCCTTTCTAGCGGTCCATATTACGGATCCGCCACAGATGGAGTTATCCCCCATCACTCGGCTTGGCCCACTCGCGCTTTCGCGCATTGGTGAGGTTTCGTAACTGCTGCGCCCCGTGGGGCTAGGGCCCTTGTCTCAGTGCCCTTCTCCGGGCCACGACTTACATCGCCCGTTCGGGTCATAACCTAAGGAGGCAATTACCCCCCTTACTAGTATGATCCGGTGCCGCCCCGTCCTGTAGCGGTGAGTTCTACATACCTAGAACACCCGTTTCAGAGCAACATCATTTCCAGAACAATGCTCCTATGTTGGATTACCGCCAGTTTCCCGGCGTTGTCCATCTCTACAGGGTAGGTTAGCGACACTACTGAGCCGTTCGCGACGGACTCGGATGTGAGCCCGTTCCACTTGCATGTCTTAACCCCAAGCCGATAGCAGTGCCCTCTAGCAGGATCAACTAGAGTTGGTCCACATCATACATGTTTTGCAAGGTATGACTGGAGTAGTATTTCAGTCACCATGTACAATCTTTTTACACACTTGAACTATAATTTGCTTGATGAAGTACAGGCGTAACGGGGTTAAGCAGAGATGGCTTACCCATATTTGCACCTGCACATTTTGTTGAGCCTTTCTTAGCCACGAGGGCAATCTGATGCGCTTGCATCAGTCTATCTCACGGCCGCATCTTATCATCGCATCTGGAAATCGCGGGTCATCATAGCTTGGCACTCGCCGACAGCATCCGACCTGACACCGTATGATGCGAAACTAAACTCCACCCAGAATAGTTCTCATAAAAAGCTTTCCAAGGGTACCCCTATATTACCAAATGCGCATTTGAATAAAACATGCATCTGGACGAAAACTTGCTCTAACATGGTTATTGGAGTATTTTGATATATTTGTCAAGTCCGGGGTTTCCGGAAATAAGATTCCTGAAATTACGTGCTGATTGTGCATGAATCTCATCAGATATTGACCCTCGTAGCTCTGCAATCCGCTCAGCCACAATCTGAAGAGCCTGTAAGGCATCATTCATTCTAGAAATTTTGTTGTCTACATAACTTTCTTCGCTTCAACGCATCAGAGATGCACTGGGGCGAAACTTCATATCGATGCTTCATTGCGAAACTACAAGGATTATTGTTATTGGAGTAGACAGAGATGACTGACTTTCACGAGTATCTAGAAATTCTAATCAGAGATGGAATCCATGAAGCCGAGAGTTTGCTTGCTGCAGACAGGGCAGATTTTACCTTTCCAACCGCAAAAGCACAATGGGCACCACCACGTCATTACAACATTCAGAATCTAATGATGGATTGGAAGATTGATCTAAAGAACGAACACGTTGATGCAACTTCCAAATTGAAGATTGAGAGTATAGTTCCAGAACTCAAGAGGATTTTCTTGCATGCGATGGAATTGAAGATTGAAAGTATCGTTGATACAAAAGGGAACAAACTGCTCTTCGAGATGATGCCCGATGATCAGGCAATGTTTGTGGATTTGCAGGCCCCATTGAAAGAAGGAGCTGGCGAGGAACTAACGTTCACATACTCCGTAGATCATCCTCGTACAGGCCTATTCTTCACTAATCCATGCCCAGAGTTTCCGGATATTGAAACCAGTGTCTGGACACAAATGCAGGATGACTATGCTCGATATACTGTTCCGGTATACGATAATCCAAGTCATAAATTCCCAACAGAAACGATTGTGACTGTTCCCAAGGGATTCTATGCAATGAGTAACGGTTACTTGAAAGAACGAAAAGAAAACGATGATGGAACAGAAACATTCCACTGGGTACAAGATTTACCGATTCCTGCATATCTGATCACAGTCGCAGCATCAGAATATGTGGAGTACAAGGAAGACCTGAATGGTCTCGAAGTCAGTTATTATGTTCACAAGAGATGGGACAAAGAAACAGTCTATCGTTCTTTTGGTAAGACTCCAGACATGATCAAATTCTTTGAATCAAAGCTTGGTGTAAAATACCCATGGGCAAAATATGCACAAGTAACAGCAGCTGATTTCATGATTGGGGGAATGGAAAATACAAGCGCAACCACACAGACTGATGGAACCCTTCATGATGAGAAAGCACACAAAGATTTCGCGTCTGATGGACTAGTTTCTCATGAGCTTGCGCATATGTGGGGAGGAAATCTGGTCACTTGCAGAACTTGGTCTCACGGGTGGTTAAATGAGGGATGGGGCACTCAAATGCAGAACGAGTGGAACCGTCATGACAAGGGGGATGAGGAGTATCTCTACGACCAATATGGAAAACAACAATCCTACTTTAATGAGGATAAGAATAGATACCGCAGGCCTATCGTGAAGAACGAATGGGAGCGTGGTTCAGATGTATTTGATGCACACTTGTATCCAGGTGCTGCATGGAGATACTATATGCTCAAGCATCTTGTAGGAGAAGATCGATGGTGGAAGATTCTTGGAGAATGGATGACTAGATTCTCACACAAATCAGCTTACACACACGATCTCGAAGGGCTATTCACAGAAATAACCGGAGATGACTACGGATGGTTCTTCCACCAATGGCTCTATCAAGCAGGATACCCAGAATGTAAGATCAAAGTTTCACATGATACTGACTTGGGTCATGTTCAGGTAAGAATTGAACAGACTCAGAAGAGTGATGATGGAATGACTCCAGAAGCGTTCAGATTCCCGCTAACTATGGAATTTGTAAGTGAAAATGGAGATAGAAGTAGATACACGGTGCAGGTGAACGAGAGAGTTCACGGATTCTACTATCCTGCCAAAGATAAACCTAAGCAGGTGATTATTGATCCGGAATATGCTACTCTGATGGATTGGAAAATAGAGAAATCAGAACCAATGTGGATTGCGCAATTATTGAATGGTACTAATACCATGCAGAAGATCAAAGCTGCACAAGCACTTGGTAAGAAAGCAACACCCAAGGCTGTTGAAGCACTTGGAAAAGCTCTCCTAGATGAGGAGTTCTGGGGAACACAGGTTCAGATAGCAAAGGTGCTTGGGTCACTGAAATCTGAGTCCGCACTCAACCAGCTTTTGAAAGCAACCTCGATAAAGAGTACAAAGGCAAGAACTGCTGTTGCAAGTGCACTCGGTAAGTTCTACAAGAGTGACCAAGCCTTTGAAGCACTAGTCAAAATGCTTGAAGACACAGAGAGTTACTTTGTTGTGGCAGCAGCTGCAACTGCTATTGGTATGACCCAGCATGATGATGCCTTTGATTCGTTGTCCAAGTTCTTGAAGAATTGTCCCACTAGTTGGCACGATGTTATAGAGATTGGATGTCTTCAAGGTCTTGCGGCAACGGAGAAGGAAGAAGTCATTGATATTGCCAAAAAATATCTCGAATTTGGAACCAGTGATTGGATTCGACGACATATACCTGGAATTCTCGCTAAACTTGGGAAACGGTATAAGAAGGACTACCCTGAAATTCGTTCAATTCTGGAGAGTTCTCTTCAGGATAATTCATACAGGGTCCAACAATATTCTATCGCTGCTGCTACAGGGTATGAGGATGCTACACTAATTCCTGCGTTATCAAAACTAGCAGAAACAGCCGCAGAGAGCGGAATAGTTCGAGATGCAAGAGTTGCAATACGCAATCTCAGCAAGAAGAAGCAACCCAAGGAAATTGATTCGCTAACGAAGAGTATTGAAGAACTCCAGAAAGAGAATAGAGACCTCAAAGATCGCTTGGATAAGATCGAAGCGAAGCTTGAGAAGAAGAAAGAGTAAAGGCGATGGAAGGGCGGGGCTGTCCCCGCCTTTCAAAGCAAACAGGTCAAACCTGCTCACTCATCTTGCAGTTGTGTCGGTAACTTCCATCTTAGTACAAATAATTCTACGATTCTTGAATATATAGGCAGAATGAACGATTACACTAGATGATTCATCTAGAAGAAATATCCGCGAAGAACAGTGATTTTTCATATTATATCACCGAATCAGCCAAAAAGCTAGACGAATCATCCATTATCAATAAGACCTATGTCGACAAGAATAGGGTAGGCGTCACCGATGCAACCAGACTTCGCTATACTCAGATTGGACTTACTCTTCGAGGTGATTAGTGGAATAATCGCCTTGATGGTGACTTACTATGCAACAAAGGCGTACCGACTTACAGGTCAGAAGAAATTGTCGGATCTCTCTACAGGATTTCTTGTACTTTCAGTAGGAATGTTCGGTAGAGTGATTGGTACATGGTACTTCCTCCAACTTGGAGAAGAAGGAACTGGTCTGATTTTTTCAATCGTCACAATTGCATATGGTGCATCTAGGATTATGGCATACATTCTATTTGTCATTTCAACTAGACCTACACATACTCATGTTGAGCAAGAATCACAGAACGCGAATGGGATTGGTATGATGTTGCTAGCAACATTCCTCGTTGATCCCAATCTGGAGATTGTCGCAATTCTTGTACTCGTTATTGTAGTTCTACAGGCAATTCTGAACTACATGTCAACACGAAGTAAGTTTGCGCTCTATGTTCTCATTGGATTCTTCTTGCTCCTATTGAGCCATATCTGGATGGCGGGTGTAATTGCAAATCCAGGACTCTATCTTTTGAGTCAAGGAGCGCAGTTACTGGCATTCTTGTCACTTATGGTCATGCTAATCAAGGCAGGCCGAGACTAATGAGTAGAAAACGCGCTTATCGCTCAAAGATGCGCATCTTAGCTGATATGATGCGTGCTATTCAGAGTGAGGCAGAGGAAGGCGCGGGACCAACCAAAATACTCTATGCTGCAAATCTATCCCATGATAGATTGAAACAGTATCTCGATGAGTTGCTGGAGAAAAAACTCATTGTTGAAGAAGACCCTGAAAGTACTAACAGGGTATATTTTCTTACTGAAAAGGGGCGAGAGTTTCTTAGAGAATTTATCAGAATTGAACGCTTCTCTGAAGCCTTTGGAATCGACATCTAAAGAGGCAATGTTTTAAGAAGTAGCAATAGCAGATTTTTCAAGCATGGGCTGGTCTAGTAATACAAAGATCATCAAGGTATCCATTGGTCGTGCTACTACTGTGTGTTCCTATATAGTATAGAAAATTTGTTCATCTTGTGATAAGTTTCTCGCCTCTCATCACTCTAATACACTCCTTCACAGCCTTCTCCTTTTCCTCATCACTGAGATTGAACTCATCAAGGAGGTCCCTGACTTTGCTCACAAAACCCTCCCTGTTAACACGTCCAAACTGTCTGATATTATGTAGGTGCCCAGTGACCGGAATCTTATGATTCTCAAACTCTGAGGTCAAAACCACATAGAGGATTTGCCCACCTGTTGAGTCCGGCTCGACGGTCACTCCATCAAACTCGACCTCTGTCTTGTCTTCGCTTACTCCATACACCTCAAACGAAGCCGCTATCTCTCCCTTTATCTCTGATGATAATCCCCTGTCCACAGTAATTCCAGCTTTCTTCAAGAAATCCTTCATCTCACGTTCGAGAAGATCCTGTACTTTAGACTCATCTCGCAAGGCAACATTTTGTTCAGCAACCTTTCTCTCCTGTGTCTGTCCGGTATTCTTCTCCCTTATTCCTATTATCACGCATTCTGGCTCGATAATGATGTAGGGTATCCACCGGTCAGGGCTTTGTAGATACACTCCAGGAAGCCTTGGGTCATACTTATGTCCTAACTCCGCTAGCATCATGCGGAGATGCCAGGACTCTCTCACTTCTTCATTACAGTCCTTTCTGACCATTAGATCGAAGGTGTGGGTCACCCATTCTTCCCGTGCCTTTGACCAATAGACCAGTTCTTGAGAACCCAAGAGAGAACGTGCCTGGGCATCAGTGAATCTGATATCCATGAGCTCTTTCAGTTCAGGTGTGAGAGTGTGTGGAGTATCAACATGGACCCTCCAACATGACCCATGGTGCAATCCAGGCTCATTGCTGACATGGATAGGTTCTCCAACTGAACTTCTAGATTCAAAGAGGTAACGATGCTCAATGGTCCGAGCTAAATGATGACTCTTCTTTATATCCTCTAGTGAGATGTGCTTCAATGGGCAGGTCCATGGATCGTGATATAGCTCTATGGTAATATCAAACTCCTTGGTAGCATGTAGCAAGTCCCTTGCTGTAGGGGGTACCTTCAGATTCATCTTTGGAAAGGGATTTTGCCTATTGACCCAAGGTCCAAGCAATGCAACATCATCATCATACGAGATGTCTTTGAACCTGCTCCAGATCAATCTGTGCCCATTGACCATAACCGGCTCACACTCGTTATCGGGGCGTCTGAGGATTTCCAACAGGTCAGCTGTTCTGTTGATCAGAAGCTCCCCAATCATCTCTTCAGATTTCTTGTCCGTAAAAATGGCTCTGTACATCTCACTTTTAGTATCAAGCACTACCTTGCAAATGGCAGATATGCTTCCCTCTAACCCCTTGTGCAGAATGAACGTCGCTCTAGTGACCATATCTTCTATCTTATGAATAGGACGCCGAACATCATCATACTCGATGGACTGAAGATGCGAATCTGCAGAGAGGGTTATAGTGCGCACCAGAGTCACATCCTCAAATCGTCTAGTTGTATAGTAGATATTCCCAATGGGAATCCATCTTCTCCGCTTCTTGTCATCTATCCAGAGGACCTGCTCTCCGTGCTGGTCCGCAACCATTATTCGTAATTGAGTTTCATCTCCCTGTAGCCTGGCGTACCAACTCAGAAGGTTCAGGTCACTCTCACTCCAATAGGTTCCCTCCGCAACCATCTTGTGGAGAGTATCAATGATTGAGAGGGCGGGGTCGATACCCCTTGGGTTGAGGAGTGCTGCATTCATGTCATTAGTTCCTGGTGTCCGTTGGAATAACAACCAGAGAAGAGTGGAGTCAGCAGCTCCTGAAGAGGACAGGGCAATCAATCGTCCAAACCTGACATTGGTCAAAGATGTCTGAAGAGCAATGGACTTGTTTCGTTCTACTATCCGATGATGCAATCGTTTCAAGAGCCTGTGTCTATCAAGTACTGATCTCCCGGTGATGTGACTCTTGGGATATTCTGGTTTCAGTCCTAGACCAATGAGTTGCCATGAAAGCACATAATCCCATAATGCCGTCAACGACCCCGTATATGATATCTCAGGGTTGGGACCTAGAGCTGCAAGAATCAAAAAGAAGAGATGATTTCCTGTAATCAAGAGAACATCAGGGTGCCTGTTCTGAATAGCAGTCACATGGTCTCTCTTGCCCCTCGTAAGGTATCTTGGAATGGTAGAGCGAAAAGATAGCAGTCGCTCCCACACCTCTTTGCTCAATGCGTTGGTTTCCAACATCTGACGAATGAGTCGGAGGCGGTTCATAAGGGATTTCGTATCCTCTGCATAGATTGATTCATCGGTATTTTCAAGCACCTCTGATATCTGTTCAAGAATTTCCTTCAAGTGGCTTTCATCATCTCGCTCCAAGAACTTGATTGTGTCCCTCAGGTGCCGAATCTCAGTGAGTACGAGCTTGTGGTAGTCTATCTCCTTTGCTGAAAGATAATACTCTGAGGGCGGGCGTGTGGTCCTTTGTTGCGGTAGAACATCAAGCTTCATCTGCCTGCATTCTCTTCTTCGATTGATGTCAGCTATCGGAAACAGAAGCTTGACCCGCCCATCTTCCGCCTCCTTCTCGGTACGGACCTGAGTAGGCATGAACGTTAGTCTTGGTCTGGAATCTTTTGACTCATTGTACTCTATTGATACTTTCTCAATATCTAGATCAAAGTTCGAGTGCGGTACTGGATTGTATTCGTGATGGGGCAATAGATGGGGGATAATCTCCAATGTTCGTTTCATTTGTTTCTCTATGTACCAACTGCTCTGTTGAACAACTACTCCACTACCTCTGTAATAGGCTTCAGGTATCTTTCGCCCACCTGATTGAAAGTCCTGTCCCCAACCTCGCAGTGGCTCGATCTCAACAATCTTCCATTCAAGTGGTTTCTTAGGGTGCTCGATGAGAATACCACGTTCATGGTAATTGGTAGATATTCTTGCCCCGGACCGGTCAGGTGGCATAGCGACATTCCAGATTATAGTGTCCACAATGTTCTGCCATAGTGAACCTTGATAGAACGGAGCAACACATCTTGTCGAATAGGTAATACTGCTCTGTGCAATAGGTACAGGACGTGCAAACCACACCGTAGTGCTCTTGACGGGGATTGTCTGGATGATGGTTGTCACAATCTCATCAAGATACATTTGATGTGAATCTGGTGTACTTCGTCGGAGTGCCTCCCACCCTGAGACCACAATGATAGGATTCTGACAATCTCTGAGTAGATTCTGTATCCATGTTCTAAGAGAACTGATGGGAGCTCCTTCATAGATATATTCGTGCACTAGGTCAGAGAGGTCCTTCATCTGAACCCTATCTCTGAAGAATCGTTTGATTGAGTCCGTTTGAAACTTATTTCGGAACTGCTTCTTTCTCAGAACGGGGTCTGTGTATTCACCAACCAGATCAAACCAGAACACATCACGATGGCGTCTTCGTGCAAGACCATGTACATATTCTAGACCGTGCCATCGTTCTGCAATAGCTGCCGCAGACTGAGAGGGAGGTCCTCGACCTGGAACAGTGAGATAGAGTACAAACTCTTTCTCATCCTCAACCCGTTTCTTGAAGGGTTTCAGAGGAACAGGAATATCCAATTCTTCAGTTTCAGTCGTAGGTCTGGTGACTGAGAGAAGTTTCATAGCAATTCTGAGAGATTTATTCCCATCAGATGGGACTAGAAAATCTCCCTCTGATATTGTTCCATCAACACATTTGTTGTATGCCTTCAAGACCAGAGGAAGTATCGCTTCACTGATGTCCTTCCAGCTCTGGTGAGAGTCAACAACCAACACAGCTTTAGCAAGACTCTTCTGAGGATCAGCATCTTTCCACATCACGCTCTTGTAGTCAGTGAGAGCCGCCTTCTCATATGCATCAAGTTGTTCTTTTTCATAATCATCTGGAGTGTTTGAAAGGACATTAGTCCATTCCTCAGGAGTCATTTTCCTATGTTCCAAGACAAATTCGCGAAATACATTCTCCATGTCTGAAGTGCGTGATTCGATTCCGTAGATATCAAAATCAAAGGCATTCTTTGTCTTCAGGTCAATGATCATGAAGGGTTCACAGACTACGACTGAAGGTGCTCCATCAACTCGTGTCAGTTGCTTTGCACGAGCAAGAACGAAATCGACACGTCCTCTTCCACCATCTACAGGAACCTCTAAGAGCAGGATGAGTCCGCTATTGTCATATACCATCTCTGTCCCATGGTAGACAACTCCATTGAAGCTGAAGGGACTCTGAAAATTCTTGCTCACAAATCTATGAACTTTAACACCTAATTTTCTGCTTTGCTCTTGATACTCTTTCAAGAGTGCTAGTGAGTCCTCGATGTCTAGAGTGCCATTTTTTAGCAGGTCATCTAGATTCTGTAAAGGCTCATCCAGAACTGCCCCGTCCTTCTTAGCTTCTGTGATAGCCTCTTGTAGGATATGACCATCTGTTTCCTCTTCCTGTCTCTCTTCTGAGACCTCAGCAACTTCCTCAGGGTTTAAGTCAACCTCTGAAGGAGTCTCATACGTAACAGATTCCATGACCTCTGATGTAATTGACTGACGTTGACCATTCCTTGTGCCGTACTCGCTCTTTATCTGGTCTACAACGACTCGGAGTTCCTTGAGACCATCTCGGACATAGTTTGGTCGACCGGACCTTCTCTCTGTATACACGTAGTCCAAGAAGGGGGTGAGTCTATAGAGGAGTGCATCAATGTACTTCTTGGCATCTTTCAGTGGAACCCCATACTTCAGACACTGTCGTGCAAGTTCCATCAATGGGCTCCTTATCATATCTGCGAAATCAAGTTCTGGAATGTGATTGTGCCTGACAGGGTATGAAGGAGTCTTTTTGGATCCATGATACCCGTAATAGGACGAGCCATCTTCCAATTCAATATCGATAGCTTTGGGAAAGATATGTCGAGCCTTCGTGACATCACGTAGTCTACTTCCAGAATAGTCCCAGAGGTTATTGAGATACTTCTTGTTTCCTTCTTCCCGTTTCACTCGTTTTGTTTCTGTGTTTCCATATTTTACAGAGGTCTTTAGTAGAATCCGTGAGAAGTTCCTCCGGACATTGTTTTCCGCTGTGAGTAATTTTGAAGCATCGGGGCGACCTTCTTCTACTGTCTGTTGGTATTCCTGTTTTGCTTTATCCCAGACCTTTGCCATTCCTTTAATCCTGTTCCCCTGTCCAAAGTATAATGGTCTTGCCTTGCCTGTAGCCCTATCTCTTGCTAAGGCAAGAGTGATAGACATTGCCATCTTGAAGGCTGTAGTAAGAATTCTAGCAGGATTTCTTGGGTACAGGATATTCGTCACAATGTGTTATTATTAAATAATATAATAAATTCTTCGGGCAATTCGACTATGTGTAATTATTGATTTAGTTCAAAATATTTAATACAACTGTGATATTGAGTTGTTTTACTTTTGCAGTCTTCATAAATTTATATACAAATTTAACGAGTAATAGTACGAGTACATAACCGTTCTTGGGAACAAGGATGCGAGTGAACTCGACTGACCATAAGAGATGGGTCAGAAATTTATATACGAAAGGTGAATTATAATGGCTCGGTCCAAGGGTGTCACAATCTCGGTCAAGGTTCCTATCAATTGGGAGTCAATGACCAAGAGGGCTAAGCAACGGCTTAGACAGACTGTTGGACGAGACACTAGAGTGATTCGTGCATTTCTTGGAATAATTGAACAATACGAAAGCGATTTGTTGACTGGTCAGAATAAAAATAAAATTCTTGATGGTGAACTGGAAAAACTTACCCTTACTGCGATTAAGGTCAAATCTGGTTCCAGTCAGAGAATGAATGTCCCTCATGATTTCAAAACGCAGTTCCCAAGACTGTCCCAGAATGAGCTTCAGGAATGTAGACAGACAGCTGTGGCTCTCTATGAGAGTTACTTGGCGTTGAGAGATAAGAAAGGGTGGAACGCTTCACGTCCTACTGTAATCAGCAATAGTCGAA
Organism: Candidatus Thorarchaeota archaeon; assembly: GCA_016840385.1. The sequence continues at coordinate 60,215 of JAEOSL010000007.1, read as the reverse complement.
GGATACCCCGATGGGTATTCTCTCAGAGATTCAAACTGTTCGAGAAGAAGACCTCTGTTTCTCGATGGTGGTTAGATATCAGAGATGCTCTTGACTCAGTAAGAAATGGGAGAACGCGCCATGATCGATTGAGTATTCCTCTCAAGATATCCCCATATCATCTGAATCAGATCAGACGAGGTGAAGTGAAAGCGGTGCAGCTCTTCACTGACAGGAAGAGGAAATGGTGGGTGACCATTGCTGTTAGAATTCCAACTCTTGAATCTCCAGAGGAAAAGATTCCCGTTGCCATCATTGGGATTGATCTTGGTATCGAGAAGGCAGCCTGTGCTACCCTTCTCACTCCTGAAAAGACAAGAGAAACTCGATATTTTGTCCAGAAGGAGAAAGTCAATGTCATCAAGAAGTATGATAGACTTGTTGCAGACTTGCAGAGAGAGATGTACACCCGGAGAAACAATAGACTGTCATATGATAGAGTTGCAGAGAAACTCCGTCAATTACGTTCCAAGCGAGAGAATATTGCTCGTGAGTACGACCGTGTTCTCGTGCGTCAGCTGCTCGATTATATCTCAGAACTATCCAAGAAATACACACTCTATGTTGCCATTGGTCGCCTGAAAAATATACGAATGCGTGCGAAGCGCGGGAACTACCAAGGGCGGAGATTCAGAGGAATGATACATTCCTGGGCCTTTGCTCGAATAACTAATAGTTTGAAGCACGGACTTGCCCAGCAGGATTGGAATATTGATGGGAAGGATGCTCGATTCAGAGCTGTTCCTGAGGGATGGACCTCCATCATGTGCTGGAAGTGTGGTGCAAAAGGTAAGAGACCTAAGCAAAACTACTTCCATTGTCCTTCATGTGGACTCAGTCTCAATGCTGACAGGAATGGTAGTATCAATATTGCTGCACGCATGTTAACGCTCACAAAGTCACTGCACTCTGTGAGAGGACTAGGTATGTGGACTAGGGCTTTAGATAAAGCTCGACGTGCGCGACTGAAAGCCCGAAAGAAGAAGCCTTCTTCCAAAGGGAAGTCCTTACTCTCCAATAAGGAACTTACATCGAGTTCTGGGGAGTCCGCGGCTGTTCACTTTGTCCAATCGGACCTTACTAGTTTCAGCGATGGGACTGGTATGAGTGATAATGACCCCGCCGTGGTAAGAACTGTGGAAACGCTCTCTGTTGCTGGAAGTGATGCTCCAGCATCAGTACAGGAGAAGGAAGCCAGGTCTTCAGGAGGGATTCCATCCCAATGATCGTTGACAAAGCTCTTGCTAAGTTTAGTATTTTCTCGAAAATGCTGGATGGTGGTGACACTGGCAGGAGAAGGGCGGAACATAGAAATTTCTTACAGTTGATGTTCACTCACCAAAGTGTAAGATGTAGGTTATGGGCTGGTAGATTAGATATTTACTTTCTAAATGCACATAATAATCTAAATCAAATCAACAAACTTCATAAACCTCATCCAGGATTTCACTAGACCAAGGGCCGGTAGATTAGCCCGGTAGATTGTCTGGTTCGCAATCAGAAGGTCGGGGGTTCAAATCCCCCCCGGTCCACCAATATCATTCTGTGCTTTTTGTTCTTATTTGTAGTAGAAGTATCAATACAAAGAATGTGAAAACAATGAGAGCACAGGGCTTCCTTGAAAATAACCTATTAAATCTGTTTTTCTTATACAGAAGATACTCGGGGCCGAAAATTTCTCTCCCCTTATAATGCAATAGACTCTTGTCAAAGGAGAACGATTGAAAGTTTTGTGTATTGAGGGTATTTTACAATCTAAGCCACGAATCTGCTTTTCCATTCGCCCTAGGTATAATACACAGTAAAGTTCCTTGGGTTCAAGCTGGGGTTAATTTATTACAAACAGTACACTGACTATAATGAGATCGATCTAATGAGCAGTGATTCAATGAAGGAGTTACGTAGTCTTGCCAAACTTGTCAAGATGCGAAACGATGTTGCAAGAAAAATATCAAAGAAGATAGACACACCTGCTTTGATTGGGAATGTTGGTGAGTATATTGCAGCAAGAGTATTCGGGATTACGTTGGAAACGTCAAGGACCAATACGGGTATAGATGGTAAGTTCAAGTGGGGTGCCTTAGGGGGATTGACTGTCAATGTCAAAATGTATACAATTCCCAAAGTGCTTGATATAAACCATGATGCACCAGCTGATATCTATCTCGTACTTGCAGGATCAAGAGATCAGTCTGGAAAATTACTTCCTTGGTGTATTCACAATGTATACTTGTTTGATTATAAAGAGCTCAAGAAAGACTTCACTGTAAATGACCGTAAGATAAAACGAGAAATGAGTCTACGAAAAGAGCTTTGGACTCAAGCAGAAATTTATCCGGAGAAGCGAAACCATCGAACCATACTTTCACCGAACCAACGTAAAATGCTGTTTCTATTCAACGATTGTGATGATTGACTCACGAGATAAATGAAGTCATACCAAATACTTTTCTATCGCGTTTCTCTTTCAACAAATGGATGGGAGTGATAATAATGGAATCATTTTCTGATATAATCATTGTAATGAAAGTTGGATACTATGGTGAAAAAATAACAAGCATTCTACCAAGGATAAAAGCGCAATATGAAGCAGAAAAGGTAGATAATCCCGACGCTTTCTATCCCTTTGGTTATGAACGTGCTTACACACCTGATTCAGTACGTATGTTACTTGAGCGCCATATTTCTAGTATGTCTGAAAAACCATCTAGTATTGATGTTTTGTTTTCTCCAATCAGCAAGGCATATGATGCATGGCGTGAAGGATGCAAAAACAAAACTCTACGTCAGAAGTTTGACCTAGGTCCTAAGAAAGGCGCTTGGCGATATTTGAAACCGCATGTACGAGGGCTGGAACTATTTCCAGAACGATATCCAACGGGCAGCGGTCTTTCTCCCTCAACTTCCTACTATGGATTGCTTATTGAAGACCTCAAATTGTTCACTGATCCGACAGAGAAAGTGGGGATTGATCTAAAACCATACCGGATGATGATTGAAGAGGATATCAATGGGTGGGAACTTCGAGGTCGATGGCGTATGAAGAGTGCTATTCCCTGTTTCCGTGTCAATAATCATGCAGAAGTGCCGAAAAAGAAAGAACCTGTAATTGCTCGTGCAAAACTTGTCTATCCATATGCTGTCCAGCTAAGTGCAACGCCATTTGATTAGGCCATCCCTAGATCATTGATGGATTATATTTATCCTATATCAAAAGCAGAGAAGTCGTCTGGTTCGCAATCAGGAGGCCGGGGGTTCAAATCCCCCCCAGTCCACCATTTCTATTCCGATAATTCATCCTTCGGTAATTCTATTACAGTAAATTGCAATTACATGAATATGAGTATTCTAGTTATTCTAAATGACCAACCTTATGGTACAGAACGTTCCTACAACGGAATTCGTTTGGCTACGACACTGAAGAAGGAAAATCCCGATCTTTCAGTGAATGTTTTCTTGTTGGGTGATGCTGTTTCTTGTGCTGTGTCAAGGCAGAAAACCCCAGATGGCTACTATAATCTTGAGAGAATGCTACGAGCATTAGTTGTCAAGAAGGTACCCATCAAATACTGTGGAACATGTCTGGATGCACGAGGACTAAGTGAGGATTACCTGATTGCTGGTGTGGAACGAGGTACTATGGGAGACCTAGCCAAATGGACTTCTGAGTCAGACAAAGTAGTTACATTCTAGATCTACTTCTTATCTTCATTAGTATAAAATATGGACAAACAAAAAGTAATTTAACAATAGTGAACATAAATTTGATATGGTCGACGTTTTGCGAAAGGAATCATCCTATTCATTTGATGAAACAATAAAGAGGGTTGAAGAGGCCTGTGTGAGTGAAGGATTTGGATTGCTACTTACGAAAGGAATCCATGACATACTAAAACAGAAACGAGGGATTGACGATTATCCAAAACTTACGTCAATCATGGCATGTAATCCAGATTTAGCAAAGACAGCGCTAGATATCTCAAGAGATATGGGTACTATCTTTCCATGCAGTTTCGTGGTCTATGAAGAAGATGGAAATGTCATGGTTTCTCATACATCAATCATGAAAGCGGGTGTTGAACTTGGTTTAGCACCTAAAGATGAAATGAAAGACCTGATCGAAGAAACAGGTAAACGTGTCAAGAAAGTGTGGGAGAAAATCTAGAATCTATGTCGAAAGATTCAGAAGACCCTACACGTTTCGGTAGATATGGTAGATAGGATTCAGAAGCAATGGGAAGAGAATGCAGAAGCATTTGCAGAACTTATTGCCGGAGCAGGAACACCTCATCATAAGAAAATCCTCAATCCTTGTGTAGAAGAACTTCTGGGTGATGTTAAGGGAAAGAGTCTACTTGATGCTGGATGTGGTGAAGGCTACTTAGCTAGACACTACACAAAGAAGGGAGCAGATGTTGTTGCTATTGACCTATCTCCAAGTTTGATTGAAGCTTCTGAAACGATAACAAACGATGAAGGTCTCGAAGTAGACTACAGAGTTGGAAATGTTTGTCACGTCGAGTCTATCCCAAATGGAACATTTGACATTGTACTGTCTAATCTTGTCTTACTGAATATCCCGTGTCTTGAGGATGCTCTCAAAGAGTACTATCGTGTCCTGAAGAAAGGAGGTCATCTTGTCTTTTCTATTGTACATCCAGCTTTCAATTTCTATGGTCCAGGTTCCTGGAAGATGGGCGAGAAAGATTCAGATACAAATAGGAGAGAGGGCCTGTTCTTCAAGGTGGACCAGTATTTTGACGAAAAGGAATACCAACACCATTGGAAGACTCGTAATGGGGAGCAATTCCCTGCACCAATCAGCTTCTTCCATCGCACATTAAGCACGTATCTCAATGCTCTTGTTACCACAGGTTTCAATCTAAAAGAGTTCAGAGAACCTCAACCAGTTGAGGATAGCCAATTCTTTGATAGAGAACAACGGATACCATTCTTTGCTGTGTTTAAAGCTGAGAAAATATAGGATATTGCCAAGCCCAAACGCTTTTTCGTATACACTCTGATGTGGAGTGGGTGTTTACCTAATGAGCGAGGAACCAAGATACTTTCCTGTTAATCTCACTTGGACTGGAGGAAAGAGCGGAAGTCTTTCTGTAGAGGGAAAAACTACAATCAAGTCTGGAAGCCCACTGAGTGAAGATGAGGCTAGTTATCACACACCAGAGGATCTCTTCGTAGCTTCAGCAACAATTTGCTACATGAATGGATTTCTGAATTTTCTAGATAAAATGCATATTAGCACAATCTCATTCAAGTGTGATGCTGTAGGAACCCTAGAAAAGGTTGACCGCAGTTTTGAGATTACAAAAATCGAGATGAAAGCCAAGGTAGTAATTGAATCCGAAGATATACGTAGTAAGATTGATCGTGCACTGGAGTTAGCAGCTAAATATTGCTTTGTCGGAAACAGTATGAAGTGTCCAATTACACATGATACAGAAGTCATTGTGAAATAACCCAAACCCTTTTCCTAGAGATGTTATCAAGCCTGATACAGTGATAGTGATGACTGACGATTCACATGAATACCTTGTAAAATTAGATTGGACACATGGTCGTGTTGGAGACCTCACAGTGGATGGAAAACCTAAGATTCAGGTATCAGCTCCACCAGAGTTTGATGGTCCAGAAGGGATTATTTCTCCAGAAGACCTCTTTGTTGCCGCGGCAACCTCATGTTTCATGACAACTTTCGTAACCTTCTCAAAGAAGATGCATATTGAGTTCAAGTCATTCTCATGTGATGGGTATGGAACACTCGAGCGAGTCGAGAAAGGGTTCCAATTCACTAAATTACTTCTAAAAGCCAAAGTAGTAGTTGAGTCAGACGAGCTGATTCCAAAAGCTGAGAGAGCAATGGAACTAGCGGGCAAATATTGTCTTGTATCAAATAGTATGAAATGTCCTACTGAACACGAGAACGAAGTAACCGTTGGATAAAATAAGATGGGGCCGAGTACTTACGGCCCAATCATTCCTTTTCTTCTACAGGTGGAAGAACGTAGATTTCACCTTCAGATTCTGGCAACTTCACTGCAATGAATTTGTCATCCTTCGGTTTATCAAAGCTGATCTTCTCAACACCATGCATTGCTTGCAGGTCCTTCAACCACGGCTTCAAATCTTCAGAAACATATGCCTCGGGAAGACCTTGTCTCAATGAAAGGCCTGTTTCACGTTTGAATTTCCAGAATGCAGAGTTTGTCTGAACTAGGAGTTCAGTATGCTCTGTAAGTTTAGATTTCCATTCCTTCTTAGCTGATGGATATTCCTGACGGTGAATTCCCTTCTCATCATAGAGTTCACGATAGATTCTGTCTGTGATGTAGGGAGTTATTGGAGCTAGTGCACGGGTTATGATTTTCAGAACCTCGTGTAGAGTGAACCAAGCTGATTCAACCTCATCTTTCGAGAATTTATCATCTGTATTGAATGCACGACCCTTGATCATCTCCAAGACATGGTCTGCAAACAAGTTCCAGGTAAATCCGCGGATTTCCATTGCAGGTTTATGAAAATCAAGGATATCACAGTCAGGGATAATTCGCTCTATCATTCCATTTGCTTCTGCCAGAATCCACTGATCTACGGGTGTAAGCTTCTTGAACGCAATTTCTTTTTGTACTGGAAACATGGATATGAATCTACCAATATTCCAGAGTTTTGTCATGAACTTTGAAACACCAGCAAGACGGTCTTCTGAGAAGCGAACATCACTTCCAAGACCCGCCTCAAGTGCTCCAAACATTCGCATAGCATCTGCACCGTATTTCTCTACAAAGGGCATTGGTGGAGGTGAGTTCCCTTTCGATTTGCTCATTGCGGCTCCATTCTCATCGACCACATGACCTGAAACCCACACTTCCTTGAAAGCAGGCTTGCCTGTCAACTGTAGCGTTCGTAGAAGAGAATAGTAAAGCCAAGTTCTCACGATATCCTTTCCTTGCGGCCTCATGACATTCCCAAAGGCTTTCTTGAACAACTTCTCATTACGCATGTAGCCTATTGTTTGTAGTCCACTGGTTGATGAGTCCATCCAGGTATCGAATGTCCGTTCTTCACCTTTGAATCCCTTTTCTGCTCCACATTTGGAACATTTAGTAAATGGTGGATCTTCTCTCCAGGGCTGGTAGTATTTTGGCTCATCCTCTAATTCTGGAACTAAAGCTTCTCCACACGAATTGCAATACCAGATTGGAAGTTCTGTCCCATAGTATCTACGTCTACTTACCGGCCAGTCCATTGATATTCTATTAAGCCAATCAATGAGGATTTGTCTATGGAACGATGGATAGAATGTGGTTTCATTTGCAATTTTGAGAAGTTCGGGGATGAATTGAACTTGTTTCACATAGTATTCTTCCATTGCAATGAACTCTATTGGAGTCCCACTACGCCAGCAAAGAGGTACTCTCTGCATGGATTGTTCCTGCTTCAAGAGTAGATTTCGCTTCTCTAGTTCTGCAAGAACAGCTTTGCGAGCTTCAGCAATCTTCATTCCAGCATACTCACCTGCAGCTTCCTTCATTGTTCCTTCAGGAGATACTGCTGCAATTGCAGTTAGACCATAGTCGCGAAACGCCATAACGTCACCTTGGTCTCCATAACTACAGACCATCAAAGCACCAGAACCGAACTCCATCTGAGCTGTGGGACTTGCGATTATTTTCACTTCAAGATCAAATATTGGAACTTTTGCTGTTTTTCCATGATATGCAGAGTAACGTTCGTCTTTGGGATGAACGAAAACTGCACCACAAGCACAAAGGAGCTCTGGGCGAGTAGTTGCAATCTCAATGGGATCAAGACCATCCACTTCGAAATGAAGGTAATTGAGAGTTGTCGATTTCTCTGAGTACTCAACCTCTGCATCAGCAATTGTTGTACCACAGTCAAAGCACCAGTTATTGGGTCGAGCATCTGGATAAACCAATCCTTCGTTCCAAATCTTAATGAAAGTAGCCTGAGTCACTGCACGGAATCTAGGACTATCAGTACGATAACTTCCTTCATCTTCATAGGTATTGAATGCAATACCGAGTCTCTTGAAGGCTTCAATGACTATCTTTTCATCTTCATCAAGACGGTTCTTACATAATTCAAGAAACTCCCCTCGTGGAGTTTCATGCATACTGATTTTGAGATCTTTCTCAACTCTTACTTCTACTGGGAGACCATTACGGTCAATCCCTAAGGGAAAATTGACCTCAAATCCACGCATTCGTTTGTATCGTGCAATAGTATCAATCTGGGTGTAATGAGTGACCTGACCTACATGCATAGGTCCAGACATATATGGAGGTGGAGTATCTACGGTATAGATCTCCTTTCCAGAGTCCATATCGAACTTGTATGTATCCTCATTAGCCCAAGTTTCAAGTAATTCCGCCTCCTGTGGAGGTTTCCAACGTTTAGACGTAATTTTCGGTTTCGACAAAAGGATCAATCTCCTTGATGTCAGCAAGGGTCGGCACTCACTCGCCGCTCAGACTCGTTCAATGGACTTCGCCTAAAAGACCTTTGGTCAGTTTCGATTATCCGTTGGTCAACTATTCTTGTCTTTATGGAATAAAATGGATTATTTGGCGCGGTAGAACATTAGTGGTCGTCATTTTAGATTCGAAATTTCGGCAAACTGGTCCATTCAAGAAAGCTTCTTTAATAACAAGATGAAGCAGAACTTGCTAAGCGTCCAAGAGGACTCTATATGAGAGCAGTGTTGAAAATTGGAGGATCTCTCCTCTATGATAAAGAAGGTAAGATACTTGTAGATAGGGTGAGAGATTATGCTGCTGCCATCAAGTCCTTGGTAAAGAGTGGACATTCATTAGTTGTCATTGTGGGTGGTGGAATCCCTGCCAGAGTATTCATTTCTGCTGCTAGAGAATTAGGAGCAAGTGAAGCACAATGTGATTGGTTAGGAATCAAACTAGCACGAAACAATGCAGAATTATTGTGTGCAGCTCTTGGTGACATTGCATATCCGAAAATCGTGGAAACTCTGGATGAACTAGAAGTTGCTGTGAAAATTGGAAAAGTGGTACTGATGGGAGGTTTGGTTCCTGGACAATCCACAAATGCTGTGGCTGCTGTTGCAGCGGAATCGGTCAAGGCCGAGATGTTGTTCAATGCAACCAATGTCGATGGTGTCTATGATCGTGATCCCAAAGAGTCAGGCGCAAGTCGATATGACACAATTACAATCAAGGAGTTGAAGGAAGTACTTTCAGGTAGTGGTACTAAAGCTGGTGAGTACAAACTCTTTGATCCAGTCGCTATCAGAGTTGTCGAGCGTTCAAAGATACCCACGGTCATTTTCGATGGTAGAAATCCAGAAAATCTAACCAAGGTATTCAGTGACTCGACAATTGGAACTCTAATTGTTCATGAAGAATGAGGTGAAATCAAGTTGAAGAAATTGCTTGAGAAAGTATTTGCATCCCGTGCCCAGACCCGTGTAGTTCAACATTTTTTGGACCGCCCAAAGGACTTCTTCAATCTGAGTAGGGTTGCAAAAGAAACAGGATTAGCTCATTCAACCATTCACCGTGTTATGCAGCCACTTGTGGATATGGGTATTGTAAAAGAAATCAAAGTAGGACAACAGATTCGTTTGTTCATTCTAGAAACAGAAGATCCTAAGTCCAAGATAATTGCAGAGTTTTATGATAGTATGAAGCCCCATCTTGAATGAAATTAATTCACAAAATCATTCTACGGAAATTGTTAAAACCATCCGTAATTCTGATTTTGTTGTATAAGCCGAGGTAGCCAAGCCCGGCCAACGGCGGTGGACTCAAGATCCTTCAAGCTAATGGCTTGACTCCCATGGGAAATCCACTCTTGTAGGAGTTCACGAGTTCGAATCTCGTCCTCGGCACCACATCTTCTTTCTCAATCGAAGTTGTGAGATTACTATTTCTTTAACAAACTTAGCATCTTTTTGAGAGGATAGGTATTGATGACATCATCTTTGGTCACCCAACCACGTCGAGCTTCATAGATACCAAATTGCATGTTGTCGAGCTCTGACATTGTATGAGCATCGGTGTTAATTGCAATCTTTAGACCTGCTCGCTTTGCTGCTTGTAGATTGCCCGCATTAAGGTCAAGTCGCTTAGGATGAGCGTTGAGTTCCATCACAACATTATGTTTTGCAGCGCTTTCAAATACAGCCTCAAGGTCAATCTCAAACTCATGTCTTCTCAGGATGAGTCGCCCTGTAGGATGACCCAAGATGTGTACATGTTTATTCTCAATAGCATGACATACTCGTTCAGTCATTGTTTTCCTATCTTCTTTCATTCGGCTGTGCACTGATACTGTTACTACATCCAGTTGTGAAAGAACATCATCTTCGATATCAAGCGTACCCGTTCCAAGGATATCCACTTCAGCGCCCTTCAGTATCTTCATCTGCCACCGACATGAAGCATTCAGATCATCAATCTCGTCATTATGTTTGAGTAATCGTTCCTCATCAAGACCGTTCGCAATAGTCAAACTCTGGGTATGGTCTGAAACACAGTAGTAGTCATACCCTTTTGCCTGTGCAGCATCGAGCATCTCTTCGATGGTATTCCTACCATCAGATTGGTCAGTATGACTATGGAGGTCTCCACGAATATCTTTCACATTGATGAGGTCTGGTAGTTCACCATTTTGAGCCGCTTCAATCTCGCCCTTATCTTCTCGGAGTTCGGGCTCAACTATAGCCAATCCAAGAGCTTTGTAGATTCCTTCCTCGTCTGCACCAGCAATTTTCTCTTCATCCTTGAAAAGCCCATACTCGTCTAGCTTCAATCCTTTCTTCTGAGCAATTTTTCTCAAACGAATATTATGGTCAACACTTCCAGTGAAATATTGCAATCCTGCTCCAAAGCTATCAGCAGGTATAATCCGAAGATCAAGTTGTAACCCCCCAGTCAATCTTACAGAGGATTTTGTGTCACCGTGGGCTGTTATGCTAGCTACATCACTATGACCAACAAAGGTGTCCATCACAAGCTTGGAATCTGATGCATCAACTAGAATATCAATATCCCTGACAGTTTCCCTACGGCGACGTGCAGAACCTGCAATAACCAATTGGTGGATTCCTGGTATTTTTCTAAGCTCTTCTTCGATTCCTACTGCAATTGATAGTGCTTCCGCGAGTCTTGTTCTATCTAAACCAGTTTTTACAAGACCGATTCCAGAGATTATCTGTTCTTCTGTCTTCTTTCCAAGTCCGGGAAGTCCTGAGAGTTTTCCTTCTAGTGCAGCCCGCTCCAGTCCCTCCAGGTCAGTTATTCCTAGTTTTTCATAGACCAGTTTGATCGTCTTTGGACCGACTCCAGGAATTGCTTCGATTTGCATGACGTTTATTGGAACACGTGTTCTAAGTTTCGTTAGTAATTCCACTTCACCAGTTTCAAGATAACTTTTGATGACCTCAGCTAATCCCTTGCCAATTCCTTGAATCTTAATCAGTTCACCACGTTCTGCAACTGATGTGATATCCTCACCAAGTGAGGTTATTGACCGAACACCACGAAGATAGGCTAGAAACTTGAATTTGTCCTTCCCTTCAACCTGTAGCAGGAGACCTATCTCTTTCAGAACCCTAGCAACCTCAGCATTCTTTGTCATTAGGCATTCACCTATTCATCACTATAGAGATCAATCTCACGTACAGCATCCCTTACTGCAACTAAGTTCTCAGGAGGAGTATCTACCGTAACAACACACCCAGGTGCAACAATAAGTCGTTCGAATCCTGCTTCTTTGACAGCTTCCAATACCTGCTCCTTAGCATCATCGGGAGTTCCAGTTCTAAGGATACCATTGTGGTCAATACCTCCAAGGGCGGTAATTCGAGCCTGTTTCTTACCATCTACAAGGGAGAGAGCTGAACTCTGGTCTTCCCAATTGATACCGTCTACTCCAGGAGTCTTAGCAATCTTGTCAAAACGTATCTCTTCATTGTCTTCCCGTGCGTGAAGGTGAATCATAATGAACTTAGCTTTTCCTCGAAGACGGGATATTAGTTTCAAATCATAGGGGTAGATGAATTCCTTGTAATATTCATCAGAGATGGATGCATGGGTAGAATGCTGTGATGCAAGGAACAACCCATCAGCTCCTGCTTCAAGTGTTGCTCGTGCAAAATCAATCAATACATCAGTAATCAGATCAAGTGCTTCTTTCACAATCTGAGGGCTTTCATCCATGTATTTGACAAGCTCTCGACCACACAGTCGATCAGCAACCATTGGAGCGTTGAACACTGTAGCCATGGTAGGAACCTTGTCATGTGCATATTTCTTGATGAGGTCCACTGCGCGAACTTGGTTTCCAAACTCACCTGCATTCACGTCGACCGGTTCTAGCACCTCCCATCCTGACGAGTCTTCAATTGGAAATGATGTCATAGATGTAGATCCTGTGATTGCACCATCATATTCTGCGGTACAACCAAAGTCTATGCAAGGATAATGACCAAAGAATGAGATCTTGAGAAGGTCATGGTCCAACTTCTTGTGAAATTCAATTTCAGCTTCTGCTAAACCTTCTGGAGTTCTATCTTTATCTGGATGATGTTTCCATAGAGAGAGAGGGATACGGTCTCCGAGGTTTCCTAGCATGGTTTCCCTTAGTAAATCAAACTTAGACATGGCAACTCTCTAACTCTCAATGACGATAATGAGCCTTTCGAAGAGGCCAATAGGATATATCGCCAACAACCATAAGAGTAGTATTATTTCAATCTTCCAAGTCTACTTCAAAGTGGAGGAAACCAGTTGTCCGAGACTACTGCTCTATTTGACCCCGAGGTAATTCTCAAACTAGATGGAATCGATGAATTAGATAGGATGAGAGCAGAACCTAATCCATTTTGGAATCGGGCACGGTTAGAAGTCACATGGGGTCTGCCGGTCATGTCAGGACTATTAGAGAGTCCTCGTATATCGGTTCAACCCATGAGAAAAGCAACTCGTGAAGAACTCCTTTTGTACCATGATCTCGCATATATTGAAACATTGGAACTCTTTGGAAATACAGGCACTGCATTTTCTTCACGCTTTGGTTTAGATACGAATGAATGCCCCATATTTCCAGGTGTAGACCAATATGCAAGTTACATTGTGGGAACAACAATAGATGCTATGATGGGGGTAGCTGATGGCAAATTCGAGGATGCTGTATCTTTCTTTGGAGGGCTTCATCATGGAATGGAGAGTCAAGCATCAGGCTTTTGTTACTATAATGATTGTGTTGTCGCAATAAAGAAGTATCAAGAGAAGTATCCCGGAAAGAAAGTGCTATACCTTGATACTGATGCACATCACGGTGATGGAACACAGAGTGCATTCTATCACGACCCTAATGTTTTGACCATTTCACTTCATGAACTTAGTATGGGATTCTATCCAGGAACTGGAAGAGCTGAGGAGGTTGGTATTGGTGAGGGAAAGGGCTACTCAGTTAATATTCCGTTGCCACCTCTCACAGATGATGTTGAGTGGTGGAGAGCATTCGAGGATGTAGTCGTGCCGATTTGGTTAGCATACAAACCAGACTTCGTATTTTGGGAAGTGGGTGCTGACGCATACATGAATGATCCACTAACGGACCTGATGTTGACATACGACACTTATCAACGCATGTCAAAGACTGTCCGTCAGCTTGTCCACTTAGGAACCAGAAAATTGGTTATGGTTGGTGGTGGAGGATACAACTCAGTAGCTGCAGCAAAAATCTGGACCATTCTATTGGCAGATATCGCAGACATTGCATTACCTCCGATAATTCCAGCAGAATGGATAAGACTATGTCATAAACATGGTTTCCAAGTCAAACGAGGAGGGTGGACTAGCAGGCCTTTCAGGATGCCCAGTGATCGATATCCTAAGATTCGTAGAGCTATTGATGAATCAATTACCAAGGTCAAAGAGCTCATTTTTCCAACATTCGGATTGGATGATCAGATTTAGAATTTTCTGACTGCTAAAACACATCGATGATCGGTATCATCCATATACATCTCTAATATCTTGAAATTACTGAAGGTTTCATGTAGTTCTTCTTCAGTGAAGTAATGATGGGGGATTCCACTCTCAGGACCACTTTGAGGAATGAATGTTCCATCCTCGACCTGTTGCAGTTTCCAATCATCATCAGGATTCTCTGGTTTTGGGCCAAGTATAGGCACAGTGATGAAAATATATCCTCTAATCTTCAGAACTCGAACCACTTCTTTGATAGTTGTGAGAATATCTTGCAGTAAGTTGTGATGGATTACCTGAATGGAAATTACTGCATCGAAGTGCCCATCAGGGTACGGAAATGGTTCTTCCATTTTACCAAGACGTACATCAGCAGTAAGCTCTTCCTCCTGTAACAACTTCATAGCTAAATCAAGCGCGGTCTTGGAAGAGTCAAATCCTGAAACCTCAAACCCAGCTTGGGATAATAGCGCAAGATGTCTTCCTGTCCCACATCCAAGATCGAGGATTCTTCTTACTCCTTGGGCACGAAAGAGTGATGATAATCGGGACATATCCTGATGTGGATCAACGAAAACATACCCCTTTTTCTTGAATATTTCATCCCAGTCAGGCATTTTTCTTTAAAATCATGATTCAGTGATATGGGTTTTGTTAATTATTTTAACATCGGGAGAAATAAAAGCCTGTGAAAGATAGGTTGTTTTTTGTTGATATGAGGAGCACAACCTCAATGAAATTGAAACGACGATATTTAGTACTGATTCTCGGTCTAATTGTTATGTTATCAGGAGTATCTCTAGCAGCAGGTACTCAGATGGGTTTTGGATCTGTTAACGTTACAGAGGTCGATTTTCAGGCGGCAGATGGTTCATTGATTCACAGTACACTACAACGCCCGACATATGCGACCAATGCAGACCCACTTCCAGGCGTGGTCGTTATTCATGGTTCACTTCAGAATAAGGAGTGGCTAATGGCATTTGGTATTGAACTAGCAAGACGTGGATTTGTAGTACTTACAATTGATGCTAATGGACATGGAAACTCAGAAGCTGGCACTGGAAGTGGTGCTGCAGCACTTGACTACATAGCAGCTTTGGACTATGTAGATAGCACTCAGATTGGTTTGATAGGACATAGCATGGGTGGAGGAATTTCATGGAGCGCAATGGAAGATTCCAGTGTAAATGTAAGAGCACTAGTTCTTGTTGGTTCTGGATTTCGATCAGATGCACCCTATACTCCGAATACTCTCTTAGCTACTGGTAACTTTGATTCACTCTCTAGCTATCCTCAAAATTACACAAAACTAGACCCTTACTTCAATGTGACAGGAGTAGTTCCTAACACTACTTATGGTGATTTCACAAACAACACTGCAAGAAGGGCTATCTTTCCAAGCACAAATCACCTCTTTGAAACAATTGATCCCGTTATTGTTAGCGAGAGCCTTGATTGGATGAAGAATAGTCTGAAAGGTGGAGTTGAGGATGAACATTGGATAGCAAGTACAAGTCTGATCTATTCTCTGTGGATGGTTGGTGGACTTATGGGGCTCTTAGGAGCTCTACTCACAGTATTCCCCATGATTGTGATTCTACTTGGAACACCACTCTTTGCTGATGTGAAAGGAACACCTTCTGAGGAGCATGCAGGTGGGACGAAACCATTGTTGACGAATGGGATAATCTATGCCCTGATTGGTGCTGGAACTTTCTTCCCATTCCTTTTAGTCGGGACACTAGTTTCATACATAATCCCCTTCCCACAGTATAATGGAATTCCAGTTATGATGTGGATGACTGGAAGTGGACTCCTAGCACTCTTGGTTCTCTTCCTAATTTTGCATTTCAGAAGGAAAGGTCAATCAGAAGGACCAAATCTGACAATTGGTGGACTGTTCGGCGTAGGAGAGGGTAAGTTCTTAATAAAATGGATAAAGACGCTCATCCTCTCTTTAGTGATATTCGCTTGGTTGTACGTTTTGACCCTCTTGGCGGATATTGGTTTCATCATTGACTTGCGTTGTTTCCTACCAGGTCTGCATGATCTTACCATTGCTCAGGCAACCATTATGCCACTGTACTTTGGTGTATTCCTACTTTACTTCGTGATAGAAGGAGCTTGGCTAACAGGTCCAATGCTGCAGAAAAGTTCAGGAACATGGTTCAAGAGTCAGATGAATGTCACAGTGAAAGCAGTCTTCATCAAGACCATTCCATACCTGATTCTGATAGCATTCGAATTTGTAGGTGGGTTCCTCGCAGGAGCACCTCTAGTACCCGGAATGATCGGATACTCTTGGTTGTTCTTCTATGCATTCACCCCATGGTTTGCAATCTGCACAGTGATTACCATTTTTGCATACAACAAGACTGGTAATCGATGGCTAGGTGCAATGGTCAATGCATTACTATGTGCATGGCTTCTTGCATCAATTCTATCATTTAGGGGATAAACCAGTGTAAAAGGTAACGGGTCGATATTGACCCGTGCCTACTTCTTTTTTACAGGATGAGTGAATAACCACTCAATAAGACCTGTACCAGTTGTTTCTAGTTCCTTGCACGTATGAACAGCCATACCCTCGTAAAGTTCAGTTTTACCTCCAGGGAACTCTCGTTCAAATCGAACAAAGCTCTTGGGAGTAATCATCTTAGATCGTAGATTGTATTCAGTCCCATCAGTTCCAATAATTCTGGTCTTTGAACCCACGGGCATACCGAACTCAGGATGTGTTTCTGTAGCAACGTGCACAGTTTCGATCGGTTCATGACCGTCTATAGTACTGATTCCTCCTGATGAGTGAGCCTTACCTTTGACCTCATCACGACGAAGACCAATAGAAACATCATCAAACTGTGCATGAAGAGCAAACCAGCTCTCTATATGCCAGTTTCGTGACCCCCAACTTTTGTCACGTTCACCATATCCCTTGATTTTCACAACCTTCCCATCCGGAAATTCTATCGTTCCATGAGGTGCTCCTGATTGCTCAAAGTGTCCAGCCCAGGAAGTACCACTTCCGCTTCCAAAATCATACGCAGGAAATCTAGCGGGCCAGCGAATGTCAGCTTTCAGTTTATCCCCATTGTAGATAATTTGCCATTCCTTCAATGGTTGAATCAGTTTGTAGGTCAATGTACCATCTGTAAGGGATTCTGAGAAATCATCAGAGAATGCCCCTTCAGGTTCCTGGAAATAGACCTCACGTTCATAACCATGGAAAAGCGCAAAGACAAACTCTCGCTTCTTGGTATTTGGGAGTAAACCGATAGTAGAAAATCCAGAGATTCCAGTATCAAGGTCAACCCAATTGAAATAGTAACTTTCTCGCCAATCAGGTTCTTCATCAGCAGTATGAGCGTACTCGTCAGAATCGGTGAGTTGTGGACGTCCTTTCATTCAGTATCACTCCTATTCAGGTAGTAAGTAGAGAGTAGGATCTTCCTCCATATCTTCATCAAACCGACCAAATCGAATGAAAGCAGGATCTGCATCGTTATCCATGAAGAATGGTACATACTCGTCGATTACTGACTGAGAAATAGTCCAGTCAAATTTGTCTGTAATTCCTACTCTGTCGGTATATCGAACATATCCTCTCCAGTAGGCTACTGCTCCAGCCAACATGAGTTTCTTCTTATCCCACTCTGCGAACTTCATATAGAGTTCAGATAGGGAAGCTTCTGCAGCATCTGCGTAGGCGGGCAGCTCATCGAGTCCCAAGGGTACTATTTTGTTACCTTTCTCAGTATACGCAGCAACACTAGTCACCAATCCGGAGTAGTCGCCAGGCTCAATATTCATCGTTCCAATATCATTGAATGTTGCAGTTGCTCCTTTGATGGTCATAGCTACTCCCAGTTTATCAGAAGGTAGCTTTGTTTCAGTATCAGACCAAGGAAGCCAGAGATCACGTTGTCCATCATGTAATCGCGTGAATTCAGTAGCTACAAGAATTTCATCATCAGAGATTGGATAAGGGCCATGATCTATCAGTTTAGCTCGTGCTTCACACTCATCCATGAATGCATAGAGTTCAATTTGGCCCAGGTTTCGGCGTATTTTCTTCACTTGATCTGCTTCAACTGGTTCAAGATGGTCTTTCAACCAGCTCAAAGTATCCTCTCCAAATGCTAGATTTTTCCCACCAGACGCCGCAACTGTTGGTTCTCCTGTGTTGAAGTAATTAGTTCCGAGCTTATGCCACTGGTCCAACATCCACTTCCATTGGTTTCGTTTTTCTTCATCTTCTTTCGCTGGATTACTTTCGCACTTCTCAAAGACAATCCCCATTCTCCCAAGTGAATAGTAAAGCCAGAGGTATGTGATCGAGAGTGCATGAACTTCAGATAGCAGGGTCTTGCTTTGATTTGCTAGTTCCTCTGGTGTTATTTTTGACCAGACCTCTTTCATGACATCATAGAGATGATCGTACGTGTGGTAACAAGACACAGAGATGTATTCGTTTGTTGGGAATATCTCAGACGCCAATAACCCGCGTTCAGCTAGAATATCTGAAAAGCTGTCAGAAACGTGTCTAATCATCTTGTTGGTTTCGCTGGTATCCATTAGTGTAGCTCCTAGATTAGGGTTGATGTAAGCAATGCACCATGAAATAGGGAGTATTAAGCTTTTCAGAAAATGCCGTGAAGCTTATTACAAGCTGAACAATCCTCGCGAGACGTCTAAGGAAGGTTGCCATATTGAAAGAAGTTGCACGAGGACTCATCTCTCTGAAATTAACTGCAGAAGGAGAGCTTAGGTATGTCACCACAATGAAAGAAGTAATTCAGCTGCTGAAAGAAGGTGCTGATGGAAAAATAGTTCTCGTCAATGATGGAGGAACTACCTTTCTAGCACCAATTCTATCAAAACTTGCAGGTGTCGTTTGTATAACTGGAGCTCTTGGATCACATCTTGCTATTGTTACAAGAGAATTCGAGATTCCTGCATTAATGGGAACCAAAATTGAAAATCCTGAAATTCTGGATGGAAAGCATGCGATGATTAGATATGAGGAAGGAACAACAGGTGTCCTCTTGATAACGGAGTGAGTGATTACTTGCAATTGGTACATTCACTTGAAGATATCCAGCCACATGATGTAGAGATTCACGGTGGAAAAGCAACCAATCTAGCAAAATTAGCAAGGTTGGGATTTCTAGTACCAAGAAGTCTTTCTATTTCCAGTGATGCATTTACCCAGATGGTCGAAAGTAATCAGAATTTAGCTGTTATGTTAGAAAAAGCAGACAATTCCGATGATTTTGAAGAGTTGTTGGAGATTTCTGTAAATTTACAAGAGGTTGTAGAGAACTATAAAATTCCTGAAGAATTAGCGTCTGAGATTGCTCAGAGTTTCAATCACCTCCAAAAGAGCACTGAAAATAGTGAATTTGGGTTCGCGGTACGATCTTCAGCAACAATTGAGGACCGTAGTGATATTTCATTTGCTGGACAAGCCGAGAGTTATCTTTGTGTAATGAATGAAACAAGCATTCTCGAATCAGTGAAGAAAGTATGGCAATCTGCGTATTCAGAACGTGCAGTCATATATCTAAAGACGAAAGAGATTCCCTTGAAGCATGTCAAGATGGCAGTAGTTGTTCAGGAAATGATGCAAGTGAACATCTCAGGTGTGATGTTTACAGCAAATGTTGTCAACAATAGCACAGACGAGATGCTAATCAATGCAACTTGGGGTCTTGGTGACTCATTAGTATCTGGAAAGATAGTACCTGACACATACATTCTGACTAAGAATCCCATGAGTGTGATTCAGCGAAATTTAGGGGAAAAGGAGTTCACCTCTCAACTGGAGATGAATCAACCAGCTTTGGTAACAACTCCAGAACACAAACAATTGAAATACACGCTGGATGATCAAACTTTATTCGATATCGCAGAGGTTGGAATGAAAATCGAGAGCGGTATGGAATCTCCTCAGGATATTGAATGGTGTATTGGTCCTGATGGAGGACTTGTGATTCTTCAATCAAGACCAATAACTACACTCAGCGTACCTTCATCTCATGAAGTGAAGTCCCAGGAATAACAGTAATCGCTTGTTCAGGGCATGCTGATATACACTTCATACAACCTGTACACTTTGAGAGCCAGATTGGATCGATTCTCCAAATATCAGGATTATGGGGGTCTGGATGATCCTCAAGGGTTGGATGCATTAGAAATACTGCAGGGTCGCATGTTAGAAGGCATTTCCTGCAATCACGTGGATCAGTACTTGCCCCGGTATGACACTTTGAGTAGTCAACTGAAATCTTAGTCTTCTTTACCATCTTAACCACCTAGTATTTACCTGCTTGTCCTGGAACATCTTCTCGTGGAACCAGATGTAGAGCATCATGTTGGCATTCATGTCTGCAGACTCCACATCCAAAACACTTGTCCAGGTCAACAATTACACGTTTTACTGATGGGAGATATCGTAGAGCACTGAATTGACACATTGCAACACAGGACTTGCAACCTTGGCAATTATCAATGTCAACGTCGATTACATATTCAGCTTTGTAGACAGTTCTTAGGTCGAAATCGTTTCTTAACCGAAGACCACCACATTCAGGAGTTTCACATGAACAGACTGCATTGATGTAAGGTACTGGTTGGAACCAGACTGATGCAACATAGCCTTTCTCATTCTGTTCTTGAAGTGCCTCAATTGCTTCTTCACGATCAAGTCTGTACTTGACATTCTCAGGAATATATCGAGTATGTTTTTCAATAACTTCTGAAAGTTGACCAAAGTTGATACAGACTGCGTCCTTTACTCCTCGCTGCATCCATCTACAAACACAGTAATTCTTGATGATAGGTTCAGCAGCCAAGTTTCCAATGATGTGCTGTGCATCTTCAAGGGGGATAACCTGACCAAAGTGGCCATCAGCCCGTACAGGATTCCGATTCTTCTTTTCACTATGAATCTGACCTTCTACCACTTTTCGGATAATTCTGCCAATGATTGGCATTTTCATCTTATATCCTAGACCGATAGAATTGAATCCCATGATCTTTCGAATGAATAAAGTTTCCATGTTCTTCCATTGTTCTTCGAGGTATTCACTGCAATTGTACTCATCAGCTAGCTCTTGATGATAGAGCCTAGCGTTGTTGTACCACTTGCCGCCGTCTCCGTGTTTAAAGCACCATTCGCACATATTCATCACCTATGGAGTTCGTTGGATATTTTATGAGTTTAATTCTAATATTTAAGACTCCCGACTGAATCTCTGCATCAATTATTTTGGGCATGTTACACTCTCTCAATCATTAACAATAGTTAGTAATCATATAAAATATGTTACATGTGAAAAACTTGCGCCGACCATACTATATTAGGTAATTTTGCGGAAGGCTATGGCTAAGTGTATCTATCATGATTAACTCATTTGTGAAAGGAAGACGGACTCTAAGTCTTATAGTAGGAGTGTGCTTAGTTCTTACACTAACTTGTGGCTTGGGGAATTCCGCATTTATTATTCAAGCAGAAGCTCAAGAAGATCCAATTAAAATTCTCTTTGTAATGGATCACGACTACGGATTTACCTATAGTCCTATCAGAACTGTCTTTGAGAGATTTGGATGGAACGTTACGACAACAGCTCTGGATGCAACCATTATCAGTTGTGATTATTCGCACAATGTTCCACTAGATGTTGATATCCTATTGACCGATATCGATGATGTAACAGAGTACGATATCCTCACTATCATTGGAGGTTCATCTCACGAAATGCTCAGAACTAATCAGACTGCACTGGACCTTATTCGTGATGCAGTAAGTGAGGATCTTATTGTTACTGCTTGGTGTCGTGCTGTTCGAGTATTAGCGGCCGCAGATGTCATTGATGGTAAGAATGTAACTGGACGGGCAGATTACCAAGCAGAGTATGAAGCAGCTGGAGCAACCTTCTTCGAGTTGGTACCTCCTGTTACTGATGGTAATATCATTACAAGTGTCAGAAGTACGTTCTATAGAGAAGAAACCTGTAACGCAATTGGTGCTGCTGTAGGATTCTATGAGCCAAATGTACCAACATTGACTAGTGCATCAGTTAGTCCTTCTCCGACTGCAGTGGATATTGTTCCACTGCTAACAGCTGATCTTGACGATGAAACATTCGTGTATATGGTCAATTGTAAGATCTACAAGTTGAACTCAACTGGTGGAAGACCTGTAGCTTATACGTTCCACATAGGAATGAACGCAACGGATACAGAGAACCAGTTTGAATGCGTAATCAGACATTTGGACCTGGGTAATTATACTGTAGACTTACTAGTTTGGGACTGCTTCATGAATTATGTTGAATTCACTGACGCGGTTGAGTTTAGCGTTCTTGAAGAACTTCCAACAACAACCAATACAGTGCAAGGACTGGATCCAATGCAATGGTTAATTCCTGGCGCTATTGTTGGAGGAGTTGCCACGGTACTTGTTGTGGTTTTAGTGCTTGTAAAAAAGAGATAAAGAACCCAGGGAGTGGTCACAATAACCACTCCCTTTTTGGGATGATAGTGATGTTTTAGGTACGTCTTCTCATGATCCATCCTTTGGGGATTTCTTAGTTGCAACCTTTGAAATTTGGAGTTTTTCTACAACCTCAGCACCCATTCGTCGTACAAATCCCTTCACCAAACCACCTGCTTTTCCTCCAGCAACTTCATTCAGTAAAATTACAGGCACAATGAAAGCCATGATTAGCATTGGAATACCGACAATCCATACTAAGCTGATGATTATCTCATCTAATGGGGGAAGTAGTGAAGTAGCTAAGAAAGGTTGGAGGAAATGAATTGAGACCATTGCAATTGGAAATGCAAGTATAGAGTATCCACCTAGCATACCGCTATACCATCGACCAACCCCTTCAGTGTGGGGACATTGACGCACTTCCATCTGCCCTTTTCTGAGATGATTGACTATACCTGCATCATTTAGGATCCAAGTTGGCATGAACAGAGCTAATGCAATGGGCATGATAACTAAACTTGCCATCAGAGTTCCACCAAGACGATATAGAAAACTTGGATCACCAGGTGGAACAATGAGAAGGTCTTGAAAGAAGCCACTCAAAATACCCGCAGTACTCACGCTGAAAAGAGCTGGTGCAGCGGCCCTACGAATCATACGAATACCACTAAAACTCTCTCCAATCTTCATAATATTGGTTTCATACGCTGCGGCTTTGATGAAACTATTTCCGATAAGGAACAAAACAGCAAGGGGTATTGCAATAATGAAATACTCTATTGTAATGATTGGAATAGCAGCACTGAGAACAAAGACAATATCACTGTAAAGTGTCCCTTCAATGAATGGGAAGTAATCAATTGAGGTTTGATTAATAGTAACCTGATATATTGAAAGGATGGTGACAGCAATTCCAACGATTGCAAAAATGACTGGAATTAAGAAACGCGAACGGCTCATTTTGATTCAAATCTCCGTGAAAGTATATCCAATAGTAGAGCTTCGTGCTATTTAGGAACTGTGCCGATAGCTAAACACAACTCAACACTAAGGATTCTTACTATAGAACATAACCTCAGGATAGATAGTAGATGGACCATCAAGAAGAGTTGAGTCTACACCCTTTAATTGCTCATCAAAGAATGCGAGAACATAGTCATTGAGAATCTGAAGCATCCGATATCCATCAATTGATCCAAGAAGACCAAAGTTTCGAAGCATTGGAGACCATATGTTTTCATCAGCAAAATTGTGATGCATTGTACCATTTATGTAGAGACCATAGCAGGTACTAGTGGAATTAAGATAAACAGGGTCGTTCATCTCGGGATTGCCATAGCTCGGTCCAAACATCAGCATGAATGGCTTGGTCATATTCAGTGTTTTTGCTTTCTCACCATGTGGACTATCAAAACTGATTCCAACATCTATTCTTGGATCGGTAAGTGCAACTTCTTCAGCAGTAGTACCACCAAATGAATGTCCAAAGGCACCAATCAGAGTCAGATCCATTCCATCATGGAGGATACTTGGAATATCAGGATTATCAGCTATCTCAAGCTGGTCAACTAGAAACACTGTATCGTTCGCCCAAATTTGCAGACTGTTTGAAATGTTTGCGTACATCTCTTCAGATGCTTCATAGATTACTGAACCATCTGGAAAGCTCGTGACTGCTGCCTCGTAACAGTGACTGATGCTAAAGACTATGTATCCGTTACTAGCCAGCTCTTCCATCAACACAGTATCCTGCATGATAAGACCGCCATATCCATGAGAGAAGATGAGCACTGGATAACTGGGTTCATCTAGTGACAAGGGAGCATTCACGTAGGAATGAGTTCGAATCAGTGCAAAATGACTGGTCATTATTGTTGGAAAGCCCCATGATTGTTGGATACCCGTACTAAATTGTTCTATCGAGTCCACATATGGTGCCATAGCATATCCTGCAACATCATCAGAGGGATACCATGCTTTGATCAAAATCCTACGATGGTCGTTTGAAGGTTCTGTAAAGGTTTCATTTCGGTTGTCATCAGTAAGTTCGAAGGTAACAGTTCCAATACCATATTCCCCAGAGGGAGTGGGAAGTTGAAAAACAGGCAGTATTGAGTCAAGGAGGAGGGTTGAGCCTACTAGGATGATTGTCACAATGAGAACTGCTATGCCCAATTTCTTTCGAGGTGAGGAAATTTCAGCTTCTGGAATGGCTCCTGTCTGAATTCTGTAGATTATTACGAGTTTGTAAACGCCCCAGATGAATAGAAGCAATGAGGGGACGTAGACTGGAATCATCTGCCAACGAATACCCTCAAAGAGAATGTGAAGTAGGAAGGTAGCAATACCCACCAGACTGATTATTCCCATGACTGTTCCTTTCTTCTGTTTTCCCAGTGTTGATGGTAAGAAGAATTGTAGTGATAGAATAATCAGGAAAATAATGACAAGAATATCTAGAATCTGCATTGAAATCACCAAACTCGTAATTGTCTGAAGAGCTCTTCGTGAGAGAAAAGTATTCCGTTTCCAAAAGTATCCAACAGCATTACTCAACTATATCGAGGGGATTCATTTTCCTCACTGGATTGATCACGCATTGGGAACCATCCAGCCCAGGACAATATTCCAAAACAGACGAGTATAATGATTATCCAAGATCCATATGCGAGTATTTCATAGAGCAGATAAGAAGACAGACCGAAAAGCGGGAATATGTAGATATCAACAAGAATCCAAAATACAAAGAGCGAAGTAGCTAGAATTCCGCCCAGGAGTTTCTTTCGATTAGCACTATCTTGAAACATGGTCTTCACTCAGTATATCACAAAGTATAACAGTTTTGTATATTGTCCTAGGGATGTGTAACTTGAAACTACTTCATTGTGTAGCGGTGGTCACAGCAATCATCGCCTTCCATTAGGGTCTTCGTTCGATGGAATTTGATGTCTGGATTATACCCTTCGACAATAAATGCATCCTCATTGCAAAAGAATTGCACGCCCAAATCCACTCTTTCAATTGCCCAGAATGCATCAGCCATTGGACATTTGGTGCAGTATATTTGAATTCCGTTAGGAATTTTCTCCACGGTGAACTCACCTTCAGTCCAAGGCATCCATTGTGTACGGATGAGGTCATCAATTGATGTACCTTCGCGAGCTGAGATTTCACTCCAGTAACTCTTGCAGGCACTGCCTATCATCTCATCAACAGTAACCTGATGTTCAGGACCGTAGTCTTTCTCCCATTTCTCTATCAAAGATTCGATCTTCTCTAAATCTTTGTAGTTTGATCGTAGTTCTTGTAATCTTTTCCAAAGGGTTGATCGAAAAGATTCGCCTTCTTTGCTCATAATTTCAGATGGTTATTGTGAAGATAATATGCTTGTGGTTTGAGTATTGGGTTCAAATTCGAAAAAGAAGAGTAGGAGAGACCCTTGCAGGTCTCTCTTGTACTAATTTACCTTCTAAAGGCGTTCTTTGACTAAACTCTCAACGACAGTTGGGTCTGCTAGGGTAGTAACATCACCGAGGTCGTCAACCTTTCCAGCTGCAATTCTCTTGAGAATTCTTCTCATGATTTTGCCTGAACGGGTCTTTGGTAGTGCGTCTGCCCATTGAATCTTCTCAGGTGAAGCGATTGGACCTACGTCTGAACGTACGTGGTTCCTCAACTCAAGTTTGAGCTCATCGGTCTTCTCGACTCCCATCTTCAGAGTAACGAAGCAATAAATTGCTTCGCCCTTAATATCGTGGGGCATTCCAACAACTGCACATTCTGCTACTGCAGGATGCTTAACCAGTGAGGACTCGATCTCAGCAGTACCGAGTCTGTGCCCAGACACCTTGAGAACGTCGTCCAAACGACCCATAACGAAATAGTATCCATCTTCATTGAAGCGGGATCCGTCACCTGTGTAGTACATTGGATCTCCATTTTCGGGATCCTTGAACTGACTCCAGTAAGTGTCAATCCAGCGTTTGTGGTCACCATAGACTGTCCTCATGAGGCCAGGCCAGGGTTTCTTGAAGCATAGATATCCACCCTCGTTTGCACCAACGGGAACACCGTCTTCAGCAACGATGATGGGTTCGAGTCCAAAATACGGGAAGGTTGTGCTTCCAGGGATTGTAGCATTGGCACCAGGTAGGGGTGTAAGAATAACACCACCTGTTTCAGTTTGCCAATACGTATCTACAATTGGGCACTTTTCCTTACCGACTATTTCGTGATACCACATCCAAGCTTCAGGATTGATAGGTTCACCAACAGTACCGAGTAAGTTCAGACTGGACATGTCGTACTTCTTGACTGGATCGTCACCAAATCTCATGATTGCTCTGATTGCTGTAGGAGCAGTGTAGAATTGGTTAACCTTCCATTTCTGAACTTCTAGCCAGAAGCGTTCCATGTTCTCAGTATTGGACTGAGGTGTACCCTCGTACATCATGGTTGTTGCGCCAGCTGAAAGGGGTCCGTAGACAATGTAAGAGTGTCCAGTGATCCACCCAATATCAGCAGTGCACCAGTAGACATCACCGGGGTGATAATCAAAGATGTGCTTGAAGGTGTGTGTGGTGTAAGTCATGTATCCTCCAGTTGTGTGGAGAACACCCTTTGGTTTACCAGTTGAACCTGATGTGTAGAGAATGAATAATGGATCCTCAGCATCAACCCACTCGGGCTCACACTTATCGTCGACTTTTGCGTGTTCTTCATGGTACCAGACATCTCTGCCCTCAGTCCATGGAACGTCTATTCCGACTCTCTTGACAACAAGAACTTTTTCAACAACATCTAGGTCTGCAACTGCACCATCTGCACCCTTCTTCTGTGGGATTACCTTACCAGAACGGTAGTAACCGTCGGCTGTAACTAGAACTTTACCTTCACAGTCAATGATTCTGTCCTTGACTGAGTCGGCACTGAAACCACCGAAGACAATGCTGTGTACTGCACCAATCCTGACACATGCAAGCATGATGATTGCAAGTTCGGGAATCATGGGGAGGTACATAGTAATTCTATCGCCCTTCTTAACACCGAGGTTCTTCAGGACGTTTGCGGCTTTGTTAACTTCGCTTAGAAGCTGACTGAAAGTGTAAGTCTTAGACTCTTCAAGAGGCTCACCTTGCCAGATTAAAGCGATCTGGTCGCCCTTACCTGCCTCAACATGCTTGTCAAGACAGTTGTAAGCCATGTTGGTTACACCATCTTTGAACCAGGAAAATTTGATAGTCTCCATATCTTCCCATACAAATCCAATAGTTGGCTCTTTCTTCCAGTAACAAAGTTCCTTGGCTGCTTTGAGCCAGAAGGCATCAGGGTTTTCGACAGACTCTTTCCAAATCTTCATCCGCTCATCATGGCTCTTTATAAAAGCCTTATCGACGAAGCTCTGTGGAGGGTCGAATCGCCTCTCTTCCTGGCTATAAACTGTAATTTTTTTATCTTCTGACAAAATTGGTCACCAAATTCGGTCGATGATTTGGCCGGTCGGACAAATAGGACCTATATGAAGCTTGTCCAATCTGAGCTATTTTACAAAAGACGATGATTCTATGGCTACTGCCGAGCTAGAAAAAATCAAAAAAATAAGAGTAGGGAGGTCAAAGAATGGATTCTCTGACCCCACATCTAGTAGATTATTTGCGCTTTGACTTGAGAACCAAAGTGAATAGTACTGCAAGGATTGCTAGCACACCAGTCACGACAAATGCCATGAAGTATGAGCCAGTAGCATCAACAATAGGACCGGCAACAAAAGCACCAGTGATACCTGCGATACCATAAGCAGTGAACATTACACCATAGTTCTTTCCAACGTTCTTGCTTCCAAAGAAGTCTGCAGTAGCTGATGGGAACAAAGCGAAGTTACCACCAAAGCAGAATCCAATCAATGAAGCAATAGCCATTACTGCAATCCATGAAATCGCAATTGTTGACATCCAAGCGAATGCAAACATTCCAATGGCCAGAGTGAGGAACATGAGAATCATCGTGTTCTCACGGCCTAGCTTATCAGAAGTTGCACCCCAGACGATACGTCCAGCAGCATTGAGCAAACTCATAACACCAACTATCACGACAGCATCAGTTAGAGGATCAATTGCTAAAGCAGCAGATTTCACGTTACCAAGAGTCATTAGACCAGCAGTAGCAGCCAGTACAAACATTATCCAGAGCAACCAGAATGTTGAGGTCCTGATCATCTGACCAGGCATCATCCCAGTTCCAGCACCATCAGCTGTTGTTGTGGAAGGAGTGAACCCAGCTGGAAGCCAGCCTTCAGGGGGATTTGTAAGTAGTTGAGCACCTAGAACAACTAAAACAAGATAGACAGCACCAAGTATCAACATGGGCATTCCAATGTTTGCAGTAGTTGGTACATTGTAGAGTGTCAGTAGAAATTGTTCTACATAGCCAAAGACAAGTGCACCTGCACCAAATCCAGCTACAGCAATGCCAGTGATCGTACCCTTCTTATCCGGGAACCACTTCACAAGCGCTGCAATAGGACATACATAGGCAAATCCAATTCCAGCACCACCAATTATACCATAGGTGATAATGAGGTAGATTGTACCAATCAGTACATCGCCCCCAGCGACCATATCAACAAAGAATGCTGAGATGTAACCAACTCCCAGAAGAACACCACCAACAGTGGCGACCTTTTTGGGACCTACTCGATCTTGCCATCTTCCTGCAAAGATCATGAAAAGTGCAAACGATGCCAAACCAGCTGCAAATGGAAGCTGCGTATATAGAGATGGATAAGTATACACACCCTCTCTCAGAGCAGTCTGAAAGAAGGACCAAGCGTATATTGAACCCAAGCACAACTGAACAATTAGCGCGCCGAGAATGACAAGGTTCCTATTACCAATTTTTTCATCAGACATGATAGTACACACCTATCTTGTTGTCAGACACTGTACAGCTGGCGAAAGATACCCTACTAAAAGCCTTCCGACGTCATACAAAAAAAACGAATGAAATAATAGTTATACCACTTGTAAACGGCTACAGAGGTTTGAAACATGGACATCAATGAAAGACCATTCTTGTATGAGCTTATTAGCTCCCAGAAAGACCCACTACCGAACCTGAATGTTGACCAATAAGGCCTACAGGTATGAACTGGACCCGAACAATATCCAGAGGTCGCACCTTGCTCAACATACAGGAGTAGCTCGTTTTGCCTACAACTGGGGGCTCGACCAACGAATTGCACGGTACAAGAACAACCAGGGTGACGACAGGTTTACTGATGCCATCAAGCAGCACAAACTCCTCAACTCCCTTAAGAAAACAGAGTTCCCATGGATGTACGAAACCTCAAAGTGTGCACCTCAGGAGGCCTTGAGAGACCTCCATCAAGCCTTCAAGAACTTCTATCGAGGACTCAAGTCTGGGAAGAAGGTTGGATTCCCTCGTTTCAAGAGGCGAGGTGTCAGAGACAGCTTCAGGTTGACTGGGACCATCAGGTTTCATAAAAGAGCAATCCAGCTCCCACGTATCGGAAAGGTCCGGATCAAGGAAAAGAGAGAGAAGTACTACAGTGGAAGAATACTCTCAGCTACTGTGCGACGACGGGCCAACAGGTGGTTTGTATCAGTGACTGTGGAGGAGAATATCGTAGATCCTGTGTCTAATAATGGGACTGCTGTGGGAGTGGATCTTGGGGTCAAGACCCTGGTCACATTATCTGAGGGGACCACCTTTGCAAACCCACGGGCCCTGGGAAGACGACTGAGAAAACTGCGACAGCTCTCAAAGAGTCTGTCACGAAAGAAGAAGGGAAGCAAGAACCACGAAAAAGCGAAATTACGACTTGCGAAGATGTACCTGAGGGTCTTCAATATCCGACAGGACACACTGCACAAGGCGACGACCTACCTTTCCAAGAGCCACAGTAAGGTAGTGATCGAAGACTTGAATGTGTCCGGAATGCTGAAGAACCGAAGGCTTGCAAGAGCTATAGCTGATGTGGGGCTCTATGAGTTCAGAAGACAACTGGAGTACAAGTGTGGGTGGTACGGTTCTGAGCTTGTCGTCGTTTCAAGGACATTTCCTTCATCGAAGATGTGTTCACGTTGTGGGCACAGAAAGAAGGATCTTTCTCTATCAGAGAGGGAGTATGAGTGTGAACAGTGTGGACTAGTGATCGACAGGGATCTCAATGCTGCACTGAATCTGGTCGCCGTCAGTTTGCCGGAGACTCTAAACGCCTGCGGAGAGGAAGTAAGACTCTTAGCGGATTCTTTAAATCTGCAGAGAGCAGCCTCGATGAAACAGGAACCGAACATCATCTCGGACTCGATGTCCAAGAATGTCTAGGTTTCGGGGAACGGTAATAGCAATGGCAGCTACAACTGATTGGACTGAAAAATACAAGAAGAAGATTTTACCAGCATCCAAAGCCATCAAAAAGATTGCTAGGGGTTCGAGAATCTTTTTGGGAACAGGTTGTGGAGTGCCATATCATCTTGTTCAAGAACTGGCAGCTAATGCTGACCAAATGGCAGATAATGAGATTGTGCATCTCTTGACTCTTGGAGATACGCCATCTGCAGATCCTAAATTCCAAAACCAGTTCAGACACAACACATTCTTTGTCAGCGCGAATATTAGAGATGCAGTTTCAGAGGGGCGTGCAGATTATACTCCCATTATGCTTTCAGACATTCCTGAATTGTTTAGACAAAAGAGAATGCCATTGGATGTTGCTATGATACAGGTCAGTCCACCAGATAGGTATGGTTACTGCTCACTCGGTATCTCAGTAGATATTACGAAATCAGCCTTTGAGAGCGCAGATATGGTCATCGCTCAGGTCAACCAGAAAATGCCAATCACACATGGTGATTCGTTCATTGATATCTCAGAAATTGATTATCTTGTGCCATATAATGAACCGCTAAGAGAAATCCAAGCAACAGAAACCACAGACATAATTGACAAGATTGGTGGTTATGTGGCAAGAGTGGTTGAAAATGAATCAACCCTTGAGCTGGGAATTGGTGCTTTACCCCAAGCAGTTTGTAGCAATCTTCTCGATACAGGGGTTACCGACCTTGGTATTCATACTGAGATGTTCAGTGATAGTCTAATTCCACTGATTGATCAGGGTGTTGTCACAAACAAGAAGAAGACTCTCCACAAAGGAAAAGTCATCGCAAGTTTTGCAATGGGTTCTGAGAAACTCTACGATCATATCAATGATAATCCAATGTTTCATTTCCATGACACAGCATACGTAAACGATCCCTACGTTATTGGGCAGAATAAGAAAATGATAGCAATCAACTCAGCCCTTGAAGTGGACCTCACTGGGCAGGTTTGTGCTGATTCAATAGGTCATAGATTCTATAGCGGAATCGGTGGTCAAGTCGACTTCATTCGTGGTGCAAAGAGGTCTCCAGGAGGAAAGGCAATAATCTGTCTCCCGTCAACTGCTGTAGATGGAGGTGTTTCAAGAATAGTTTCTCGTCTAAGTGAAGGGGCTGGGGTCGTTACCACACGTGGAGACGTAGATGTTGTGGTAACAGAGTATGGTCTCGCTAATCTCGCAGGGAAGACTATACGAGAACGAGTTCTCTCCCTCATAGCAATCGCACACCCTGACTTCAGAAACGAGTTACTAGAAGCAGCAAAATCGATGCATTACGTCTTTGAGGACCAAGTTCCATTCCTTGTTCAAGGAACGTACTTTGCTTCAGAGTATGAAATGACTGAGAGGTTTAAGGGACCTGATGGTCCTATTGATATCCATTTCAGACTAATTCGTCCTGATGATACAGATAGAATCAAAGAATTATTCTATGACCTAAGCGAAGAGAGCATCTACTTCCGATTTCTTACTCCACTGAGGAGTCTGCGCAGACAAACCCTGCAGGATTTCTACAATGTAGACCAAGCCAGTGACATTAGCGTAGTTGCAGTAGTAAAATCGGACCAAGAAGGTGAAACTGAAACTATTATTGGTGCAGGAAGATATCTCCTCAATAGAAGTACTAACGAAGCCGAGTTCGCAATATTGATTCAAGATCAATTCCAAGGGAAAGGTGTTGGAACATATCTATTAAACCATCTAATGAGAATTGCAAAGAGCAAGGGTATCGATGCATTCATAGCTTATGTACATCCCCAGAATCAGTCTATGATTCGCTTCATCCATAAGACTGGAAAGGTTGTTGAAAGCAAACTATCCATTCAAGATGATGAGTACGTCTATCGATTGAAGTTGTAGGAAAAAGCATTTTGCCCTCCCCACTACACTCAAAGGTACGTTCTGTCATATTTTATCAGAGGTACATGATATGAGTGATCTTTTGCTCAAAGCTGGAATACTGATTGTTGGTGATGGTACTACTCTCAAGGATGCATCAATATTGATCCAAGGAGAGAAGATTGTTGAAGTAGGACAGGATATTTCTGTTCCATCTGATACAGAAATTCTTGATTTTTCTGATCGAGTGCTAATGCCGGGTATAATTGATCCTCATGTCCATGTATGTTATGATGGGTCGCCTAATCCTGAAGAGGTAGGACTCATGTCTGATGAACTTTTGGCCATCAAAGGTGCCCAGCTTGTTGAGATTTTACTGGAATATGGAATAACTACTGCTGGAGATGCAGCAGGCAGAAACAATGTACCATTTGCTGTCAAAGAAGCAATTGAGAAAGGTATTGTCAATGGACCACGCTATCTTCCATGTGGAAAAATGATTACCATAAGTAGTGGAAGAGGGTCACTTGGAGGTTCAAATGAAGCAAATGGTCCTGATGATGTACGTCGTGCAGTACGAGAAGAGATTGGTCGCGGAGCGCGGTATATCAAACTAGCAGCAACAGGAGCAATATCATCACCTCACACTGAGAGTTTCAATTCTCAATTTGATATTGATGAGTTAGAGGCTGCTACAAAAGAGGCTCACAAGGTTGAGTTGAGGTCTCATGCACATGCCTATGGTGATGTTGGAATCAAGAATACTATTCTTGCAGGAGTGGATGTATTGGTTCACGGACATCCATTGAGTCAAGAGAATATTGAGTTGATGAAGAAACACAAAACCAAGTACATGCCAACCATTGTGACCTTTTATGAATCACAACTTCATCATGATGATGGAGACCTTCCAGATTACATGGTTAGAAAGGAGAGAGAGATATTTCCACGCATCGAGGAAGGTGTCAGAAACGCGGTCAAGGCAGGTATAGAACTCGTTGTGGGAACTGATTCAGGGATGCCATACACCTACTATGGTAGGTCAACCGCAGAAGAAATGGAACTAATGGTTAGGCTAGGTGGAGCATCCGAGATGACTGCAATTATGGCAGGAACCAAGAATGCTGCATGGTCACTCAGTATGGAAAACAAAATTGGAACTGTTGAATCTGGTAAATCCGCAGATATTCTTGTGCTAGCTCCAGGAAAGAACCCTCTTGACGATATCACAATCCTCCAAGATAAGGAGAATATCAAGAGAGTCTTTCTAAGAGGGAAATGTGTGATTGAGCGTTAGATGTAGGTATGTCGAATCTGAGCTGGACGTCCTTTCACATGAATCGTTTCAAGGAATGTGGATATTGAATCATTCGGAAATTCATGTCCAGCATCTAGAATATCCTGTTTGAGTTTTTTGAATAATTCAATGAGGGATTCAAACTTAGGATCATCAAGAGCATCGCAGAAGAGTTTGTACAGCTCGTCAGACATTCCCATATTCTTCACATGAGGTGTCCACCACTTTAGAGGGGGAGTCCATTGTTTCTGCATGGCGAACCAAAGATTAGCTGCAGCAACAACAGCTCTGAAAGCATTCAGTTTTGAATCGAAAGGATTTCCCCGTCTATTATTGATGTCCGCGTAGTATAGAGCTCCAGTTAGTGTGCAGTACTTGTTCTTGAGCCTATCGAGGTGCTCTTCTTCGGGGTACCTTGCTAATTTCTGACGCCATTCCTCTAATTTACCAGAGGGATCATGGATGACAACACCCTCAGCATATGGAAAGTGGTCCATATCTAGAGGTGATTCGATTTGCTGTCTGAACCAAGCATTGGAAACTGGAGAGAAGTCTATCACTAGCTTCTTTGGTTCAACGGATTCATCAAACTCAAGCCAGATTGTATCTTTGAGTTCGAGACCGTCATAGTACTCTTCTGTAACGTAAATCAGTGCATCCCAATCAGTAGATGGTGCACCAAAACCAGTCGCACGACTGCCCCATAGCATTACTCCAAGGACATGAGGTTCAGCTACAAGTCCTTCAAGTCGTTCACGGACCATCTTGTCATCAATTTCGTCAATACTCTTTACAATTGGAATCTTGGTATCAGTCAAGAAATATCTCCTCTATTCAGAAAAATAGTTGTGCTACATTAAAGCGTAATTATTTACGCTAATTCAAAATACTTAACTCTCGGTTTGTGTTTTGTGGTTTTGGGGAGAATTCGTGGATATATCCAAGAAAGTCTTACCACTATTAATCAAAATTATACTAGTTCTAATCATTCCTTATTACTTAGTTACTTTCTCCACAAGGACTACATCTGAAAGTAGCATAATTGGAACTTGGGGTCATTGGCCGGAAGAACTTTTTACTTCGCCATTCACAGATTCATTTTGGGAATCATATCAGCTCATTATTGCGTTGCTCTTTATTGCGCCGCTCGTAGTATTCTCATTTGTTTATCAGCATAAGCAAGTTGATAGAAAATGTATTGGATCAGCTTTAGTCGCGATTTCCATCTCATGCATTGCAACATATATATTCATACCACAATACTCCTTTCTTAATGTTAGAATGAGTATATACAATGTCGTTCCGAATGTTGTTTCTTTGTCATTATTCGTCTTTGTCTTCTGGCCCCTTCTTCAGAATTCGTGGCCCTCAACTAGTGTTATGAAAGATGAGGAAGAACAAGTCATTGTGAAGAGATTAAGAAACATCATAGCCAGAACAGTTCCTCTCAATGCTGCAACTGTAGTATGGATTGCATTGCTTACACTACCTGCAACTCTCATTGTAAGTAATCTTTTTGTTACTGAATCTCAAGTTACATCCATATTTATTCTGGTAGGAGGACTCCTCAGCATACAACATGATTACTGGTACATCATGGTAAGTGGAATCAACCCAACTATCTGGTCGTATTTTTATCTCATTATTGCACGTTGGTCAACAGTTTCGGATTTGTTAGTGTTGATTCTCAATCTGTCGATTGGAATTACAGCTTTCAGATTCATCCAGGGAGAAGCTACCAAGAAAAGAGTCTATATTCTCATAATACTTTCTTTTCTGGTCTATGCAATTTCCTTTGTTATCATGATGGGTAGAATGACTATAGGTATTCCATTACCGATTTTTCAAATTTTTATGTTATTTGTAATGAAATATGCGCAGGTACCAATTTCTGATTCGAGTGGTGATACGATTAGAGTTCCATTTAGCGTTAGATTAGCTTCAAAATTGAGAGGGGGAAAATCCTCGCATGAAAGTAAAGAAGCTAAGGATGATGTTGATGAACAAAAGCACATTGATGAACTCTAATATTGATTGTTTACGCTTGAAAAGAAAATTGAGTGGATGTATATACACATCCACCCTCCTACCGTTATACTAGAGTTGCATTAGATACAAAGAGTGTGGTCAGAAATGGTCCTTAGAATGGTTCATCACCAGAATCATCTGGTGGTATTTTTCTCACCCCTGACTAGTCTTGATTGATTAGTCAATTTAAGGCCAGAGAAGAAGTGAAAGCGCCACCCGCCGGGAAAGCGGACACGACAGACATTAGAAATCAAATAGGGACCCGTGGCGCCTTTCAATATCGAGTCCGCTCTATGTCTAATAAGCACCTACAGAAAAATTACGAGAATATATTCAATTTCTCATACTTGATATTATGACAGGCACAACTCTAACTTCCAGAATTCAGCACTTCTCTCGGGAACAACTCGAAGCAATTGATCAAGTTCTGAAATTACTTGATTCAGATGAATATCGGGACTATCATGACCAATTCGGTGTGTGTAATGCACCTGATGCAATTGAGGCTCTTCGGAAAGAAGTCAGAAATGCACTAAGATTATAGATACTGCGTCAATGAAGGTCTTAATATTAGCAACTGGCTCGTTTAAGGGCCGGGATAAACTATGAGAAATAAGGTGCTTCTCGGAGTTCTTGTTGTAATATTAGTAGGCTCATTGCTAGTTCAAACCCCTGAGGCTGTGCTAACAGAGCCAGAAGAAGTTAGTATACTGGTACTACTCGGTCATGCTTTTGGATGGTCATTTTTCGAATTCATGGATGTAGTTCAAGATTGGGGATGTGATGTGACAATAACAGGGAACACATTGGTTATACAATCATGTTTGAATCGGGAAGCGAGACCAGTTGAAACTGATATTTTGATATCTGAAATAGCTAGTGAAGACTTGAGCAATTATGATGTGCTATTCGTTCCGTCAGGTGGACATTGGCACGATTTAATCGCTTCAGAATCAGCTCTGAATCTCATTAAGATGGCGTATGAAGAGGGACTGATCATTTCGGGGATATGTATAGGAGTAACTCCAATTGCTGCCTCAAATATCACTGAAGGTCACGTAGTTACAGGACATAATTTCTGCTTTCCATATGTTCACGATTCTGGTGGAACTATCCTTCCATTCATGCGAGTTGTTTCGGATGGTCAATTAATCACTGGTGACAATGGAGCAGGACCTCCAGCAGGATATGAGGGTGCACCACACTATGATCTATGTGTAGCAATTATGAAATCACTGTTTGGTTACTCTTACTTCAAAGATATGACGATTCAACCCGTACTTGAAGGAAATGATACTGTCTATTACATGAATGTGACAACTTCAGGTCAAATCCATCTATTTGATGACGTTACAACTACAGAAATCATTGAGGTCACTGCTATGTTGCACACTTCAGATAATGAAACGATTATTGCAGAGGTGGAGCTTTCAGACCCAGAAAATGATTCAATCTTTGTTGGAAGTATTACAGGGCTAGAATTAGATGATTATGTTGTCGATCTTGAGATTCAAGATGCAAATGTATCAATGGAGTTTGTTAGAGATGCTCTGACTTTCACTGCAGAAAATATCACTACAACCACTGAATCAACAACCACTACAGCAGGTGATGCAATCCTACCAGTAGAAACGATAGTGGTAGTTGGAATAGCTACATTTGGTGTGATTGTTCTGATTGTTATCTGGAGAAGAAAATCTGGACCATAATCTAGTAGTTATGCTACGACAAAACTGGGTGGAAAGAAGA
Source organism: Candidatus Thorarchaeota archaeon (assembly GCA_016840385.1). The sequence goes on along the minus strand of JAEOSL010000007.1, from coordinate 22,353 downwards.
CAAAGTACTCTATAACGATGGATAGTATTACACCACTGAGAACAAGACCCTTACCTTTTTTCTGATTGGCTTCTGTGAACCAAAGAATAGCACCGATAAGCACTATCACGACTCCTGACATCTGTCCAATGAATATCAGAAAATCCCAAATCTCAATGAAATATCCTCCAATCAACTGTGCGAAGTTTGCAAGTGGAGATTGTAATAGTATTGGACTCATTCAATTGACCCAAATCAGAGTGTTTCTTTTCCGATTTAAGGTCCTAGACTTGCAAATTGATGCTAATCAGAATCAAAGTTTGTCAAGGATTTCCTGTGCAAACTTCTTGGCATTCTCGATATCGTTTGAATCAGGATGCTTTCGTAGTTCTGGTAGATAAACAGCCCATTCGTCATCATCGGTGATTATCTGCTGTCTGATGAAGACTTCAATGGGTTCACTAGCTTTTCCTTGACAGTGGAAATAACCCAGAAGTTCGATGTTCTTGTCTTTACAGGCATTTTCAAAGGTCGGAATACAGCGTCCAGCCCATTGGTCATAGAGTTCTTGATTTCGTTCAGTACCGTCGGGCATATTTGTTGAGTGAGTAAAGAATCCAACAAGTTTGAACTTGGGCGACTTAGGCAGTTTCCCAAGAAATCCTTTCACTGGTGGTGCCAAATCACTGTCATGACATGGTGCTCCTACAAATACCACATCATACTCGTTTAGGGATTCAAGGTCAACTTTTCGAACTGTGTCAATTTGTGCTTCACCGTGAGGTGAAATAACCTCAAAGATAGCTTCAGCAATCATTTTGGTATTATTTGTCTGTGTGAAATAAGTAACCAGTGATTTCATATCTCATTTGCAGTTGGTGGGCGTAATAAAATCAGTGGTTATGGGTGTGAAATTTCAAGAATTAGTGGTGGGCCCGCGGAGATTTGAACTCCGGACATCCGCCTTATCAGAGCGGCGCAATAACCAGTCTATGCCACGGGCCCTGTATGTCCGTGGAAGAGGAGCACAACTGAATCGGATAAAAGCATTACGTATTCGAACCCTTTTTCCTTCATTCAATTTCTAACTCAAACCGATTCTCTTTTTGGCTGCATCTCTCAGGTCCTCAGGAACCTCGACCTTGAATGGAACTGATTCCAAGGTTTCTAGCGATTCTATAGTTCGCTTTGCGAAATTTCCTACTTCGAAGAGGGACCAAGGAGAAAGATTGGATATTGTGTCAATGGCAGTATGAGCAACCTTCTCGGTTGTTGTCCCCATACATGCAAAATGGATTGTTGGAATGTTTCTTGCTGCAAACGGTTTGTTATCACCACCACTAGTTGCAGTTCTTCGACACCTTGTTGGGTATTTATTGGTCTGGGCAAGTCCAGTTACCCATTCAATCATTTCATCAGGACCTGCCGCTAATCCTAATACTTCACCAGGTAAAGCACCAATACTATCAAAATTCATACAAAGTAATGTATTTCCTAAATCATAATCCTCTAAGAATCTCTGAGATCCTTTCATCTCCAACTCTTCTCCACCAAATGTAATGAAGTGATAGGTGAATTTTGGATTCATCTTTGAGAGGAGTCTTGCTAGTTCAACAACAATAGCCACCCCTGCAGCATTATCAGTTGCACCCATCGTAAATGGAACAGAATCATGATGGGCACAGAGTATAATCGTAGTATCAAGCTGACCTTTCACAATACCATGAACATTGTGCAAAGTTCCATCCTTTGCTTCTCCATGGACAGTAAGATTGAGCTTTGATCCAAACATCGCATCATGCAAGGGTCGTGCAAGCTTTGCCGATGCTGTCATTGAGGGTACTTTTGAGAAGGTGGCATCTAATTTCTGATAGTTATAGGAACGTGGAGCTTCATTTCGCAATCGATCAAGAAAAACAACACCAGCAGGACTCATATTGAACAGCTTGTCCCATGCCTCCAAAACATCTGGCATGTATTGTTGATCTAGAAGAACAAAGACGATCTTGTCTTGAATATCCTTCTTTGAATAATCAGAGAGAAGATTGTGCGATCCAATATACAGTGTTTCAGCCTCAACTCCATGCTCAGGAGTAGAAGCACTCATCCAACAAGGTACTCCTGAAACTGAAGTGTTTCCGTCAATGGAGGATAGTGTTCCTTGAATTCCATCATAATATCTGAATGGATACTTGGAAATCTCAATATCTTGAAGACCAAAGTCATGGAATTTCTTGAAAATTAGCTGTGCGGCCTGCGATTCTCCATCTGAAGCAACAACTCTTGGTCCAATGTCACATAATTCCTTCAAGACTTGGAAGGCAAAGTCTCTATCGAACACAAACTCTCCGCTCAAAATAAATCCTCAACGAGTCTTCTACATATACCGTTCTAAGTGTTTGTAATTTCTTACATTGTCGATACGCTTTAGAAGGCGTTCTATGATAGAAGCGCTATGAAGAAACAGGCTTGTATTGTTGGATTAATTCTAATTGTTGCAGTTGTTGCGGGCGTTCTTTACCTTGGAAGTTTACCCGAAGGAGATTACGTAGAACCTTTTGACAATGAAGGGCGATATGATTCAACTATTCTCGACAATATGGGCGTGATTTACGCTAATCGGTCAGACATTCTGGCATGGAATAATGGGTATAGTGAAACTGATGTATGTCCCTGGAACGCTGTGCACAATGGGCTTGACTATATGTTCTACAATAACTCCCCAGTCATTTCCGCAGCTCCAGGTTATGTGGAAGACATTGAACTAGGATATTTACCAAATAGTACAATCTACGTAGTGGGAGTTGCTATTCGCTTCAATGCTACACTGACCCATCAATACGCATTCGAAGGAAATGCTACTACAGAAACCACGAGAGATCAACAGGTAGCCATGCTCGATATTGAAATAGGAGATTGGGTGGTAAAAGGTGAACAGATTGGAAGATTTCTCACACCCAAAGCGACCGATCACGTTCACTTTGCTGTGTACAACCCTGAATCAATCTGCCCGAGGTTAGTTATGGGACAAACTGACTATGATGAAATTATGGTCCTTGTTCACAGCTTTCATCCAACATGGGAACTCTGTTATTTACCCTAATCTAACACCTCGGGAACAACTCTCCGGATATGCTCAAGAGATTCTGTTGCCTCATCGTTAGTTAGTTCGAATATCAGAGGTCCATCGAATTTGTCTTTGGCAAGCTCAAGCAGAAACTCTCGAAGAACCGAATCACCCATAATTCCAGTTCCTAAAGGAATGTGATCCTCACGAGCTACTGCACCGTCATATTTTGTGAATGAACCATCCTGTAGATGGATTTCAGTAATCCGATCCTTATGTGATTGATAGAAGTCCATGATAGACTCAGTACCCGACATCTGACATAGAAGATGCGCAGTATCAAAGCAGATGCTCGTATCCACATCATCAATTACATCTCGCATGACATCAAAAGGGAAGGTGTAATTCTCAATTGCTAGTTCACGTGGATTAATTTCGGTCTTACTAACTATTTCCTCGACACTAGTTGCAGCAAACCCTGCAAGCAGCATACTGATTGTCCGTACAATGTCTGGACTATAAGGAAGACTTGAGAGATCCGCAGCAAGATCACCAGTTGTATGCAAGACATAGGCTTCGGGCTCAAGAGATTTGCAGAGGTCGATAACCTCAATGATACTCTCAACACTCCCTTTCCGTACATGTTCATTGAAAGTAGCCAGCTCAATTGACAAATACGGTAGATGAACTGTATAGGAAATACCGAGTTCTTCCTTCAATTCAATCAAACGATCGATGGATTCCGGTGTAATAGAGGCGGGAATAATGGGTTTTACATCCATGGAGAGTTCTATGACTGACCAGCCCTCTGAAACACTTTCCTGAACAAACTTGCAGACATCCAATCGAGAAAAATCAGGAATACCATCGGTGATTACTTTTCGAGCAACTTCCTGAAACTCTAGTGCAGTTATCCCAAATCTGAGTGGCATGATTGATACGTATCAATATCGTCCCGATAAACTGTACCATAATATGAAAGACATATACCAGTGAATGTTATTCCAGAAACTAGTGATTAGAATGGGAGTAACAATACGATTAATGGCACATGCAAGTTTTCAGATTAAGACAGATACTCAAAATATCTACATCGACCCATCCACAAAGGGGACAGGTCTAAAGAAGAATGATTTTGAGCCTGCGGATCTGATATTGGTGACTCATGGTCATCAGGATCATTTTGACAAAGATTTACTCAAGAAAATCCGTAAAATGGGAAGTGCGATTATTGCACCTCCAAGTGTAAAGAAGGAGATTAAGAAGGGAGTAGTGTGGGATCTGGGTCCAGGTCAGCATATGGATATCAGCACGAGTGGTGTACATATTTGGTCAACTCCAGCCTACAATGTGAAACGTTTTCGACCCAACGGAGATCCATTCCATCCAAAAGACTTGGGCGTAGGTTTTCTGATACGGATTGATGGTGTAAAGATATACCATGCTGGGGACACCGATTTTATCCCTGAGATGGAGCAGTTAGAAGAAGCCGATGTAGATGTTGCTCTACTTCCAATCGGTGATACCTATACAATGGATATAGCCGATGCAACAGAAGCAGCTAAAGCTATCGAATCTAAGATAGTAATACCAATGCACGTGAAGGATGCCGATCCTGAAGTCTTCAAGACCGAAGTTGAATCAAAAACAGCATCAAAAGTAGTAATTCTCAAAGCTGGAGAAGAATACACAGTAGAATAGAAGGAGGAGACCACGGTCTCCTACTCACTATTTTCTCAAAACTAACGCCATGACTTCAATTTCTGAAGTTCATGTGCTTCAATAGCAGGATCTAGTTCGAGGACTTCTACCTTCAGCATTTTGTCACCTTGTTGGATTTGATGAACCACATCAAGTCCCTCTGTCACGTGACCGAAGACAGTATGTTTACCATCAAGATGTTTAGTATTCTCTTGGCTCAAGGATATAAAAAATTGACTTCCTCCGGTATCTCTTCCAGCGTGCGCCATTGAAAAAGCACCAGGTGTATGCTTCTGTCTGTGTCCTCGGGTTTCACAAGGAATAGCATATCCAGGACCTCCAGAGCCTGTACCCGTTGGGTCACCACCTTGGATTACGAATTTTTCAATAACTCTATGAAAAGTTAGTCCATCATAGTAGCCACTCTGAGTAAGAGTGACGAAATTTTTGACCGTGTTGATTGCATCATCACTGAAGAATTCTGCTACAAAATCTCCACGGTTTGTTTGAAACTTAATTTTTGTTGGCAAGTTTTAACACCTTACAAACTAGTTTACGAGCATTGTCGCATTATTTTCTTCCTCATTATTATCCACTTAGGCATATCGGAAGTGGCCTTGCCTATTATCTTATTAGCAGAACCAAGAAGATTGCGTTAGATGATAGTCGAGAAGGAATACACAGAAGGCAGGACTACATTCCTGAGTGCAGATGTAGAGCACTATAGTGGAGATAAGAAACAGATCTCTGCAAACCTTCCAGTATTCTACAATCCTCGAATGAAACTTAATCGGGACATATCTGTTCTGCTTCTTTCTGGATACTTGGGCAGTAACAAAATCGAATCAATGTGTGAACCATTGACTGGTTCAGGAATCAGAACTCTCCGTTATCTCAATGAGTGTGCTGGAGATTTCTCAGCTTCAATGTTTGATGTAAATCCAACTGCAGTTGAAACAGCAACTAAGAATATCAAACGACTTGGTTTTGAGAAAAGAGCAAGGGTAGTGAAAGGTGATGCCAAGGTTCTGTTGATGACGGAATCAAGAGAGAAACGATTTGATTATGTAGATGTAGACCCCTTTGGAACTCCTGCGCCCTATCTTAATGCTTCAATTCAGTCAATCAGTCCACATGGCGGATTACTAGCTCTTACTGCTACAGATATGCCAGTTCTATGTGGGGCTTATCCGAAGGTTGCCATGCGACGGTATGGAGGTTTTTCAATAAGGGCTCCGTTTGTACATGAACTTGCACTTAGACTCCTTGAGGCTATAGCATTTCGTATAGCTGGACTCAATGACTGCTCGATGGATCCGATAGCAGTACTCAGTACAGATCATTATGTTAGAACTTGGGTAAAAATCAAGGCTGATAGAAAGAAATCCAATCGTCAAGCAGATAATCTGGGAGTAATTCGATATTGTCAAGGATGTATGCGAACTCAGACAGTTCCACTAAAAGCAAGACATGAAGAATCTCACTTTGAACATGACATTAAGGACTGTAAAGGACCAGTTAGAGAAGCAGGACCACTTTGGATTGGTAGTCTATTCGATTCAAAAATACTGAAGAATACTCAAGATGTGTTCAACAAGGATGATGCAACTATTTACCACAAACGGGTTCCTAGAATTCTAGAAGAGATGATAGAAGAGAATGCCCTAATGGCATATCCATACATTGACATTCATGTGCTCTGTGACTTGTATAACCTTACACCACCCAAGAATAGAGATGTCATTGAATATCTGAGAAATGCAGGATACAAAGTCGCCAGAACACACTTCAAACCTACTGCAATCAGAACTGATGCATCCGTCGTTGACGTGAAGTCAGCAATTTCAGAACTAATAGGATGATGAAAAGAAATGCCAAGAAGCTCAGAAGGAGAACGACGTAGGAAAGATCCCTATTACATAGCAGCAAAGAAAGCAGGGTATCGTAGTAGGTCAGCCTTCAAAATCAGGCAGATGGCAAAGAGTCACAAACTCTTACACGGTGTTGATATTGTTCTGGAATTATGTAGTGCGCCAGGTGGTTGGACTCAGATTTTACGTGAGCTCAATAGTAGCTTGAAGATTGTGGCAATTGATCTGGAATATATGCCCCCAGTTCAAGGAGTTCATTTCATTGAAGGTAGTATTCTTGATGATGATATCATTGCACAAGCTCAGCAAATAACTGGAAGCCCATTCGATTTAGTACTCTCTGACTGTTCTCCAAAGATATCAGGGCTGTGGGATCTAGATGTGGTTAGACAGCTCGAATTAGCAGAACGAACTTTTGAGATTGCACGCAAGGTACTTGGACCAAAAGGAAAAGCCTTAGCAAAAGTCTTCCAAGGACCTGGATTTCAAGAATTCTTGCAAGATATGCGAAAACGCTTCAACTCTGTAAAACTCATCAAACCTGCAGCTTCACGTAAAACTAGTGCGGAGATATATCTACTCGCTACTGGACCGCGCAGGAAAGCGCAAAGTGAGAAGAAATAGGATAGACAGACTACCTAATGTCTGCTCCCATCCATTCTTCTAGTTCATTACAATCGGCTGGTGAATCAGGCTGTCTTATTCCACATTTACTAATTCGCAAACAATGGAAGCATGGACATCCATTCATGTCAGTTAGACCACTGGGCTCGCTGTCATCAGTGATTGTTGGTTTCAGTATGTATTTGTCGTCGTGTTCTTGTTTCTGCATTATCCGTCCCTCGGATACCAGAGTCGTTAGAGCTAACGTGATCTGTATTTTATCGATACCAAGTTTCTCAGTCAATTCAACAATGCCTAGACCTTCCTTTTTGGCGGATTTTAGTTCGCTCAGAATCCGGTCAGCTGCATCGTTCATTTGAATGACCTTTGATAAGACAAATGGTAACGTTGAACGAACTACACGGATAGATATTAAATAATCGGAAGGGGCTATCCATTTACGGCAAATGTCGTATAAGAAATAGCATGGATGTACATAAGTGTTCATCGTTTTTTGTATAGATATAGCATCTGACCAACTAATTTCTGGGGGTCAGACCCGCGATTTGGTTTGATTGCAACATAAGGAAACTTGACTGGTCCGAATACATCGATGATTGTACCTACCTCTTGTGCATTCTTATCCATCACTAGAGATTTACTTCCCACTGGTGGTGTCTTTTCAGTACGAATGATAATTGAACCACGTTTTGAAATGTGGAGTACTTTTCCTAAACGACGCAAATAATTCGACCCCAATTCGATTCTATTTCTTCTTCTTACCTTTCTTCTTACCTTTCTTCTTTTCCGCGGCTATACGTGCAGATTCCCGCTGAGCTGCAGCTCTGCGAACACCTTTTGCTAGCATTAGCATGAGTCTCTTCTTCTTGTGACCCTCATCATTTGCAATAACGATGTACCCCTTAGCTTCAGCCCAGTCCTTTGGGTAGCGTTTTTCGGGTTCTACTTCGTATTCCAATCCAGCTGATTCAGCTGCTTTTTCTAGAATATTAAGAGTGACGTCAGGAGCAGATAGTTTGCTTGGAAGCTTACGACCCTTGGATCTAGTGATGTTTTGGTCAAAATATGCGGGCCAGAATATTAGCATTCCATCACGTTTTCTCATTCTATTTACACCACTGGACTGATACTCTTTCTCCATCTGGAACTCTTTTTACCTTTCCCATAAGTCATGTTTCATTGTGAGAAAAGGGGAACTTCTTAAGCAGTTCAGAGGGACCTTCAAGTGACTGCAAACAGGATGAAGACCAATTTGAAGAGAAAGAGCAAGGACGTATATTTTGCAGAAATTGCAGACCTCGTATCATCTAGAAGCACATGTCTGAGAAACCAAGTTGGGGCTGTAATAGTCAAAGAATCCCAGATTCTTAGTACGGGATATAACGGAGCTCCAAAGAAACTCGCACATTGTTCAGAGGTTGGTTGTCTTAGAGATGAATTGGGAGTGAAACCAGGGGAACGACATGAACTTTGCAGAGGGCTCCATGCTGAACAGAATGCTATAATCCAAGCAGCATATCATGGTACAAGTGTTAGAGGTGCTAAAATCTACTGCACAACACGACCTTGCAGTATCTGTACAAAGATGATTATCAATGCTGGAATTGAAGAGGTCATCTACATCGAAGAGTATGCTGATGATTTAGCAGCTCAATTAGTGAAAGAATCAGATTTACTTTTCAGAAAAATAGAGATTCCAAGAGAGTATGGTCGAAATTCAGGGAAATAACTGTGAAGCTGGAAAGCTTAAAGAGGAAATCATTTCCCCAATCGAACCCAGGTGTGCTGAAACACATGGGTAAGCTTCGCAATCTAATTAGTATTCATGACTTTGACAGGAAACAAATTGATGAGATTCTTGATGTTGCAGCTAAGATGGAATCTGTAGCTGTAGAAAGAAGCAAAGATCTCGAGTCAAAGATTATGGCCGTTCTGTTCTTTGAACCTTCTACAAGAACACGTCTATCATTTGAAAGTGCAATGTTGCGTCTTGGAGGAAGTATTCTAGGATTTGCAGAAGCAGGGACTTCGAGTGCTGGTGGAAAGGGAGAAACACTTGCGGATACTATCAGGACTGTTGAGAGATACGCCGATTGTATCGTGATGAGACATCCCCTTGATGGATCAGCAAGGGTTGCTGCAGAATTCTCAAGTGTTCCTATCATCAATGCAGGAAGCGGTTCTGAAGAACATCCAACTCAAGCTCTTTTGGACCTGTATTCAATCAAGAAGCTCAAGGGTAAAATTGACGGTCTTACTATCTCGCTCTGTGGAGATTTGAAGTATGGACGAACTGTTCATTCCTTAGGTATGGGACTTTCGCACTATGATGTCAAAATCAAACTAGCCGCTCCACAGCAATTGAGAATGAAACCTGCTATAATCGATGAAATGAAGAGAGCAGGAGTAGATGTTATCGAAGTAGATGATGTCAAAGATGCTGTTGAAGATGTTGACGTCGTTTATATGACCCGTATCCAGAAAGAACGGTTCCCAGATATCCGAGAATATGATAGAGTCAAAGGCCGATTTCGAATTGGGTCGTCAGAAGCAGAGCTATTGCGAGAAGATGCTGTTGTGCTCCATCCATTGCCAAGAGTTGATGAGCTGAGCTCAGAACTTGATGACTTACCGCAGGCAAAATACTTTGATCAGGTTTACAATGGTGTAATTCTTAGAATGGCAGTTCTGAAAATGATTCTAGGTTAGGCTGGTTCAAAATCTCGAAGTTCTTTCGAGAGAGAATCAATAGATCCAAACTTACTCAAGGCCAGCGGAATTCCCATTTGCTCAGCTAGCTCCAGGGCCAAACGATCTACTTCACTAACGCCATGAAGAATGACCAGAGATGGTTTGAATTCCTGAGACTTGATAGCAATCATGGGCGCTCTTCCAGTTTTTACCTTTGTAAAGAGTAAACATCGTTCAGTAGTCGCACCGAATAGTTTGAGAAACTCATCACTGTTGAGCTCTTTCACTGCACGCTCCACATCAACGAGTGTATAACCGAAGATATCCCTATCTAGATACTTCTCCCCTGCAAGGATTGTGCACTTCATCTGTTTACAGAAATCCCTTGCTTTTATTGGAGAGGAATAATCACTCATTGCCAGTACAATATTGAGGTCTACCAAGCTGACATCCATCAGGCGTATGAATGCAGCTACAGTTTGTCCAGCATTTCTCTCATCCAAGGTAAGTAGAGCCATTACAAATCGTCGTATTGTTGATGTTCCAGGAGACTTTCTTCTACCAGATTCATAGTCGCTGATGACACTTGGACTAATACCCAAATATTTTGCGAGAACTATCTGTGGTAATCTAAATCGCTCACGCCAGATTCGCATTGTCTTACCTGGACTCTCGGAAAGGGCAATTTCACCAGCAATGCGTCTAGCAAGGCGGTTTCGAACTGAGGATTGATACGACATTACACGAATTTTTAGGCGAGTTCAACATAAGGATTTCGACTATTGTCGATGTAGAGAAGGCAGTGTTCCAAAAGGGATTATGTTGGTTTCTTGGGAGTGATTACTCTTAAAGGAAATGCAGCCATTTGGACATTCCTCTATACAGTTACCACACTCCTTGCAGTATTGTACATGTGCAACGGTTGGCTTTTCGTCTATCTTCTCGTAGACTCCATATTGACATGTCTTCAAACACGTCCCACACCCATCACAACAATCGTAGTCAATTTTGGTAGGAATAGAAATTCACCGTGCTAATTTTGTCCTTCGTGAGTTATGCTGTTAGAAGACTTAAGACATGTAGGAAATGGGCACAGAAAAATGGTGGGCCGGGGGAGATTTGAACTCCCGATCCCCTGGAGTCTTGCGAGCGGACAATGAGTCCGCAAGACCCAAACCAGGAATCATTTTTGGCAAAGGGACACGAATGACCCTATGAAGCCAATCTAGACCACCGACCCATATTGAACGCCAGTCTTTCATCTGTGGTTATAAGAATAACGGACAGGTCGTCAGCTTTCCTCAAAAAGTGTATGAGCACATAAGAGCTTGAGCACTATATCATTTTGTGAGAGGACTAGGTAAGTGGGCTGGTGCAGTAGCACGAAGCACGCGACTGAAAGCCCGAAAGAAGAAATCTTCTTCCAAAGGGAAGTCCTTACTCTCCACGAATGGACCATCATCAGGTTCTGGAGAGTCCGCGGCTGTTCACTTTGTCCAATCGGACCTTCTTTATTTTGGTGACAAATCTAAGATGAGTGATAATGACCCCGCCGTGGTAAGAACTGTGGAAACGCTCTCTGTTGCTGGAAGTGATGCCCCTGCATGTAAACAGGAGAAAGAAGCCAGGACAACAGGAGGGATTCCATCCCGATGAACGTTGACAAAGCTCCTGCTAACTCGTTTGTCCGTTGGACAGATGGGAGTGGCGACACTGGCAGGAGAAGGGTGGAACATAGAAATTTCTAATAGCTGATATCAATTTATCTGTAAGAAATGGGTTATAAGGTCATAACTGTTGGTCAGTATTTGAGTGTGATTACGATGAGTCTACTTGGACCAGATGATTTCGATTTGGATAGAAAAGGTCGAAAGAAGAAGCTGGCAAAGGATCTTTCTCCCGCAGTTGCAAAAGAGATAGAAAAGTGGCTGGATAGAGAAGATGATCCTGAAGCATTCAGAAGAGTGACCGAATTAGTAGGTGCGGATGAAGCTTCTCGACTGTTTGGTAGACTCCGGCGTCTTGATAGAAGAGCCAGAGACCCATTGCATGAAGACAAATGAAGTGACTACATTGACTGGGGATTCGAACAATAACAACGAACACACTCAGCAAAGCGAAATAAGAACATCTCTGGCACTTATTCGAACAATCGATGCAGAAAAACGAACACACCTAGCAGAACTTCGAACAGGAATCGTAATTCTTACTATTCCTATGTCACTGTTGACCATTCTTATTGCAACATCCAACTATTACTCTGTAAACAGTGTTCTATCGTTTATCATGGGTCTGGTGATTGGAATAGTTGCTCTCTCCTCAATTGGGGGATATTTTGTGATACGGTCTCTTCAAAAAATCAAGAAAACTGAGAAACTTCGCGACTCGTATAAGGACGTTGCATGTTTGATAGAAGAACATCAAAACTCGGAGTAGTCTTCGAAGATAGAGTATGTGATTGCGCTGACTAGAAATGGATGAATAAGAAGCCTCAGCAAGATTGTATTATATGTTCTATTTGAAGAGAATATTCTGTTAACCAGCAAGTAGATGGTGATTACAATAAGTGCTGTAAGCGACAAAAAGGAATTCAATGACCTGAACTTTCAGATCTGGCGAGTCAAGGATGAGCGAAGTGGAAAATGGAGAGATGAGGTCTATATCATGGGCGATGATAGTTCTCTGCAGACTCTTCATGACAGTTTACAATCGCTTCTAAATCTCCTCCAAACATATGGAAAAGGAACTAAGAAGTTCAAATGCAATCCACCAGCAGACTTCGATTTCAGGACCTATGGACAAGAACATGGTGTTCAGATTCAATGGCAGGATATGTTGATTGTCCGACTCAGACTTGATGCAATGGATAATGAACCCTATATTCTGGATGATTTTACTGTAGAGCTAAGTGTAAGTCCTAACACCCTGAGGCAGTTCATTGAACGAATCCAAGCATATCTCAGCTCAACCGAGCAGTTTGGTCATGGAGCAGACGCTGTGTGTGGTCTGCGATTCTCACCTGATTGGATCGGTGCCGAATAAAAAGAGGGGCGCTTCTTGAATCATAACTAAGAGAAGAACACCACTATAGTGTGGTGGTGGAGGTTGACGATAGCTGAAACAATACCCATTTTCTTCTATTTCGTGTTTAGGATTTTTCTTCAATATTATGATAGTGATGGTAGAATATCAGTAGAAACAATCAGAAAGTATAGAATAATTCTGGGAGCTTTATGGTTACCTCTGGGATCGCTTGTCTATTTGAATTCGCTCATTTATTTCGTACACTCATTGGTATCCGGGTTCGTGGATCTTGGGACCAATGCCGGTTCCCTATTTTCTAGCATGGATCTTTATTCTGGTAACTGATTACATGTACCAGCTTTTTATGCTATCAAAAAGCCAGAATCAAACCTGATTTGATTTCCAGTCTAATCCTCATTCCAATCTGGAGCCCAATCTGGGATTTCTGTGGGTTGACTGGGTCTAATCCATTTTATCGCAAACCAGTAGATAGGTGCTATTATGATTATCAAATAGAAGTATGCGAATATGACTGCAATCGCACATGCAGCAATACCAACAACAGCGATTATTTTTGTAGCCCATGACTTCTGTAACCATATTATCAGACTCACACAAAAAGTGAGAAGCCCAAGCACTGCCATGATTGTTCCAATTGTCGTTTGAAAGGCGTTTGGAATTATTACTGAGAGTTGAAACATTGTATAACCGAGATAGATGTGGAATGCTCCCGCAAAAACCATCAATTTCGTCGCGTTTCTAGTTCCTAATTCTCTCTCAACAACATTCAAAGATATTCCCTCACATTGTCAGTTCCACTATACCTGATAGATTTTCTTGTTAAAGTAAAAAAAGTGGAGCCCCAGCCGAGATTTGAACTCACAGTCTACGTTAATCCAAATATAGATATGAGAAAATCTGCAATACGGATTGGTGGTAGAGGTTGGCATTAGAACTTCCTGTAATTTTTCTATATTTGGGGATAAGGGGTATACTTCAAGTTTGGATTCCAAGAGATTCAATCACAATCAAAAAGTGCAGAGTAGCTCTAGGAATTGTTTCGTTACCTCTAATATCGCTATTCTGTTTGAGTGAGCTCATTTTTTACATTGAAAATTATCGTCCGGGTTCGTGGGCTTTGAAACCATTACCTGTTCCTTTCTTTCTTGCATGGGTGATATTTCTAGTAACTGATACACTCTATCAGTATTATAGGATAGTCAAAATATCAGAGTCTAACACATAGTGAATTGATAGTTGCATCATTGAGGAAGAAATGGAGCCCCAGGCGAGATTTGCTCCGAATCGGGGAAATCCCGAATCGCTTGAACTCGCGGCCTCCTCTTAGTCGAAAAGGAAGCATGTTCCTTCGCTCTTACCAAGGAGGCGATCTTTCTGTGTATCAGCGGACTAATCCGCTAATAAAACCAGTCTGAGCTACTGGGGCAATAACAAGTGGAGAGCGTATTAGAATTTTAGATAAAGCTTTCGAAGAGGAATAAGATCATCTAGACAATGTATAGGTCCGTCTCCGAACACCACCGGTCTGCTTTGTTATCAAGTACCTTCTGCATATCCTTAAGATGCGGAACAAGCGGTCAAAATTATCAGTATTTTGGTAAGTCGGAACTTTAGCGAATATTTGATAAGAAAGTAATAGAGGTTATTCCAGTGCGTGGAGATGGAGTCAAAACCTAAGCAGGATTCTCATGAGTACATCGAGCTTCTCAAACGCGTCTTGCGGCGCCGTTCTGTAATAGTTTGGATCATTGTTTCAATCGTAGCTGTCCAATTAACAGTCTATTCAAGCTTGCCAATTTTGTCAGTCTTCGTAGACCTGCCGCCGTCAACTGGTCTATTTTTCCTCTTGTTCATACTTGTGATTCTATACATTCCTGAGAATCGTGAAACAAAGATAGGGATTCCAAGAATGAAAGTTAGTCTACTATCGATTATACTCATCATAGCTATGGTGGGTATTATCATTTGTATCCAAATAGGATCATTCTACATGTCAAATCTGATTCAATTTGGCTTTCTGTTTTTAATTCCTCTTATTGTTGTACTATTGTCAACCAAGGTGAATAGAGCACAACTTGGATTCTCCATTGCCAATCAGAGGACCCTGAGCTGGGCTTTGACAATTGGTGTTCTCTATGGATTATTCGTCTGGATTCTAATTGGAGTACGAAATTTCGATGAATTAACTCTCATGGTTCATCCTTCCATTTGGATGCAATACATTCCACTAGCATTGGCGATAGCAATCGTGTTAATCTTGCTCACAGTTGCGATACCGGAGGAGTTCCTGTTTCGTGCAATTCTCCAACCAGCGTTGACGGAACGATATGGCAGGGTAAACGGTATCCTATTGAGCTCCCTTATTTTTGGTCTATTTCACATCCCTGCAAATTTTCTGATGTACCTCACCCTGACTCCGTTTTGGATTAATGCATTATTTGGATCACTACTGATGTCATTGCTCTTCCAAGCTCAAATTGGACTGGTTCTTGGGGTTGCATATGAATGGACAAAGAGTCTAGTGATGCCTGTATCACTTCATGCCATTCATGATATCATTGAGATGCTTCCATTCTTCATCTATCTGATTATGGGACTAATAATAATAGCATAATAACGAGTTTTGAAACTAAGTGGGAATATCCGTTGTTGTTCTAGTACCATTCGATATTTCCAAGTAATGGTTTCAGTGCTCGAGGTGGGTTTACTTCTTTGAACTTCTTATCAGCAGTAAGTTTCACACTCTCATCCAAACCTAGTTGCATAAGACTTGGACACTTGAACAGAGCCGAGATATCGAGTGACTTTATTCCATTGTTATTGAGGGACAGATTTCGTAACTTCTTGCATTTACCAAGAACTGATAGGTCAATAGATACAAGTTTATTGTCATAGAGATGAAGTGCCTTGAGGTCCTTACACTGTGCCAGGGGTGTGAGATTGATATCTTTTAGTTTGTTGAATGAAATATCAAGATGCATTAGACTCGTGCAATTTGCTAAAGGAGCCAGGTCAATCGCTTCCATCGCATTACTACCCAGTGAGAGTTCAAGTAGATTCTCACATGTCTTCATATTAGAGAGGTCAATACTCTGTAGTTCATTACCTGATATGATAAAGGTCGATAGATTCGGAAATTGATCTAGCGATGATAGGTCCGTAGAACCGATACGCCTGTCACTAAGATTGATTGTATCTGTAGTTGGTGAGAATCGTTCAACCACTTTTCCACCTTTCTTGGTCTGGCTCCAGATTGTTATCTCGTCCATCTGTGAAACATCCACGTGTCCAGCACACTCCCTGCTTTATAATCTGGTATGGTTGAATGTATAAGAAGCACTACAATTCCTTTTGGAACACTATTTTAGCGAAAGATGGATGATATTCAGTGGAGATTTTGCAGAAGTTGAACCACAGTGTGAATAAAGGAGCTCTAGAAATTGTCAAGACGATTTTGGATGATAAGGACAGTCTAGACTGTAAGATATCTGAGAGCAAGAATGGCACAACGATTATTGATGCTGGAATTGAGTGTACAGGGACTGCAGATCTTGGAAGACTCATTGGAGAGGTCTGTTTGGGAGGACTAGGCTCGGTCAAGCTAAGCACGATGTATATCGACGACCTCGAACTACCAGCAGTCATTGTAGGAACTGACTACCCAAAGATTGCTACACTTGCGTCACAATACGCAGGATGGACCATCAAAGTTGGGAAATACTTTGCAATGGGTTCAGGGCCAGCCAGAGCTTTGGCTCAAGTTGAAAAGAAGCTGTATGAAGAGTTAGAGTACAAGGATAGGTCAAAGAAAGGAGTCATAGTTCTTGAGAGTAGGGTAAGTCCCTCAGATGAAGTTACAGAGTATATTGCTGAAAAATGCAGGATTTCTACTTCAAACTTGCACTGTATTGTTGTACCAACTGCAAGCATTGCAGGTTCAGTACAAATTTCATCTCGAATTGTAGAGGTAGGCTTGCATAAGCTCCACGAGATAGGATTTGACCCCGAGAAGGTTAGACGAGGGCATGGCGTTGCACCTATTGCACCAGTTGCTAAGAATGATAGCAAGGCAATGGGAGTTACCAATGATTGCATTCTCTATGGTGGTCGAACGTTTTATTTTGTAAAGTCGGAAGATGATAATTTGCAGGAGATAGTAGAGAAAGTTCCATCGTCAACATCAGACCAATATGGTCAACCCTTCTATGATCTATTCAAGAACGTTGAATTTGATTTTTACAAAGTGGATCCTCTACTCTTCAGTCCTGCAGAGGTCACAATCAATCATGTTGAAACTGGAAAAGTTTACCATGCAGGAGAACTCAATTCCAAGATCCTCAAGCAATCATTTGGGATGTAACCGTAGTTTTCTAGGTAATATCCATCTCTTTGACTTCTTCACTCTCTTCCTCATCTGCCTTGACAACTGCTTCAGCCTTTGGTATTGGATACTTGAATGCTTGCCGAATCATCAATACAGCTATAAGAGAAATGAAGGCACAGATGATGAAAGTCCATGTGAATCCGCCAGAGTATGGTATAAACCATCCAAAGAATGCAATGAGCGGCATTGAAATCAGCATGACCAAAGTGGGTTGTAACGAATACATCGAATTTCGAATCCTATTTGGAATAACATCCAGCATTACTCGTTGAGTGAGAATTCCTGCTATTCCACCAAACAGGTTCAATGAAATGAATACGAGGAACATAAGGATCACGGGGATTATTGTTACAGCTGGTACCTCAATTAATGGAAGATTAGTGAAGGGAATCATTATGCTAAGGAACTCAAGGGTTGCTGGATCAGTTCCAGGTGGAATGCCCGGAAAGAAGTGTACAATAGCTGCTAGAATGAGATAGAAAATCACACCCATAAATTGCAAAATCCTGAAGCGTGGAATCCATTTTTTCGGTTCGAATCTCTTGGCAAGAACGCCACTTCTTTCGTTTGCCACAGCCTGAGGGAGAAATACAAGGGTTCGAAATGCTGAAACTGCTACCATGGTGACAAGGAAACTGAAGTATAATGGGAATAGAATGAGGTTCCACCATATAGGGCCAGTGCTAAACATCACTACTTCGCCAAGGATAATGAATGTGACAAACCGACTGGACACAAGAAACCTGAACCCATCTTTCAGAAGAGCTCCGTATTCTTTGATAGAGGCTTTTTCTTCCTTTTCCTCTTTAACGCCAGGCAAGTCCTTGACAAGTTTGAGAACTGCTATTGCAAGAAAGACAGTTAATATAGCTTGGAAACCGAATACAAATTGACGACCGTATTGCCATGCTAGCAAAGAACCAGGAATTAACACGAGTGTTGAGCAGACCTGCCAGATCATACCCAATCGACCTTGGAACACTCCGTACTGTTTGCGGTCTTTGTCATGGGGCATTGCAACTTTGTAATTGTTATCAAACCATGCAGAAAATGCGCCACTTTCCTGTGATGACCCCAATCCAAAGAGCGCGTAAATAGCAACGTAAACGATGAATGGAGTTCCAATAATAATCTGGGAGGATAGATAGAACGCTACAGCATAGCATAGAAGCGCGGATGCAATTACATACCGCTGGCCAATCCAATCTCCGAGTGCACCTGTGGGATAGTCCAGTGCAGTCTGAACAGCCATCTGAATGACAACTAGGATTCCAACGAGGGTAAGACCTGCAAAGTAATCGCCCCCACCGAGGGTCTCAGCCATGTGAATCATCCAGAACGTTGTACTAATCTGAAAGCTTGCTGCAAAAGAAGGAAGGAGAACTGAAAGGATTTTGACATAGCGCACTGCGTCAGGTGTCGGGTCTTCTAGACCAAAAATGCGAGCAAACCTGCTTGATACCACTTCTGGAGTGGTTTCAGTTTCGCAATCCACAGTCATAGTTCGCAATCAATCCTTTTCGTTTATAGAGCTTAAGACTACAGCATAAAGCAAGTCCTTTATCAAGCATTCACTCAAGCAAAATGAGCGGGGTATCCTATGAAGGTTTCAGTTCGATTTCATGGACCAATAGCACGAGAGATAGAGGATGGAATCATAGAAGTTGAGATTGCGGTTGGTTTCACTATTGAGCATCTATTTGTCAGGATACTTGAGATGAACTCGTATCTACAGGGTGTTTGGAGAAAACCTGCAGAGATTGACCGAGACTCTATGATACTCTGTAACGAAGTGGATATAGGAGTCACAGGCGGTCTCGAAACTGTATTGAAAGATGGAGATATTCTGACGCTCTTGCCATTGGTACATGGTGGTTAGACCAGATCAGCACCAGCACGAACTGCGTCAATATCAGCCTGTAGATACTTTTTGCTAACGAACTCAGCCAGTGTCTTTTCCAAAACTTCAATCGGAAAGAGCCCTGACTTTTTGACAAAGGCTCCAAGCATGACCATGTTGGATACAAGCCTCAAGCCCATTTCGTCTGCAGTCTTCATTGCAGGCACCTCAACGACTTCGTAACCTTCTATCTCATCGGTCTTCACAAGGTCGGGATCAGCTAGAACTATACTTCCTTTCTTAGCTCCACTCAGGTACATCTCGAGTGCTTTCTGTGACATCACAATAAAGTAGTCAGATTCTCGCACCTTTGGATAGTTGATTGGCTCGTCACTGATGATTACTTCACTCTTTGCAGCGGTTCCACGAGCTTCTGAACCGTAACTCTGACTTTGGATAGCCTCGAGTCCACCGTGAGTGACAGCTGCATGACCTAGGATGACTCCTGCAAGAACTACGCCCATGCCACCAGTACCAGCAAATCGAATCTCTGTTCTCATCTTCTAGTCCTCCAAGCCAGCATAGGTTGCATTCATAGATTCTATGAATGATGTTTCATCTCTATCCGCAAAGACTCCTAGGTCCACACCATCTCGTGTGGGAATCTTCTGTTCCACTGGGTCGTCTTTCTTGCGCCGCGGGAATGTCTTGAACCATTTGATCATATCGACACCATCACCAGATTTGGTTCTGCGACCATAAGCAGTTGGGCACTGAGATATCATCTCGACAAATGAGAATCCTTTCTTTTGAAGAGCGGTTTTCATTGCACGTGAGGCTTGAACGGGATGTGCTGTTGTCCAACGAGCTACGTAGTTAGCACCTGCTGCTGCAACAAGACGAGATAGGTCAAATGGACGCTCGGGATTACCATAAGGTGATGTACTTGTACGGTCTCCGGTGAAGGTGGTAGAACTTACTTGTCCCCCTGTCATTCCATAGATGTAGTTGTTAGAACAGATTACAGTCATATCGATATTACGACGTGCCGCATGGATGAGGTGATTGCCACCAATAGCTGCTAGGTCACCATCTCCACTGATCACAACCACTTTCAATTCGGGGTTGGATAGTTTTAGACCAGTTGCAAAGGCAATTGCTCTGCCATGAGTTGTATGGAGAGTATCAGCATTATAATGAGGAGATGGAATCCACGCACCGCATCCGATACCAGATACAAAGGCAAACTCACTTAAATCCTCATGACCAAGGTCTTTGACTGCTTTTAGAAATGCATTGCTCGTTTGTCCGTTCCCGCATGAAGGGCAAAAGGGGGTAGGCAACGCCTCTTCTCGAAGATAATGTCTTGCGAAATGCTTTGATTTTGACGCCAACACATTCACCTACATCTAAGTTGGTCCTGAGCATGAGAGACTAATAACCCATTCTCTAAGGGACATAGCAATGCCCTCAGTTTATACTCAACCAGAAAGCCGAATGTGTTTAAGGTAGATTGATACTAGCCACTTCATGCAATTTGCTGATGCTCATTCTGATCTGGGAATTCTGATGTTTATGGTTGAAGCTGGAGCTGCTCCCAGACATCTTGTTGAGGATTTCATGAAAGGTCTTGAGATAGCCAGAGTTGGACTCTCAGTGGTCCAAATAGGTGGAGACTTTGGACATGCTGAATATGACTTCAGAGACCGTGATACAGTGCTTCGGACCATGAGTCTGTTCCAACCTGAGAATATCAAGAAGCATCCATACCTAGAGGTTGCAGTTTCCAAGAAAGACATTGAGAACATTACCAAACAAGGAAAGAGTACCGTCATCCTATCCATCGAGGGTTCAGCAGCAATTGATACTGAATTTGAAACCCTTGATTTCCTCTACAATCAGGGACTCAGAAGTATAGCCATAACTCATGATGGCCAGAATCATTATGGGAGCGGTTGCAGAGTAGAAGATGATATAGGTCTTACACCTGATGGAGTGCGACTTCTAGACTATGCTGCAAAGAAAAGTATGATTCTCGATTTGGTTCATGTTGGAGAGAAAACTTTCTGGGGCGCAATTGAACATGCTTCGCAGCCAGTTTTTGTATCACATTCCAACTCAAAGAGTGTGTATAACGATGTTAGAAATATCACAGACCAACAGATTCAGGCCATTGGAGAACGAAATGGAGTCATTGCGGTTAATTTCATCTCTGCGTTCATCGACTCTCAGAAGGGAGTAGTACCACTAGAACATCTTGTTGATCATATAGACCGTATAGTTGAACTCACGTCTATTGAGAACGTAGCCCTTGGACCGGATTTCTTCCAATATCTGATGCCAGAGCTCAGGTATATCGGAGATGTAGGCGGACCAGCTGATCTTGTGAGAGTTCCTCCGGCTCTAGAAGAACGAGGATACTCTGAGAAGGAGATTTCGAAGATTTGTCATGAAAATCTTGTACGATTCATCAGTGTTTCATTGTGATGGAATCATACTTTGATTGTGCTATCTAGGCCCAACACGCAATCCTGATAAGACCACAAACTGGATTCCATAGTGATACTCTCTGGGGGCTTTAGGTCCTTGAATGATGATGAATTAAATGATATCCGCCAATTGGTTGACCTTATGCAATCGGGTCTAGTTGAACTCTTTGACCAATTACGAGAATTGAGAGAACGGCTTAATCTCGCAACAGAACTTCCTTCTGATTTATCGCCCTCCATTGTACCTCTTTTCTCTAGAATAAAACAAGATATTGACACGATAGAAACACCACTTACTCCAGACCCAATCGCAGAGGATCCAATTGATACAACTCCCTTAGAAGAACCGCTCGTTCCCGATAGCGTTGTAGAGGAAGAAGAGAATTCAAGTTCCACTACAGAGTCATCAGATTCTAGCTCATCAAATGCAAAGGTCAATAGGGTTCTAGATCCCATCGCTCATGAGCTAAGGACTGGAGAAGCAACTGCGGATATAATTCTAGAATATCTTGAAACTGCAAAAGACTATCTTATCGATGAAGATGAAAGAAAGAAGAAAGTTTCACGTGATATGGACATAGTAGTGAATTTCCTGAAGGCTAGAGGACAGCGAGGAATTAGAACTGAGGAACGAGATAATATCCTGAAAAGGATACGCCGCT
>JAEOSL010000145.1 GCA_016840385.1 Candidatus Thorarchaeota archaeon | reverse complement strand
AGAAAGGGACGCAATGTTCTGAATAAACAGGTCAAACTGTGTCTAAGCAGTCCGCCACGTTCGAAGACCTTGTTTGATCTTGGTGTTGCAGCAATGAGTCTTCTAACTCAGGACGAAGCTCTTGAGGCTTTACAGACATACAAGTTGAATCTGGAAAATAGTCTAATATTCTTGGATTCGAATGTTCAGAATTATGATAATATTGAACGCCTAAGGAGAGACTTCCCAGAGAGTCGTGTTGGACAAATCACAGTTGAAGAATTTGATGGTTTGGAAAACATCGGTGCTGTGAAAGCACTCTTTGACCGCCCAGCATGGGCAATACGATGTCAAATTGCGTGGCTTGATTCATTCATCAAGCAAGTTGAGTTTGGTGATAGTTTCACATTCAAACAAACGAGAAAGAAGTGAGTAAGAATGAGTGAAAGAATAATGCTGGACTTTGAGCATCTTCCAGGCGGAAAGAACTGTATGACTAGCTCCCTTTGGAAACTATTACATCACAAGGGATATGACATTTCTGAGGAGATGCTGGTAGGTATTGGCTCAGGATTAGGATTCATCTATTGGAAGATGAAGCAAATGGTAACTCCCTTTGTCGGCGGAATGAATGGTGGTCGATTCCCAACCATCCTTGGTTTGGCTATTGATCGCTTAGGAGGAGAATGGAAAGTATTGAAATCCCCTTCCACAAAGAATGCACACAAGCACTTACGAGAGACCCTTGAAATGAATCAGCCCGCTCTGGTCTGTGCTGACCTTGGATTCCTTGACTATCTATCCCTAGGTGGAGATGATCACTTTGGAATGCACACGATTCTTGTCTACGGAATTGATGAGAACAAGGATGACGCGTATGTATCTGACCGTTATGCAACACCATTTCAAATTCCGCTTTCCCGTCTTCAGAAGGCACGTGGGTCAGAATATCATCCATTTCCAGCAAAGAACAAACTACTGCAAGTTTCTATGCCGCAGGAGCTAACTCCCTTAGAAGAAATCATTCCACTAGCTATACGAGAGAATGCTGATTTCATGCTCAATCCTCCAATTTCAAACATGGGCGCAAAGGGAATATTGAGATGGAAAAAGGAATTGTTGCGTTATCCCAAGATACTACCTGATAATGAAACAATAGCTAAGGCATTGATAGAACACTTTGTCTACATCGAGGTTGGAGGGAGTGGTGGTTCCATGTTTCGGAGAATGTATACTCAATTCTTGAAGGAAGCATCGGCAGAGATGAAAGACAGTGAGCTCCTGAAGATTTCGAAACTATATTCTGAAATCTGTGAGATTTGGTCAAATATTGCAGTACAACTAACTCCTGAAGAAATGCCATCTCTTGCGAGAATCCGTGAGATTTACTATCAAAACAATGAGGAAATGGAACAGAGAGGTTTGGCTGCTCAAGAAGAAGTAACCGAACGATTGACAGAGATACCATCTTTGATGAAGAATGCTACTTTGGAAGTAGACAAGTTCGATAACATAATTCATAGTGTTCCAGAAATCTTAGATGGTCTTTTTGAGAAAGAAACGGAGGCTGCACAACGTTTGTTTGCATGGGCAGATTCTTAGGATTTCAGAAAAATCACCTATGGAAAGGCTAATCATCTATAGTGCTGAAAATCAGAACTGGTGGTAGTTTGTCAAAACGGATTTACACACGAGCAGGCGATAAGGGTAAGACAGGCCTTCTCTCAGGAGAACGAATCGGAAAAGATGATCCCCGCGTAGAAGCATACGGAACTGTCGATGAACTTGGAACATTCTTGGGTGTCGCCAAAGTCCATTCAACTAATCGGATTGTAGATTACCTTCATAATGTTCAACAGAAATTGTTCCTCATTAATGCCGAACTAGCCACAAACCCTGAGTCCTTGGAAGCAGATAGTCCATTGCGAAAATTAGAACGAGTCACTGCGGAGGATGTTGAATTCCTTGAGAAGATTGCAGACGATCTATCTGAAGAGCTACCGCTTCTCACGAACTTTGTTATCCCCGGTGGAACAAAGGCATCCGCTTTCCTTCATGTTTGTCGTACGGTGTGCAGACGGGCTGAGCGACGAATTGTCTATTTTGCTAGTACACATCCAGTAAACGAGGAACTCATCAGGTACATCAACCGACTATCAGACCTTCTCTTTGTCATGGCACGATATGAGAATCGTGAAGAGGATGGAGACACAATCATTTCGAGAAATGATGTTCGCGAACCTGATAACTAAGTTTGTGTCTTTCAATTAGTGAAATGAGATTGCGACGGAAGGGAAAGGGGATAGTCACAAGATGTGACCCTAACAAGTGCCTTTGCTATATATACCAAACCTGAGCAGTTTTCTTTGTGAAATAGGTGGTCACAGAGCTGGTCAGTTAGTCTCAGAAATAACATATCTTGTGACCAACCTATTGGAAGCTAACCACAACAATTTGGATTGGTATAAGAATGATAAAAGAGATTGAAATCAAAATCCATGATTATGACGAATCGATGGCGAAAGATGTTGCTGCTATGTGGAACACTTGGGATGACCTATGGCCCGGCGGGTTTACTCAAGGTGTCCCATACACCGAGGACCGTGTTAAGAAGCAGTATGGGAAATCCGATGCTCTAGCAATTCTCATTGCCATTGATCAAGAGAGTAAGAAACCTATCGGCTGCTGTACTCTGTTTGCTCATTGGAGAGACAAAGAAGCCGCATATGTTGGTACACTAGGAGTATCTCCAGAAGCATTAGGAAAGAAAGTTGGAAAGAAACTATTGCTTGAATCGATTCAGAGAGCATTAGAAAAGGGATACACTCGTGTTGATCTCAATACATGGGCTGGAAATATGAAAGCAGTCCCGCTATACAAGAAAATAGGAATGATGTGGAATCCTGAGATTAGTGGAGTTCACATGGAAGACTATATTCCTGGAATTCTAAAACATCCGTTATGTTCACCTTTCTTTGTTCCATTGAGTGGTAACGGTGATTGGTATGATGCACATGTTCGTGAACCCGTGCAGGCTCCTGATGAATTCGAGCATAAAGGGCTGACAGTATTTCCTTACGAGTTTTCAAATAATGAGAACTCACTCTCCGTCATTGTAGACCGTGTTGGACGAGGTATCACTGCTATCGAACGAACTTTAGAAAATACAAAGATTCGTGTTGAAGCTAGAGTCAATTCACATCAAGTCCTGTGTGGATTGCCGTACACTTACACACTTGAGGTTGAAAACGGTAGTGACTCGATTATTGATGCTTCTGTCAAATTATCTGGATTTAGTGGACTCTCTTTCGATGCTCCTGATGCCAAGAAGCAAAAAGTCAATCCTGGTGAAACCTTCACATGGGAAGTTCCATTCCATTTAGATTCCACAGCAGAACTGTTTCGTGATGGCGTAAAAGGTTCGAATATTGTAACGAAAATTAAGCTTGATGCCATTGAATCAGAATTACAAACCGGACTTAAGATTAAACCCGCTGTTGACCTACTTACTCGATGGGGTCAGTGTAGAATAGCTGCAGGAGGTTCTGCTTCCATACCTTTGACTATTGTCAGTAATATCAAGGATAACGCAAAGGCTCGAATAATCCTTGATGGCATCGATGTTCCTATCAATGTAGAGAATGAAAATGGTGAAATTACTTTTGACCCTGAAGGATTAGGTGGAACAATTCTCAATATATCTGCAGGCGAAGATCTTGAAGAAGGTGCCCACGATCTTTGGGTCTCCTTTGACATAACTCCCCAAACTGGACAGAGGGTTACAACTCGAAAATTCCGTATACCCATCTTTTGCTTGGGTAAGAAAGGTATCGCAGTGGGTCATGATGATAAACGAAGAAGAATTGCTATTGCAGCGACAAATTTCATGGCTTCATTTGCTATTGAAGGTGGAATTCTTAGAGCCAATGATCCCTATGGAGGAGAATCTGGCAGTTTTGAAGTACGTTCATCGATAGGTCCTCCTTTCGGAATTAATCCTTTCAGATTTGCTGAGCGAGAATCATCTGTATCCTCAACAGAATCAGAAACTGTCGTTGCTATGAAAGCAAATCACCCAGATAGACCTCTTCTCATTGAAGACCGAGCAACATTTGAACATGGAACCGGTTTGATCAAGCATGAGGTTTGGGCTACAAATACAAGCAAAGAAAGCGAAACATTCCAACTTCGACTCAATGGAAGAGGTGGAGGAATCTCATTCAGTCGAGGTGAAATGTATGTTCCGTTATCTGGTGGTGTAGTGAAAGAGTACCTCGGGAATTTCTATAATGCATACCCTGCAGTAACTAGCGAACCATCGGACTACAGTGAAGGTTGGGTTGCATCAGAATTCAGCTCGAAAGTTGTTGGGCAATTTTGGGATATGGACTCAGTTGAAGAGTTCCGTTTAGGATATGGTCAAATGGCTCTCATTGGATTCCCCATGGTCACATTGGAACCTGGTGAAACTAGAAGATTATCTCAGATTTGGTTTGTTCTTGGAGCTCAGGATTGGACTGATGTTCAAAGACTATGGAAGGTGCACGTAAAGAAAAAATACGAAAGCCAAGTTGAATCTCTCAGAGAGCAAGAATTACGCCGACTCGTCGATCTGAAAGTAGGGACAATAGTGATTCCTCATCTCGATAGTGCGGAATCCCAAATTTCACTTGCAAAGACAACACTTGCACCCTTTATGGGAAAACTGAACATCAAAGCTCCAGAAGGTTGGACTGCTTCTGTTGAGATTCCAGGTCCAGAAACAAGTGAAGTTATTGAAGGTGAAATGGTATCAAGCGACATTCAGTTGATGCAAGATACTACATTCAACCTAAAACTGAGTCCCAGCAAGAAAATCAGCGATTCTTTCAATATCCATAGAGGTGTAGTTGAGTTCGCAACGGATTGGGATTCTTCTAAGCCACTTACGATTCTCCAACTCGGATCATCAACCAAGAAAGTCGAAATCATGGAGGATATCGAACAGGAAACAAAGGTCTTCCGTGTGAACAATGGTCTAATTGAATTCACAGTATCTCCTGATTATGGAGGTTGCCTGATTTCATTGAAGAATCAGCATGGAGTTGAATTCATGACCAGTGCTTTTCCCAATCCAGCTCCCAAACCTGGAGGTTTCTTTGACAATTACTATGGCGGTGTCCAACCACTAGTTTTTGATGAAGATATGGGCGAAGATCTTGACAAGGCTCGAACGAATAAGGAATCTATGGTTGCTAAGAGTTACGAAGCTGGTTTGTGGAAAGGTGTTGAGATTAGCTGGATCGGAAAAATACAGCAGTTGGCACGTGGAGTACACTTCAATTTGCGATATCTTACCGCACCAGGAAGTCCAATAGTTCTTATCCAGTGGGCTATTTCAAACAAGACTAGCGCCCCTATCAGGTTCTGGCCATCATTCTTCATCGACCCTAAGATGGATGAACATTTGGCTAATGGTAGTATTGCTACTGAATGGAATGGAAGCGTTACAAATGTCAGGAAAGGCATGGCGCCAGTGGCAGTGACCCCATCTCGAAATGTAGTGTGGATCAAACCTGCAGACGGTCAAGAGAGTACTTCAGGCTTCAGCTTTATGCTAGCCAATGATACGGCTCGAATTATTTCTGCTACTCTTGGAGAAGTACTACTCCTCGGAGCAGTTGAAAGTAATTACTGGCTCGAACCCGGTGAGGAGCGAACTATCACTGGAGCTCTTCTTGTAGATCCAAACAGTTTCGATGATATTGTGGACTTGCAAGAAGTTCTTGACAAAATCGTTTGATTTGTCTAGAAGGTGGATGTGAGAGACCTCGGTTTCTCACACACCTCTCCTCGTACCTTGTTACTATCCACAGAGGTATCTTCAAGAGGTGGTTTGTAACGTACTGACTATCGAGCCTGATTTCAATGTTAACGGAACCTCCAGATTTTATTGGAAATATTCTTGCTAAATTAATTAACAACCAGATTGCGAATTCTGCATTGCGCGATAAGATGCAGAATTGGAGAATGACAGTGGTTTTCGATACCGATTACTATCCAGTATCTATCATTTTTGATGAAACCATCAGTATCAAATCGGGAATAGTTGAGGAACCTACTCTTATTTTCAAAATGGAATTCGGAACAATACTGGAATTAGTAGAGAGAAAGACTTCCATGATTCGAGCGATCTTTAGTAGGAAAATCAAAGTGAAGGGTTTCAGACATCTAATCGCACTCTATCGATTCTATGGTCTCATGAATACTATTCTGAAGTGATGATATGGTAGACTTAAAGAAACGCTTTGATAATATTGTTGGGGCCAAATACGTTGCCGATGGAGTAGGAGAACGGTACATTTACTCCTTTGATATGACCGAGAATCCAGCCAGGCAACCGTTGATGATCGTCATGCCATCTACGGTTGAGGAAGTCCAAAAAATAATCGAGCTCGCAAATGAAACCCTGACTCCGCTCATCCCATTCGTGACAGGTCAAAGTGTTGGAGGTCTCACGATACCTCAGGTAGACGGAGCGGTTATTGTAGATCTAAAACGAATGGACAAAATTCTGGAAGTTGATGAAGATGCTATGTACATGGTTATCGAACCAGGAGTAACGTTCGGCCATGTTAAACGTCATCTCGATAAACACCATCCTACTCTACGCTATACCTATCCTCTTGCTCCACCTTACACTTCAGTTCTTGCTAATGCTCTAGTTCAAGGGCTCTGCGATTTATCCACAACACATGGTTCAATGGCTGATTTCGTCAATGGTCTCGAAGCTGTTCTACCAACTGGTGAACTTGTCAGAGTTGGTTCGAGTATCATGGGCGATGGAAATTGGTTTGGAAGATACCCCCTTCCTGATCTTATTGGTCTATTCTCTGGCTGGCAAGGAATGACCGGAATTGTTACGAAAATAGCATTGAAACTCTGGCCGAAAAAGAAAGTTCACGGATTTGCAGCTCTATTTACTTTTGGAGAGCATGCAACAACAGACTTGCTAAAGACGATTACACGGTCGGGCAATTTCGAAGACATCGACAGTCAGTCTCTATCTATAATCAAGATGCTACTCAAAGTGCCATATCCTGTGAAGCACTTTGATGGAGAACCAGATTACGGTACCGTGGTAGGATACACTGCGAATTCGGAAATTGAACTGAAAGAAAAGTATCGCCAGTTGGAGGAGATGGTTGATGCTGCTAAAAGAGAAGAACCTCGGACAGTCCTTATTCCATGGCCAACAGTTGTGAAATTGATGGGTAGTCAAGCAAATGAG
>JAEOSL010000050.1 GCA_016840385.1 Candidatus Thorarchaeota archaeon | reverse complement strand
GCAATGAGTCAGACAAGAATTGGACGGATGAATCTGCAATCCGATGCTGAAGAGATAGGAATGGATTTTGCCTACATCAAGATTACACCTGAACCTACTGTCTTTTGTTATGGTCTCGGATATGGGTTAATGGAGCAGCGCAGTCAACATGAAAATCTGGGATACAAAGTCACTATTCCTGAAGAGCGTAGATGATTATTAGAATTTAAGGAGAGACAATGAATGATAATGAAGTGTGAATGTGGGCATAATGACTGGACATATGACAAGGGCTGGAAATGTAGATCATGTGGGAAACCACACCCTCAGAGATGCCTAACATATGGTAGGAAATAGCGACGGTGATCACTGAAGATATCTGCAAAGGACTCGGGCAGCTCTAAGTGTAATCCACTTTGACGGTTTCTTCTTTTCATCTATATCGCAGTACATTTTTCCATTGTACGTATTCTTCAAATCCCAAGTACCTTCTTCGTTTCTTGAATTAAGGACAAGATCTATTGACTTTTGCATTCTTTCATCTTTCACACCAAGTACAGTCAGGATATCAAGTACTTCAAGAACATCTGATTGGTAGAAGAGTGGGAATCCAAATCGTTTCCACCCAGCTTTCTCTTTTCGACTGCCATCTGCATTCTTGAGATACTTGAAGATACCATTTTCAAAAATAACATCTACCTCTTTGTTGATGATGTGCGTGAGATCAGATGACCTTTGGTTCTCAGGAATCTGTGAAAGTGCTTTGAGAATCTTTATTCCACCCATGTAGCAATTCTCAGGGAATACCTTGTTCTTGTCTATGGGAAATGCACGACATTTCCATCCTCCACTATCGTCTGAATGATAGTCGATTTGGAAATCAATGAGCTTCTGGGTTCTTGGATCATCGAGGTATCCGAAATGAATGAGGTAATAGAGAATATTTCCATCAAGACAGCATCCATCTTTTACAATACTTGATCTTCCTTTCTCGGTTTTTGGTAAATCCTTTAGAAAGTGTCCTGAAGTACGTTGGAACTGAAACATGAATTCAATTGCCTTTTCGATGTTTGGAGTTCTCTTAGCTCCTAGTTCTGCGAGAATGAGGAGTGTGTGTGTCGAAGCCGTATACTTGGGAAGGTACATGTCATCAAATTTACCCCATTGCCCTTCCTGTTGTTGCGCTCCAAATATCTTCTTGGAACACGGAAAAGCCATCAATGCTGTTTGTGCATCAAGTACATCTGGATGATCTCTTGGTTTATCCTCTAATTGTTGTAGCGCCCAATATCGGACGTTTGGATTCTCTGGACCGAGGAGCCAATTGCGAATGTCCTGATTGACGATTTCCTCCCAACTCATATGAAACCATACGAGTATGAATCTATCAGTCTTTCCATGGAATGATTTCGTTTCCGCGTCCTTCTAGGACCTTTTGGACAAAGTAGGGGTCTGCTAAGAGACCTCTCCCAATACCGAGCATATCACAGATGTCATCTTCTTCGAATTTCCTAGCGAGTGCTTCATCTCGAACCTCACCTACACCGATGACGGGGAGCTTGACATGGGGTTTGATTTGGCCCGCAACAAGGATGCAGGAATCATAGGGGTATCCATTGAGAAACTCCGGCTCATCTCCCTGCTCAAAGACATGTGGTATTCCTGGATTGAAAGTTGAATCCACAACACACGAAATGTGATGGCAATCAATTCCTGCCTTTTCAACTATCTTTGCAATCTCAATTCCCTCTTCCATTGAAACACCATCGACCACATTCTCGAATCCATTCATTCGAAAGATAATTGGGTAGTTGCCCAGTTCCTCTCGAATTCTCTTGATGATATCAACTGAAATCTTAGCTTTGTTCTTTGTCGAACCTCCATACTCATCATCTCGTCTATTCGTATATGATGAGAGGAACGCACTCAGGAGATAGTAATGTGCTCCATGAATCTCTACACCATCAAATCCTGCTTCTTTTACTCTACGTGTAGCATCTACAAACTCTTGTACGACCACCTCAATTTCTTCAACCGATATGGGTTCTGCTGTTGTATTCTTCAATACCGGGATATCTGATGGTCCAACATACCTCTTCTTCTTGAGACCTTTCAGTCCGGAATGATTGATCTGAATGAACGATTTGGCTCCATGTTTATTGATTGCTTCCGCAAGTTTTCGGAGCCCTGGTATACATTTGTCATCATGAACACCAATATTTTTCGACATCATTGCATGTTCCCACGCAGTTGTTGCTGCTTCAACGATGATGAGACCTACCTGTCCCTTGCTGCACTCCTCATAGTGATGAATTACTTCATTTGTAATCAGACCTTCCTCGGTGGCCATGTTACGTACCATCGGAGGCATCACGTATCGATTCTTAATTTTCAAGCTGGCAAATTCAATTGGTTCTGAGAGATTAACCATGTTGTAGTCACTATCCTTACTCTTGTTCAATCTCAACCAGTCTTATGTTCTTTTGGAAACCCGTTGTGAAAATCCCTTTACAATGTTCATTTTTTCATCTTGACTACTATCACTACTACTGCCACCGTACCTATTGCAACAACTCCTACCAGAACATATGTCATGTCTAGCGGTGTTCCCGTTTGTGTTGTAGTTGGATAGATGTTCGTGATCGCATTAAGGACTTGACCTACCCACAAGTCATATTCCCATCCGCCAGTATTGTCAGAGGAAAAGACTACCACGACATCATGTTCAGGAATGACATAGATGAGCTGGCCCATAAACCCTCTCGCTGAATACCAACCCTGATAATCGTTGAGCCACCACTGATATCCATAGCTGGTCTCTCCGTAGGTCCCACATTGGTCACTCCATGGTCCCTCCGGTGTTGACGGACCATGGCTAGAAATATTGACCCAATCTGATGACACTACTTGTTGATCATCCCAAGTTCCATTGTTCAGATACAAGAGTCCGAATTTTGCCATATCTCGTGGTCTTAGAGCCAAATATTGACCACCATTATTGACACCTTGGGGGTCTGTCGGCCACCCCCTGTTTGTGATACCTATAGACCCGAAGAGATACTGATCTGCAAATGCAAGAGGAGTCATCCCAGTGGTTACGTTGATTATTGTCGCAAGCAGATGTGAGTTCCCACTATTGTAATAGAAAGTCGAACCTGGTTCATATGCCATTGGTCGGTCGAGGACAAACTGGGCCCAGTCATCAGAATCCTTCATCGCATTGTAATCATCGTATCCGCTGGTGAAGGGCTCGTACCATTGGAATCCTGACCTCATTTGCAGTACATCTTCAAGTGTTATTTCTTCCTTCCAGGCACTCGTGTTTGAAATGGTCCGGTCTGGAAAGAAGTCAAGTAACAGTTGACTTGTGTTGTCTATGAAACCCTGATCGATAGCTATTCCGATCAAAGAAGAAACTACGCTCTTTGTCGTCGAGAACAGGTTGTGCGTGTCATTGACATCATACATTATTGGTACGAAGTACTCCTCCGCGATAAGGTACCCATGTCTCACAACAAGAAGACTTCGGTGCCTGGCACGTGAGTCTCTGACATGATCGTAAACATCTTCGAGAGCTGAGGAATTCATACCCTGTTCCTCAGGGGTTGATGTTGCCCATCCCTGTGTCGGCCAGATTTCAATTGGCCTTTGCGCTTTGACCTCAGATGGAAGAGAAAGAAAAACCGTTGAAACAAGCACTACCATCACTGCGAATGTGACTATCCCTCGGGCCTTCATAGAGAGAAATCACCCTAATTCTACTTAAAGTTAGCCAATCTGTGCAAGGGCTCATTATCAGAGAGCTTGGTTTATCAGTATGTGATACTGTGAAAGCGTGTTCGACAAACGATGGGTGAGAGAGAACATGAGACCTATTGTTGATGTTGCAAAAGATGCTGGGATTGATGAGGAATTCTTGGAAGTGTACGGAAAGCACATGGCCAAGATTAACCTGAACATTCGAAAGAAACTTGGAAAACGAAAAGGAAAGCTCATTCTCGTCACAACCACACTACTCAATGTGAATCCGTCTTATGTTCTTTTGGAGAGCCACACGGTCATTACGTGATGTCAGAATTATCTTCGAAGACGTACAATTATGGCAACGACAGCAATACCTGCGAGAGCCACTCCACCAATTAGGACATAGGGAATGTCTGGTGGAAGGTCAGTTGGTGTTGGATAAGTATTCGTGATTGCTCCCAGAACATTGCGCACGTGCAAATCATATTCGTAGGGACCATCCTCATTATCTGAACTGAACACAACTATCACATCGTGCTCTGGAACAACATAGATGAATTGACCATTGTACCCTCTAGCTGAATACCAATTATCATCGTCATCAATCCACCATTGATATCCATAACTGACTTGAGTGTAACCCGTTGCTGGATCGTGACTCGAATTATTCACCCAATCAGCTGATACTATCTGCTGACTGTCCCAGGTTCCGTTATTCATGTACAGTAATCCAAACTTCACCATTGCTCGAGGGATCAGAGCCAAGTTTGAACCACCAAAGTTAATTCCCTGTGGATCTGGAATCCATCCTCTTCGTGTTATTCCTAAGGGACCAAAGAGGTATTGGTCCGCGAAGGCTAGAGGAGTCATCCCTGTTGTAACATTGATGATTGTAGCTAACAGATGTGAAGCACCACTATTGTAATCGAATACTGTACCTGGTTCAGCAGCCATGCTGCTGTTGAGTACGTACTGAGCCCAGTTGTCAGAGTCTCTCATTGCAAAGAAATCGTCATAGGTTGTGTAGTCACTCTCATCCCAGTCAAATCCAGTCCTCATCATTAGAACATCTTCTAACGTGATTTCATCTTTCCAAGCACTTGGATTAGCTATTTCCATGTCCGGAAAGAAATCGAGGAGCAGTTGACTTGTGTTGTCTATGAATCCGTTGTCGATAGCTATTCCAATCAGACTTGAAACCACACTCTTTGTTACTGAGAACAGAATGTGTGTGTTATTCATATCGTACAATTGCGGGGTAAAATACTCCTCCGCCACGATGTATCCATGTCTAATCACAAGCATACTACGAATATTTGCGTCTGAATCCCTTACATCTGTGTAAATATCATCGAGGAGTGCAGAACTCATTCCTTGTCCTTCAGGAGTACTTGTTGCCCATCCATCTGTGGGCCAAATCTCAACTGGCTTATGAGTTTGAGCAGTTGTTGGCTGTACAAAGAACGTTGTGGAAATTAAGAACATCATAACTAGAGCAATCACAATCCCGCGAGCTTTCATGACCAGAACAACGGGACATTGTCAATTAAGTATGATAATCAACGCAAGTGAATGCCAGAGTCTACAATGATACCGACGGGGATGAACTTTGACAACTTGAGTTCACTATAGCGAATCCCAATTGAATGACCTCCCACCAAGGTGTTGCAAATACTGCCACCAACTTCAGTTTGTAATAGATGAATCGCTCAAACCGATTGACTTTTCTTGCTGTTTTTGTAATAATGATTAGGGAGTGTTTAGGAGTTTTAGGTTTGAAGAGGATTTGCATTGTAACTGTGTTTATACTATTGCTCATTGGTCAAGTATCAATACCTGGCAATTCATTGCCTATAGATACTACAAATCAAGCACAAGATCTGGAATTAGTTAGTTCTCCTTGGACCCCTGATGAACCATTGTCCGACCCATATTTGCATACCGAACCTTTGGTTGTGCAAAATGGTACTTCTGAGGAATTTAATTCAGATTACTTCTATGGTACAGGAGAAATAGACAACTATGTGAATCTAACATGGACTCATGTTGCGGGAACTGAACTTAGCTTTCCGACGCCATATGCAAATACAATCAATTGTAACGACTTCATGTACATCTCTCTTCCGTTTGAATTTGAGCCCTTTTGGGAAGCTGCCATTAGTGTTGAATGTCTGATTGAAACAAGTGGAGATTTTGCGATACATGAAGAATATCCTGCAATGTTTGAAACATTCATTGCTTTCAGAGCGCCAGTAGACATTGTGTTTAAACTCAATAAAAATCACCCCATATCTGACAACTACTTCCTTCCCACATCCGAATATTCTGAACATGGGATCGCCTTGGATAGTTCGACATGCTATCAATTTACGCTCAGAGGATATACGCACCTCGATCTCGCAATAGGTCTTAGTCCGACTAAGTATTTCAACGAGTTCAATGATGGTGGGACAATTATACACCCCTGGACCTTCTATAATGGGTCCATCACATTCAGTATTCGTGCTGTTCATCTTGGTATTTTTGATGACTCTTATGATGCCGAAAACACTCCGCCTCCTTCATTTATCGGTATTAATCAAGAAAGAACTCTTAATGCATCCTCAGATGATGTAAAGGTTGCTCCAGATGGATTTGTGTACACGTTAGTTACTGAAGGTAAATATACAACCGACGAGGCAGAGCTAGTCTTAATCAAATGGGATAGTTATGCGAATCCCATATGGTCCCAAAGAATGGCAAGTGGGCAAGCCACAGGTGGAATAACATTAGCAATTCCGGGTGATGGATTCATCTATGCTCTTGGAGTGTTTCGAGACCTATGGAGTAACACTGCCGAAACTGAGTATCGTATAGCTAAATGGGATTATGCTGGAAATCTAATTTGGCATAGAGATGTTACTTCAACTCTTTATTACGCAAGAGACATGACCATTGACAATCAAGGAAATATCTACATAATTGGATATTCGAGAGCTTCAGCCTATGAAAGCACTGGAATTGTAATCAAACATAACTCTGAGTGTGTGCATCAATGGACGAAAGACTGGGTAGCTGAAGATTGGTTTGCATTAGATATAGCAACTAGCCCACTAGGAGATATCATTATAGTTGGACGTGATGGCTACAACGATTATTGGATATCAAGATGGGACTCCAACGGAAATCGCTCCTGGATGACATTCTCTGACTACACTCTATTAGATGTGGGGCCTAATGGAGATCTATATGGGGCTGGAAAAAACGATAATGGGTTTACTGTTGCAAAATTGGACCGATTTGGACAAGAGATCTGGAGCACAACCTGGGGACGATATTATCATGCAGCAAAACTTAGCAATATCGATTTAGTGGGTTTTGCGATCGGACAAAACGACGCTGCTTATGTTGTCGCAAAAGCAAGACTTGCTGATTTTGTTCCTCTTGTTGTTCACTTCAATGCTAGTGGTGACTATCGATGGAACTCGACCTGGAACCTAGGACCCATTGGTGATGGGGTGTGGACGTTCTATGATAATATCGGAAAGAGCATTGATATATGTGATAACAATCTTGCCTATGTAACAGGGATTGCACTCATTGAATCTAATAGGTTTGCCTGTCTGGTAGTAATTGGTGATGGTGTCCCGGTCACTCCATCTGATTCTCCTCCATCAGATTATCTAACTGTCGGAATCGCAGGAATAGGTATCGCTGGTGTTTTGATTGCTTTAGTGATTGTGTATCGAAAGCGTCAAACAAAGGTTGGAATAATGTAAGCAAACTTGCCAGAGAGCTTGGTTAATCACTGTTCACGATTACTGTTTCTTTTTGAAAACAACTCCAACGATCAGAATTGAACCAACTCCCGCTGCAAGAATTGCGGTAAATGGAAATGTCTGTGGTTCTCCTATAGTTACTGGAATAACAGCCGCAAGTACATAATCTCTGACCATATCATCAAATGAGAATGGATACTCGGTATCCGTAACATGGCCTGTGAACGCGATGATAATATCATGTTCTGGAATTACATAGATGTGCTGTCCCTCTCTACCCTGTGTCGCATAGAATCCGGATGAAGAGTGTACCCACCACTGATAACCATAATACTCTCGTTGCCAGCCATATTGCGTGCGATTGTCGTCATGAGTATGAGGCGTAACTGATTGGTCAATCCATTCAGTTGAAACAATTCTCTGTCCATCCCAAATACCTCCCTTGAGATAGAGCATTCCTATTTTTGCCATTCCTCTGGGTGTGAGTACAAGATCAGAACCTCCATAGCTGAGACCTTGACTATCTCCAAGCCAGCCATACCTTTCTATTCCTAATGGACTGAAGAGATGCTCTTCTGCAAATTCGAGCGGAGTCATACCAGTTGTTGCATTAATTATTCCTGCTAGGAGATGGGAACAACCGCTATTGTAATTGAATATAGATCCTGGTTCTGCAACCATTGGTCTGTCTAGAATATACTGGATCCAATCATCTGTTTCTCTCATTTCGAACATGTCGTTAAAGGTAGTATAGTTAGCTTCATCCCATTCTAAACCAGATGTCATTGTAAGTAGATGTTCAAGAGTTATTTCTTCTTTCAGACTGTCTAAATTTTCTATAGTTCTATCGGGGAAGAAATCGACAACCTTCTGACTAACATTATCGATGTATCCTTGAAAGATGGCTAATCCAACAAGTAGAGAAACTATACCTTTCGTAGATGAGTAGAGATACTGTGTGTGATTTTCTGTGTAGTATGGTGAGTAGTAAGTTTCGTGGACTATGTAGTCATTCCTGACAACAAGGAAACTTCTTACTCCGCAGCTATAATTTTCCATCAATTCATCAACAGTTTCTAGCATTGTTGAGTTCATATTTTGAATCTCTGGAGTACTATATTGCCAACTCTCTGTAGGCCAGTATGAATTTGGTTCTGCACTCACAGCTGGATTATAGGGGAGTAGAAGGATGATTCCACATAGGAAAGTCACCAATATTACACGATATGTTGAAACTGAGGCTCCTATCATAGAGCTGGGTGAATTACTAAGTATACTAAGATTTGCTTTTGGAGCAAGTTTTCATCTAATTGGTTCTCAATAGATAAATCATCAAATTATAGTCTAAATTTATTTACCAGAGAGCTTGGTTTATCAATGTTCGACACATCTGAGAAACGTTAGACGGTTTGGGTGAGTGACAAAAAACATGATTCCAATAACTGAGATTGCAGAAAAAGCTGGAATTGATGAGACGTATCTCGAAGTGTACGGCAAGTACATGGCGAAGATCGATTTGAACATCCGAAAAGAATTAGGTGAACGTAAAGGGAAACTGATCCTCGTTACTGCAACCAGTCCAACACCTGCTGGTGAAGGTAAGACCACGAATTCAATCGGTCTCTCAATGGCTCTGAATGCTCTAGGGCATAATGCAGTTGTAACGCTGAGGCAGCCTTCTTTGGGTCCCGTATTTGGGATCAAGGGAGGAGCAGCTGGAGGTGGCAAAGCGAAACTGGAACCCTTTGAGAAGATCAATCTCTTTCTCACTGGAGACTTTCCTGCAGTATCCGCAGCCCATAATCTCCTATCTGCAATGATCGACAATTACATTCATCGTGATATGCAACCTGAAATTGATGTTCGGCGAACCTACTGGCCACGAAACATGGACATGAATGATAGAGCACTCAGAAAGATAATCATTGGTCTGGGTGGTAGGTTTGATGGTTTTCCAAGAGAGGAGCATTTCATCATTACTTCAGCATCTGAGGTCATGGCTATTCTTGGTCTTTCCAATAACTATACCGAGCTGAAAGACAAACTTGGTAATATCCTCATTGCAAGGTCTGAGCAACTCAAAGAGATGTATGCTCGCGATTTGAAAGCCGAGGGTGCTATGGCTGTGATTCTGAGAGATGCACTAATGCCAAATCTCATTCAGACTGCAGAAGGAACTCCTGCGTTCATGCACACTGGTCCCTTCGCGAATATTGCTCATGGCACAAGTTCTATCATTGCTACAGACATTGCACTTCGCCTCTTTGATTACGTTGTGATTGAAGCTGGATTTGGTGCTGATTTAGGTGCAGAGAAATTCTTCAATGTTGTAACTCGTGCGGGCGACCTCAAGGTTGACGCCTGTGTTGTTATTACGACCATTCGTGCATTGAAACATCATGGGAGTGGAGAACTTGAGAAAGGATTCCCGAATCTTGAGAAGCATGTAGAGAATATGCGTAACTTTGGAGTACCTGTAGTAGTTGCAATCAATCGATTTCCAGATGACACTGACGCTGAGATTGGAATGGTCAAGAACCAGTGTTCAAAGAAAGGTGTGGAAGTTGTTCTTTCTGAAGTGTTTACAAAAGGCGGTAAGGGTGGCATCAATATGGCAAATGCGGTGGTTGATACGATTAAGAACAATCCTGCTGAACCTATCAAATACACCTACGATTTGGATGATCCCATCAAGACAAAGATACTGAAAGTTGCTCAACAAATCTACGGTGCGAAGGACGTGGACTACACCACAGGAGCAAGGGGTCGTATTCGCTCCCTCGAGAAGCGAGGATATGGTAAACTCCCAATCTGCATTGCTAAGACTCAATTCAGTCTATCTGACCACAAAGGTCTCAAGGGTCGTCCCACAGGATTTGATGTTGAAGTAGTCGGTGCTGATGTGAGTGCCGGTGCTGGGTTCATTGTTATCTATATGGGTAACATCAACCTCATGCCTGGTCTTCCAAAAGTTCCTGCTGCAGAAGGAATGGACGTTGATGATGACGGGAACATAACTGGAGTCTTCTAAATAGGTGAATTCAATGACTGAGAAAGAGCTAAAGCCAATCTGCGAGGACCGTGTTATCAAGGGTCGAAGACTCTCAAATCGTCTTCGGAAAGAGGTCAAGATAGAGGTTGAGAAACTTGTAGAGAAGAACGGTATCTCTCCCAAATTAGCAACAGTGATTGTTGGTGCTGATGAAGGGTCTCAGATGTACGTTCGAATGAAGCATAAAGCTTCAAACAAGGCTGGTATCCTCTCTGAATCTCATGATCTTCCTGAGAAAATAACACAAGCGGAGCTGCTTGAGTTGATACAGTCACTCAATGATGATTCCTCTGTACATGGAATTCTTGTGCAATTACCATTACCAAAACATATCGATGAGAAGACAATAATTAGTGCAATCACTTCATTGAAAGATGTTGATGGATTCTCCCCAGAAAATGTCTATCGCCTATTCTATGGTGAAGAGGACCTGAGTGCAGCCACACCTCATGGTATCGTTACTATGTTGGACCGTATCGGTTGGAGTGATCTATCTGGTAAACATGCAGTCATAATCAACAGGTCGATGATTGTTGGAAAACCGCTTATAATGCTACTACTAAATCGTAATGCCACAGTTACGGTATGTCACTCACGAACCAAGGATCTACCATCGTTCACAAGACAGGCTGATGTACTAGTGTCAGCTATTGGTCGTCGTAAATCTGATGATGATGCCTTCTTCATTTCAGAAGATATGGTGAAAGAAGGTGCAGTAGTTATTGACGTTGCTACTCCCTATGGCGATGTTGATTTCGAGAAGGTGAAGGAAAAGGCAGTCTGTGTAACACCAGTACCCGGTGGTGTTGGACCGATGACAATTGCAATGCTTCTCAAAAACGTAGTATCTGCCTATTCAGCCCAAATCTCTCATTGAAGGTTTTATTAGAAAGTTAGTTACTCTTCTAAAGCTGATTTCATTCTTAGGAGATCGTGCAATGAAGAGTTACGAAATTCAAGAGTTTGATATTTCATCATCATCCAAAGCAGAATGGTCGCGATACCACACCTATCGAAGAAAGAGACTATCTGAAGTGTTGCCAGACGATCCTGTTGAAAGTGATGCAAGCTATGAACAGTGGACACAAGCATCTATTGAGGAATATGAAATCAAATTCTATTCAGTCACAAAAAAAAATGACCCCAATGAAATTATTGGAAGTCTTGAGTTATATGTGTATAAAGAAACTTCTCCCTCCTATGAAGGGAACAAGCACAACCTCAGAGTGAGGATTGCTATTCTCAAAGAACATAGACGAAAGGGAATAGGTCGAGCACTTCTGAAATTAGTTTACGAATTTGCTGTTGAAAAAGACAGGAGTATTATCTTAGGAGGCTCTATGGAAGAAGATGGCAGAGCGCTAAATCGTACCCTCGATGGGACAGAAGCATTGGAGATGCGTACCTATAGACTTGACATGGACAAAGTAGATTGGAATATGGTCAAGCAATGGGAGACGGAGAGTACAAAGAGATCTCCTGAGGCTTCACTTGAGTTCTATACCTCTATACCTGATGAAATCATTGATGAGTATACCACGAAATATACCGAGGTCTATAATCAAGCACCATTCGATGACCTTGCTATTGGAGACCAGATTTACACTCCAGAATTGTTCAGAAAGTATGAAGAAGTGATGGAAAAAGCTGGACAGACTTGGTTGACAGTCTTGGTACGTGAGAAGAATGGAGATATCTCAAGTCTATCGGATGTCTTCTATGATCCCTCGCAATCTCCTATGTTAGGTCAAGGATTAACCGGAGTTGACCAGAACTATCGAGGTCACGGGAAAGGAAAGTGGGTAAAGGCTGCCATGCTTCTTAAGATTCGTGAGAAATTTCCCGACATCAAAACAATCTCCACTGGTAATGCTACTTCTAATGCTCCCATGATTGCAATAAATGAACGCTTGGGATTCATTCTACACCATGAAACTTACAATATGCAAGTTGAAACCAAGAAGCTCGGAGAGTACCTGAAGGGTCGTTGACATCCAGTCGAACAATTTATCTCATGCTATTCCATTTCTCTAGAAAATTATACAGGGGAATAGTCGTTGAAATATGAGATTCATCCATTTGATTTGAAAACTGCAAGTGATGAAGACTGGGAGATGTTTTACAATTTCAGTGTTCAAACAACCAAGGAACTATTTCCCGTTATACCAATCACCGATTTGGTGTCAGTAAAGGATGGTATGATCCGCGGTCTGGCGTTTAGCGATGTCAAGGCCTATATTGCAATCAGAACCGATAAACCTACTGAAGCAATAGGTTGGATACGTTGTACATTTCTTAAGGAAGATGCCCCTGCGTTTCCTGGAAATGAGGATATCTGTCAAATACAACTGACTATTCACAAAGACTATCGTATGGAAGGAATAGCGGAAAAGCTTGTCCGATTAGCGTACAAACATGCTGTAGAGTACAATAGAACTAGATTTATTGGCTCTTTGATAAGTGAGGCTTCTAGACGATTCTTGCAGCGTATTGGTGGGAAAGAAGCTCTTGCATATCGTGTCAATCAACTCGAAATGAAGTCAGTTGATTGGGATCTTATTGAAAGCTGGGCGACCGAGGGCTCTCAGAGGTCTCCTGATTTGAGTATAAATTTCTATCTTTCAATTCCTGATTCTATTCTCGAGGATTATTGCAAGGTTTACACAGAAGTCCTGAACCAGGCACCAAGAAACGAGCTTACCTATGATGATGAGGTCTACACTCCTGCCAAGTGGAAAATGGAAGAGGCGCAGGCAAAAGAAACTGGTAGAACATGGATTTCTGCAGTAGCACTAGCAGAAAATGGAGATATTGCAGGGCTAACCGATGTTGGTTATGATCTCGCAACACCCACACTTGTGTATCAATATCTTACTGGTGTACAAGAGAAGTATCGTGGTAGAGGTCTGGGTAAATGGTTGAAGGCAGCAATGCTCCTTAAGATTCGTGATGAATATCCTGACGTAGAACTTGTATCTACATCAAATGCCACTTCTAACGAGCCCATGTTAGCTATCAATGACAAAATGGGTTTTAAAATGAAATTGGAATCGTATATGTTTGAAGTGGATGTGCAAAAAGTAAAGGAATATCTCGCTCAAGACTGACATAATGGACCTGCCCAAACGCTTTTGTAGACCGAGGTTCCGAGCGGGCACTGGTGACTCTTGTGAAAGTAGTTGAGTGTGTCCCCAACTTCTCTGAAGGTCGTCGAAAAGATGTCATTGATGCTATTGCAGATGCTGTAAAGAGCGTTGAAGGTGTCCGTCTTCTCGATATAGAATATGATCCCGATCACAACCGTTCTGTGTTCACATTCATTGGTGAACCACAACAGGTGAAACAGGCTGCTCTGAAAGCAGCCGATGTTGCTGTGGAAAAGATCGATTTGACTAAACACGAAGGTGCGCATCCAAGGATGGGCGCTGTCGATGTTGTGCCATTCATTCCTCTTCACGGTACAACCGTTGGAGAATGTATAGAGCTCTCGAAGGAATTCGCAGAAGAATTCTCTTCAAAGCACAATGTTCCTGTCTACCTCTATTCTAAAGCTGCAACCAAACCTGATAGAGTGGACCTACCAAATATTCGTGAGGGTGAGTTCGAAGGTCTCAAAGACCTCATTGGTACTGATCCTGAGAAGACTCCTGATTACGGACCAAACAAAATTCATCCAACAGCTGGAGCTACAGCAACTGGTTCAAGACCATTTCTTGTTGCTATTAATTTCAACCTGAATACAAC
This sequence comes from Candidatus Thorarchaeota archaeon, assembly GCA_016840385.1. Next base: position 9,717 of record JAEOSL010000050.1, on the reverse strand, counting down.
TAACGTTGCAGTTGCTCAAGCCTGTGCAGATGCAGTCCGAGGTACTACCGGTGGATTTGTGAACGTTCAGGGTATCGGTCTCGACTTACCTGCCAAGAAATGTGCTCAAGTTTCTCTAAACTTGACCCATCCTAGACGTACGAAGATTCACCAGGTCTTTGAAGTTGTAAAGAACGAGGCTGCTAGATTTGGAGCCACAGTCATGGAAACCGAGATTGTTGGAATGGTTCCCCTCTTCGCTCTAATTGATGCACTCCAGTACTACCTACGACCTGAGAAGCTAGACCAGTCTATGATTCTCGATTTGTATTATCTCGGTGGTGCACAGGATCCTACTAAGAAGACTTTCACTGAAATGTCAGTTATTGAGTTTGGAAACCAGATACGAAGAGCACGTGCTACCCCTGGTGGTGGTAGTGTCGCTGCAGCAATGGGTTCCTATGGTGCTGGGTTAGTGTGCATGGTCACGGGTCTTTCACTTTCTGGTAGAAAGTTCGTTGGAATCAAGGAAGAAATGCTCGAGCATCGTCATGGTGCAGAGTACGACCGTGGAGTTCTGATGGATCTTATCGAGAAAGACTCTGAAGCTTTTGATGTTGTGATGGCTGCTTTCAAACTTCCCGAAGAAACTGAAAAGGAGAAGAAAGAGAAAGAAGACATCATCGAGAAGGGAACAATCCATGCTGCTGAGATGCCTCTTGCAACCATGAAGCACTCTTTCAGTGCAATGGAGCATGCTAAGGTCGCTGCCAAGAAAGGAAACATCAACACTATCACTGATGCTGGTGTTGCAGCACATGCACTCATGGCTGCAATTGAAGGTGCTGCACTCAATGTACGAATCAACCTTGGCAATATCAAGACCAAGAGTTTTACTGATAGTGCTGCAAAAGATGTTGAGAGAATTCTCACTGATGGTCGCAAGCTCAAAGAAGAAATTCTAGAAATTGTAGAAGCAAGAATGAAGGAACTAGCTGAAGGTAATTAGATCAATCAATCGATGTCGTGAGAGAGGCTCCTTTGCCTACTTTCACGACATAGGTTTTTCCTCCCGTTCTTTGAATAGCAGATGCAATTTCTTCTTCATTACCTACTGCATATGCTAGCATAGATCCGCCTCCACCACTTCCATTGATTTTACAGCCAAGAGCTCCTACAGAATAAGCTGCATCTATCATTCGTTCTATCTTTGGAGTCGATCTATTAAGAGAGTCTCTCATAATTTCATGATGCTCTCTTAGCATTTCTCCAATCTCTTGTTGATTGGGACTATTGGTCTTCAATAACTTGAGAGCTTGATAGGTAAGGTCTCTATTTCGAAGTGTGGCCTCCGCCATACCCCTCTCTTTGGTGGGACGACTTCTTCCAAGTTCATAGACTTCATTTGTCGAAGTTATTCGTCTATCAAATGATTCAATTTTCTGTGCTATCGCTTCATACTCTTTCTCAACAGTTGTTCGAATATATCGAAGGTCTCCAACGGTATCTTTCTTCTTTTCCCCTGAATCTCCAATGATGATCGATCCGAGTTTTGCAGGAAGCTGCGTAACATGACCACTCGCCATATCTACATGGATTATTCCACCAACAGCTGAAGCATAATGGTCCATGGTTCCGCCACTCTCTCCAAACTCTCCAACTTCTGCATCATACGCAGTTAGCGCAATCTCTTCTGGAGTCATCTTTGTTCGTGATAGTTGAGATATTACCATTACAGCTCCTACAGTTAGTGCAGATGAGCTTGAGAGTCCTGCAGCATGTGGAATATTACCAGCAATCCTGAGATTCGCACCGCGATTCAGGACTATTTTCTTTCGCATCATCACATTGAAAGCACTTCTGACGTAATCTCTCTTGTTTCGATATTGGATTTCAGAATCTAATGAGAAAGAATCACGCTCGTTAAGATCCGTATAGAATATGTTCACAGTATCATCTTGTCGTGGAGTGCAAACAATCTGTATTGACATGTCAATTGAGGCAGCAATCACGTTTAGTCCGAGATAATCACTATGCTCACCAAACAAGCATACTCTCCCAGGAGCTCGAACACGAAAGGACTCTTCTTTCATAATTGAACCTCAATTTACTTTCTTTATCCACGCATTCTGTTTTTGGCATCCCTTAATGAAGAATCTATCCTACGTTCTTCGCATCAATTCTGCTTGAACGAATTTCTCACGGCCTTCGTCATCAACTGTTCTAACAAACTCATTGAGTTCTTTAATCATATCTGCTAGTCCTTGCACATCCCTTGCATAGTTTTGAGCTGGTTCTCGTTCTTTGTTCGCGGACGTGATCGAAGTGGCTGCAGCCTCTCCACTTTCAACCGCTAATCTGATACCTTCCCCTGAGAGCGGATTACATAGACCTGCAGCATCTCCAACTAGCAGCATGTTACCTTCACCTGGAATGAAATATCCGAAGGGTATCGACCAAGCCTCTTTTTTGAGCAGTTGTTTTTGAACAAAGGAGAATTCATCTACCAACCATCCTCTGAACCGTTTCAAGAGCTGAGAAACATTTGGTTCTTGATGTGGCACAGCTCCAAGTCCGAGAATCAATGAATCAGCTTTGGGGATTAGATACGCATACGAAATTGAAACATCTTCTCTAAAGAAACCATAGAAGCAATCCTCAAAATCACCAGAGGTTTTCCAATATTCTTGTTCAACAATCATTACTGGGGTGATACTGGATGGCAACATCTTTCCTCGAACTGAAGACCGAACTCCATCTGCCCCAACAAGGAAATCTGAGTGCACAACCGACTGTCCTTCTTCTGAATCAATTGCGACTTTATACTGGTCTGTTTTTCCAAAATCTACACACTTGGAATCATGTTTCACCACAACTCCGGCTTCAGAAGCTAAATCACGTAACCACTGATCGAATGGTGCTCGTTCGATATTGTGTATAGTATAATTCTTGACTCTACCACTGTTTGCTCTTCCACTGGGAGGAACATAGTACAATCCAAGGGTGGATGGTTCAGCTCTAACATCATCAGGAATAGATTCTCCGACTATATCTTCCACTGTTTCCGGAGCAACAAGCGGGAGAACCCCACCGCAGGATTTGTATCTGTTTCGAGAGTCTTTTTCGACTAGTAGAACCTCTTTCCCAGCTTGTGCACAGCAAATCGCAGTTGCCGAACCTGCCGGCCCTCCACCTACCACAATGACATCATATTCTTTATTTGTCATCAATCTCCGCCTTCAGATTCTTCCTATCCCACATTGTCTGAATGACGTGCATAAAGAGGTCGTTCTTAAGAACTGTCTGACCCTCGAAATCTCCTGCATAGGCATCTTGTTCTTTTCCGAGATCATAACAAGTTGAATCGTCCAAGTCAACTAGGAGCATTGGTACTCCAGTTTCAACGAAGTCATCATGATGCTTGCTCTTGAATGCCTCACAGCAAGAACCAATGTATCCTCTTGCACCCTTTTCTTTGAACTCTTGGATTGTGTCCATCAGATGTTCAAAGCTCTGAATAGTCCGAACTGGTACACCCATGTTCTGAACTTGTTCATAGACATCGCTTGTTGAGCATTTTCCACATATTGTGCAACCCTCAACCCACCTGTAGTCACAATCTACTAATTTTGCACAATAGGGAAGTAGAATGTAATCAAAGATCTGTTTGTCAAGATTATCTGGCATGAAATTCACAGTCATCAGGTGATTTGAATCTTCTAAGGAAACACCATACTCCACGAACGCAGTTTTCTTCACAGCTTCAAGGATCAGCTCGATAAAATCATCAGGCTCCACCCCGAATACTCTGGTGCCAGTTTCTTTGAAGAAATCATGAACAGCTCTACTGATTGATTCTTCATCTGTTGACACATCCTTCAGTCGTGCTTCGAGATCCATTATCGCTCTCTGTGGGAACACCTGGAAATCCCCTGTGATGAATGAGCTAATTATGTACTTTCCAGGGACATCAAGTGCTGCTGATACTCTAATCAATCCGCCTGGTGTCTTCTTCATAGCACTGACTTGTCCCGCAGTATTCGCTGGCCTTCTGACCATGTCTATCCATTCATTTGATTTAAAATATGGAAGACGTTTCTGGAACATATCTTCTTCAACTGGAAGTAAATCTCCTGGAGTGAGATTGCTTCCAATGATCTCTTCAAAACCCTCTTTGAATGCTTTCTTTATATCATCCAGAGGTGGAACATACCCGAGTTCCCATTTGAGACATGTGACCCTCTCCTTCACACTTTCAATCTCTTTATCCTTTAGTTTCTCAACTGGTATCCTCAATGAACGAAGCATCAAATCTATGTCGAAATCAATAAGCAATGTTCCCTGATACATGAAGGAATCTCCACGTTCCGTTCCTCCTGTACCAGATATCTTTCTCCCATTTACTTCAATGTCATTTTTAGGTCTGAACTCTGCTTCAACTCCGAGTTTTTTCAAACCGCGAATAGCTCCGTCAGATATGAATTGGGCAAGTTTTCCTAGGTCTTTCCTTAAATCATTCAAGCCTTGAGCGGTCTTGTCTGCAAATATCTCCCATCCTAGACAGGTTGGTGTGAAGAGAATTGTGCCGCCCCCAGTTATCCTTCGATTGACTTCAACACCATTGTCCGAACAGAATGGAACCCGCACTTCTTGTTCTACAGATTGGTGATATCCTACTAATACAGTAGATGGTTTGAACTGGAGAAACCTCAGAGTGTTGGGTGTCTGCATCTCAGCACGACACTCCAGAATTGCATCATCTAAGGCCATATTCTCTGCTCCAGTGAGAACACCTGTGTCAAGTAGTCGCCAATCACTCAATTCTTCGGTCACCTAGTTTCATAGTACACGCTCAATAAGTGAGCAACATTGATCCGCAAAGGATAGTTTGAATCCCTTTCCTTCAGCATATTCATATCCTTCATCCGATGGATATGCAATTCCATTGACTCCTGCATCAATTGCCAGTCTATCCGTTTCTCTTCTATGAGCTCCAAGGGGTCGAGCGCAACCTAAAATCAATGGTTTCTTTGGAATTGCCAGTCTAGTTGCTAGAATTACCCGAGCAATATCCATCGGACTCGCAGGAGTTACATCGTGCATTGGAGTTTGATCCAAGGGCATGAATGCCACAACAACCACAGAATTTGGTTCATGTTTCGCAATCATCTCGATTGCTTTTGCCTCTCCAATCAACTCTCCATAATGAAGTCCTGCAATGATGTGCGGCATATAGGGTACTCCATGTTCTTCGAGATAGGACATTGATTCATCGAAAATATCAACAGATTTGTCAAGATGATAGATTTCACGAAGAGTTTCGTCTGACCCGATGATGTCTAACATCGCACCATCAATACCCGCTTCACCCAACGCCTTAGCCGTTTCTGGATATACAACTCCAGTATGAACTACAATATCTAGGTCTAGGCTATCCTTCGCTCTCTTTATAGTCGGAATAAATTCCATGAGTGGAGTATCGCCTTTAGGAGTTGCACCACCGCTGATCAAACAGCCACTCCCACCTTTCTCTTTGATATCGTTGAAAACTTTCCACAGAGCATCCGGTGTTGATGCTGGAATCATTGGATCAAGAAGACTTGCGTTGCAGTGTTCGCAATTGAGTGCACATCCTTTCCCAGTTACTGAGATACTCGGGAATCTGTATGGATTTGTTGCATCGTGAAACTCTGTTTCATAGTGAACCATTCCCGGGGCATAGAAAGCCATCTTGTCTGAATATTCTTCTCTAGAGGCTCTATAGGCTTTCTCAAAGAGTGGTCCTAACTCATCTTCAGGCAAATTGAAGCAGTTCTGAATCAATTCATCAATTGTCGTCAAAATAAGATTCATCCACCTCATAGGTAAGAGAATAGTCATTGAGCTGGGTTCGAATCTTGCTCATGTCATCCTCGTTTGGTAATATTGGGAAGTTACGCCAGTGACCAATTGATGCTTGAAAAGGAGTACAATTACCCATTGGTCGGTTGCATGCATTATCTATTGTACTTCCTTTACATCCTGAAGTCATGAATGCCTCACCAATTGTGAGAACTTTCTCGTATTCCTCTTTTGACAAACCAAAATCGGTTAATTGTCCGAGATGATTGAACTTCATATTGTGGAATGATCCAAGGTCGTAATTAATGATGTATCGCGCAAGTTGAACTCTCCTGTAACTACCGATAGGTGGCTGAGGGGTGTCCTCCATAACTGATCCCTCTTCAGGAAAGAATGAGAACAAATGAGTCCTCGCACCCAAGTCTTGTGCCCTTTGAATTGTTGCTAGAATCTCTTTCTCGGTTTCACCAATACCGACTATAAGATGGATGCCCGAGTTCTCTCTTCCAAATACTTCGACAGATTCTTCCACGGTTTGCCAGTATTTGTCCCATTTGTGGGGTCCCTTGACATCCTTTCCTCGAACCTTATCGAATATCTCCTCTGTCGCAGCATCGACTGCAATACCAACTTTGTCTGCACCTGCTTCCTTCGCACGTACTAACCAGTCCTTGTTGATGATTGTGGGTGTGATGAGGACGGAAATCCTTGGAATTACTTCGCTTAGCTCTGAAACAACCGAGATACAATCCTCTCGCGCGTTGCCGAGTGTTATCATTGAGATACAGGCACGTTCAACATGAGGACATGTCCCATCGGTCAGTGCAGTTTTGATATCTTCAACTGAGAAAATTGGCCAATCCACACGGATAAAGCTACTATCTGACCATTCCGATTCAGTTTCTCGAGATCCCGAAAGCCCACAGTAAGCACACTTTGCATGACAGCCTTCGTCGTATGTCAAAAGAATATTGATACAATAGAGTTTGGCATCTCGATAGAACTTCCCAGGAATTTTACCCATAGTCATTGCAGCAGCCAGGCTTGTCCTGACGTATTCGGGTGATTCTCTGGATTCTTCAGTAGATGCGGTGGGAGTTTCATCAACTGTTTTCATACACAAGCCACCTAGGGTACGGAATGGGTCGTTTCCAATCTTGCTTATTATGGTTTGGCAATGGGAAACTTGGCTAGAGTTTCCTCATAGACTCTGACTTTCTCTTTGATGACAAGGCTTTAATTTCTTCAGTTAGGATTTCCAAGTGATATATATGATTGAATCAGTAGAGCTGACTAGAAATTTTAGCGAATTCACCGCCGTTGATAATCTCTCCTTTCAGGTCAACCCTGGTGAGATTTACGGTCTTCTTGGTCCCAATGGTTCAGGGAAGAGTACAACCATGAAGATGCTCCTTGGTCTTCTGAAACCTACAACGGGCACAGCTCGAATCAATGGATTTGATGTTCAGGAGAATATCGTTGAGGCAAAACGATACATGGGGTATGTTCCAGAGGAAGCAGTTTTACCCGAGAGGTTAACTGGCTGGGAATACATCAATTATGTCGGTGACATATGGAAGGTTCCTCGAGGTGCTGAGAGAGATGAGGAGATAGACGAGCTTCTAACTCTACTTGATATCAAAGATGCAAGTGATGACCTAATAGAAACATACTCCAAAGGTATGTCTAGAAAGATAGGTCTCGTCGCAGCTCTCATTCATACTCCCAAGATATTGATTCTTGATGAAGTACAGGCTGGTATTGATCCGCGAGGTGCCGCTACTATCAAAGAGATACTCAATGGTCTCCGTGACCGTGGCACTACAATTCTGATGAGTACACACGTACTTGAAATTGCCGAGCGGATGTGTGATCGTATCGGTATTATTAATGACGGGAAATTGATAGCAGAAGGAACAATGGCTGAGTTGAGACTACAAGCAAAAGGAGAACAGTCTCTAGAGGATATATTCTTGGACCTGACTGGGGGTCCTGACATGCAACGGATTGCAGCATTTCTTGGTGAAGATTCTTGATTTCAGACCTACTTATCCTGTTGAAACATGATCTTGCAGGGACAATTAGGATAAAGAATGTAGAAGGGAAAAGGTCCGAGAGGCGTAGTGTTTTTCGTAGGTACTTTCGTTATTTTGCAGCAGCCCTCATTGTGGTAGTTATCCTGTGGGGAATTGTCTTCATGGCTGATTTACTCGGTTGGGAATTCTTCCGAGCAGTTATTGCTGATAATATCGAGTTTGGTTCTACCATCTTCAATTTCATTGTTATTATGTCATTCATGGGTTCTATCGCTATTAGCGTGTCAACAGTAGCTAACTCTTCAAGAATGGAATACCTGATGATCATGCCCATCAGTTTGAAGACGCTATTTCTGGAAAAAACGATTGTAATCATTTTCTATAATGCTATGATTTATCTCATAATTGGAACCCCAATTGTCATTGGATTTGCTATCGCTTCTGGTTCAGCTATTGCATTACTCTCCATTCCAATCTTTATTGCAATGCTATTGGCGAATGTCACCCTTGGTGTTTCGGTAGGTGGATTGATTGGTCTGGCGATATCCCGATTTCTTGCAGGACGACGTAGACTGAAACAGATTGGCTGGTTCTTTGGAACAGCTGCTGGTATTCTATTCGGGACTTTCTATTACTTCTCTATCATGACCTCTGATGGTGGCTTTTCAGAAATCTTCTCAGTATTAATCGATATTGCGCAAATGATTGGTTTATCCTCTGACTTTAGTCCTGGTGGGGCAATGAATGCAGTTTCTCTAAGACTGATAGTGGGTCTCCCAATCAGCATTACAGATATCCTACTGGCAATTCTGTTCTTGATTATTCCAGCTTTCCTCATCTATGCAAATGCTCACTTCAGTGAAGTAGCTCACTACAGTGGATGGCTTGCAAGTGGTTCAAAGAGATCATCTAAGGAAGTAATCACAATCGCACATACTACCTGGAATCCCTCTGACTACCCACTCATTAAGATGAGCGCAACTACAAGCACCTCAATGTGGTACAACACAGCATCTGTGCGTAGGGAAGGTAGGGTTCTGGCCAATTATCTTGTGGGTCCATTACGAATGGTGCTCTTTATGTTCATCTTCCTATTAGCTCCAGGTGGAGATCTCTTTGGATTCACCCCATTCATTATCATGTATGCAATGGTCCCGTTTGCGGTTTCATATGGTGTTTATTTTGCGGGCTATGAGTTAGTCTATGAAGGGAAGAACCTGATGAACCTCCAGCTTGCTCCCGCGAGTCTTACTGATTATGTAAAGGGGAAGGTATTCAGTGCAGTACCATTCACTTTGATTGCTACAAGTGTCGCGTCAGTTATTGTCATTATTGTGCAACCTTCGCTGTGGATTTTCATTCCTGCACTAATAATCTCTAATATGTTTCTCACAGTAGCCTCTGGTGGAATTGCTTCGTATTCTGCTGCTACGGGTGGGGATTTCAAAGCTGAGCGAAAAATAAGCAGACAACGAGGGTCTGCAGTTCAGATGCCAATCCGGAGTATGTGGTCTATGGCTCGTGCGCATCTTCTACCTAATCTGATTGGATTCTCAGGACTTGGGTTGATGCTGGCTCTTGGTATGTTCTTTAGCCCGCTGTACACATACCTTACTGTACCTCTCTTTGCCTTGATATGCATCCAGATCATGAGGTCCTATATCGGAAAGGCTGGTAAGAAACTTCAGACCATTGAAGCTACTGAATACATGTGATTAGAGCTTGACCTCTCCCACATTCTTGCCTGCAGGAAGTAGTATGTCGCAATCGAAATATTGTCCAATGAAGCTACTTTCAACCTGAATCTTGCTGAAATCATCTCGCGGTCCGTTATTGAATTCCACCTCAACATCTCCCGAGC
>JAEOSL010000144.1 GCA_016840385.1 Candidatus Thorarchaeota archaeon | reverse complement strand
TTCATGCATAGCGACGCATACCTCGCCACCAAGTACCCAATCAGTTTCGGAATAGCTTTCTTCTATCATTCCCTTGAATATGGCTGAGTAGTCCCCTCCAAGCATGTCTGAGTTACAACGTCCTTTCTTGAGGTCAATAGCGACATATGTAAAGCCGCCAACATAGGAATCAGCTTGACCGGGATTATAAGGGTCTTCCATGTGGTCTGCCCAGAGCATCCATTTTGTATTCCTTGTATACCATCCATCCACTTCAGTTTGCATTCCAGCTCCGAGGGAATTGTTGTTGTATTCAACCTCAATCGACCAAAAGTCATCCATGGTCAGGGAAGGATTCCATGGAACTGATTGATCTACAGTATAATGCACGAGAATAGCATGGTCATCCCAGTAGTCCGCCCAATATTCCAATGCAATTGGATCAGGTATGAAACCTTCCATGTAATCAATCTCATACCACAACTCTGCCTCGTAAAGGCTCACAATCTTGAACTCATGAGTATCCTCTATGGGTTTCCTCAAGAAGTCTGCATTACCAGTCACTGTAACTGTGTGATACCCCTCAAGGTACTTCAGTGGGTCAATCCACCATGTTCCTTTGTATACAGCCGCCAATTCTCTATCAGGTTGCCAGTCTGCAATTCGAAACATTTGTCCTACATATTCATCATCTATTGAGAAATCAACGATCACATCGTTGCTCCCAAAAACCTGAGCGATAACATTGATTTCAGCTCCGATTCTTAGATGGTCCTCTATATCACCATGACCAAGGTTACGTACATGAATCTCAGTCTTGATGACATCACCCTTTCCACCACCTGGATTTGGTGGTTTTATGTTTACGACTGTGTAATCTTTGACAACAGCAATGCCCGGCTCCATCACAAAGGGAAATGCAGCTACCACAGACAAAGTACCAAGCATTATCAGTAGGGAGATTGCCATAACAGTCCGCTTCTCGTTCATTTTATCATCACATCCGTATAGATAGAACTTCTATCATCATTCTTCTGCTGGGGTGGACTGACACCAATGCATCTTAGACAGTTGATGATTATTTTAGATGTTCAATGAAACCGATACTTGAAAAATTACAGACTGATTGAATATTTTAACCCGCAAAGTCAATATCACTAACCCCATTCCTCTCAGCAGAGCGAGTTAACGAACATGGCAGAGAGGAGTTAGTATTGAAATGATAAGTTGCTTAAATAATGTTTGAAGAATAATCGTGTTCTATGAAACTTCACGCGGCATGGTGGAGCCAATATTTCATTTCATTATACTAAGAATGTGTGGTGATAATGATGTTTGGTGCTATCATCTACCTCTATGGCATCAAACAAGGAGTGCTGAACTGACCTATCCCGCTCCAAATAGGAACTTGAACACATTGTCAAGTGACATCATGATGAAGAATCCAACCATGAGTCCCCACGTTGCTATACGTTCATTTCCACCTGCATGACTCTCAGGAACCATCTCGTCACCTACAACGAATATCATTGCACCAGCAGCAAAAGCAAGTCCATAGGGTAAGAGACCTACTGCAAATGTTACGACAGAAACTCCTAGTATACCACCAATGGGTTCTACAAGACCGGTGGCAAGTGCTAGTAGTACTGCATATTTTCGTGAGTAGCCCTCTCTTACAAGTGGAGCCGCAACAGCTAGGCCCTCTGGCATATTCTGAAGTCCTATTGCTACTGCAACAGACATTCCAGTTGCGATATCTCCTCCACCAAAGGATACTCCCACAGCAAGTCCTTCTGGAAAATTATGTATCGTTATCGCAATAACAAGTAGCCATACTCTTCCTAAATTTGATGAAGGTCCTTCATGCCCTGTCTGGAAGTGTTCGTGAGGTAGGAATTTGTCAGTTAGATGTACGAACAATCCTCCCAAGAGGAAACCAAGTCCTACAACGGAAAAAACTCCAATCCAACCAGCAGTTTGCATATCTAAGGCTGGCACTAGTAAGCTGAATGAAGAGGCTGCTAGCATAACTCCAGCGGCAAAACCCAGCATCAAATCCAAGGATCTTCTGCTGAAATCCGCCTTCATGAGGATTGGAAGCGCTCCAACTCCAGTTGCAAGACCCGCTAATAGACTAGCGATAATTCCCATTGAGATTGGGTCAGAAAACAACTGCATGGTGATTTCCTCGAATAGACCGTGAATACACACTGAAGTATAAGGTCCTTACTATAGATGATTTACTAGAACTGAAGATCCTCCGGAGTTAATCCTCGAGTCTTGATACAATCCTGACATATCATCTCAGCATCATTGGTCATATTGTAGCACTCAGTACAGATCTCTTTTCCACAAGTTTCACAATTGAATATGTTATCTGGGGATTTAGCTTTACACGTACTGCATTTTCCTTTCTTCTGCCCTTTCTCCGCCTTATCAAATCCATCAAGAACCTTCTTTGCAAGTTTATCTTGGTCATCTGGCATCATAGAATCTCCTATCCAACTAAATAACACTAGAATCTACTACAGTACAACCGGCACAATAAGCATTTTGTTGTTCAAAAAGAAGAAAGGAGCCTCATTACGAGGCCAGAAAGAACGAATTGGGGGTAGTTTCGGCGTGTCTTAGCGGATTCTCAACAAAGTACCTCCGAATACTTCATCTTCAAGATAATATAGATATGATACCTTATTAGCTCCTATCACCGAGTTATCGAGTTATAGAAGAGATGAAATAGCAGATAGCTCAATATCTGACTAGGAGTGGAGTATATTGACAAAAAACAAGCAACAAACTAAATCTGAACGCTGGCGAAGATCTCCCGAACTACTCCCAGATGCTTTTGCTGCATATGCCAAAGCTGATGGTCAACTGAATCCAAGCTCGGTTGTAGCTACGATTGATGAAGATGGATCTCCAAGAGTTGCACCTTTTGGAAGTCTAAGAGCGGTTAATCCAAGACTACTCAGGCTAATAATTGGTCGATATCATGATACTCTAGCCAATATGAAACGTGATAGTCGCACGATGATTGCCATGATTTGCCCTCCGAATGTTGCAGTAAGTGTACGTGGGAACGCACGAGTAGTTGAAGAACCATTCTCCCTGGATGAGAATTATGCCCTAGTGGAAGTCGATATTGAAGAAGTGAAGAACGATATTCCTATCAGAGTCGGATTAAAAACTGGTATTACAGTTGAACCAAATGGTCCGTTCGTAGATTGGTGGAAGTCCCTTTGGGAGAAGATGGGAGCGGACTAGAATGTGAATGGTGGGTCCGGGGTGATTAGACCTAGTCTGTTTTTGGAAGAATTTCGTCATATCTCACTGCTGGGAATGACGAATCTTTTCTTGATATCGAGATTCCTAGAAGACACACAGCAAATATTGCAACAAAGAACCCAATAAACAAAGGAGTTGCGATCGAGGATTCATTAATCCATGTGACTTGTGTTTGTGTAATATCTGACTGGTCTATATAGTAAAGTTCTGCGTTCAGATTAGTGACAACTAGTGATTGAACATTCGAAAAGATCACGTACCATGTTGAAGTGTAAGGAATAGTAAAATTGAACGTCTGACCCGTTGTTACCTCACTATGTTCATAGAGCAATACGTTCTCGTTGTTTATCCAGCGGGTGTAATTATCTGCATCACAGATGAAAAACTCGACATTACCACTGGTTGAGAAAGATCCCTCTATTCTCCAACCAGCATCCGCACTTCTATATACTGCATAGAATTCATCAACACCCAGATTTCTGTCTATGTCAAATCCTTGAGCGAAAACAGGTAGTACAAGTAAAATCAAGAATGGGAAACAAATCAATATCTTCCTACGCATATCGATCCCTAATATACATACGATTTTTTCGCATATTTGATTTGTCTCTTGTGTAGAATGAGTGGTGGGCCCGTCGAGAGTTGAAACAACACAATCAAGGTCTTTGTTTTACGAATATCACTATCACAACGATTACGATTACAGATCCTGAAGAAATCGAGATAATCATAGTGATGAGAGAAATATCAAAAATTGTTCCATTGGTTGTTGTATTAGTAGTAGTTATTGTGGTGGTGGTTACCGTTGAGCCTGTGAATTCAGTTACATTTACTTTACCAAAAGATATGCCTGAATTACCAAACCAGTCGAATACAATGAGAGTGAAGTTATGCAATCCCATCTCCAAGCCATCAACCGGATACACAACATCTATTCCATCCCACACTTCACTTGCAATTAGGACATCTTCCTGATACACTTCAAAATAATCGGGAACTCCAACTGAAAGGACCTGCCAGGTAATCGTATTTCCAGTTGTACTATACTCATACATCACCGTTTGAGCATCAAGCATCACTGGCATGGGATATGAACTTGGGTATATGCCAGGGTACCTATCTTGACTACCTGCTGTACCAGGTACATCATAATATCCAACACCACTATAATCATCCCAGAAGTTTCCTTGATCAATTCCATCGTCCCAAGTATTAGTAACTCCATTATCACGGACTCCATTGTTGAAAATGGAATTATGGTATAATGTATTGTTAAAACATCCATTCCATATCGATATACCATACAATGTATTGTTGTATGCAATATTACCAATTAGCTCAAATTGACCGCTGTGTGCAAGCTCGAAACCTATGTTGTTCTCATATGCAATGCATCCATAGAACCCACATTCTGACGCTGATTGTATATAGAACCCTCTATCATTGTTGTATGCAGTACATCCAACTAATGTTGCATTAGGAATAGATCCCTGAATGAAGAAACCGAAATCACATGCATAGGCTGTATTGTTAGAAACCTCCGAGTCAATGAAGTAATCATTGAGTATCAGCCCAAATTCTGAATGATGTACTATATTGTTAGTTACCACGAATTTATTCAGACCTTGAAAATCATATCCCCGAAGATTTCCACTCACATTGTTCCCTTTCACAACAAAGTCATATCCACCTCTAACCATAATGGCCCATACATCATAGACTGTAACGGTATTATTCTCAATCAAACAAGATGAGTCATGATTCAGATTCATTCCTCTTGCACTGGAAGTGATGATATTATCCCTAATGACGCATTCATTTGTACTCACAGTCAAAAGCGCATCGTACATTGTTGGATTTGAAATATTATTAGAAAGAATCTCTACTCTATCTGAATAAGCTATAGAGATTATATGTGGCGCATTTCCCACTATATTCTCAGATATAGTAGTATCATCTGTCCTATAAAGAGCGATACAGGCATCATAAGAACCAACATAGGTTCCACGGTAGGTAATATCCATTATTTCATTGTGGCTAACCAGCATATGGGAAGAAGAAGAAAGATGAATACCAAGAGCCACACAAGGCCCAATAATATTTGATAGGACTTTACATGTCTGAGAATTATTCATTTCAATACCTTTGAAACTACTAACTATGGTGCAGTTTTCAATAGCTCCGTTCATTACGTTGTCAAAACTAACGCAACTACCTCTGAGTCCCGTAAATGTTAGATTACTATCACGAATTATGAAGTATGCATCTGTGTTTGAAATTGATACAACAACTGATTCGTTGACGATTTTAATGCCCTCCATGCGATAGGGATTTTCTTCGGTCCCTTCACCAAGCCACCCATTTGTTTCAAACTCAGAATTTGATTCTATGATGAGTGGTGAGTGAAGAGTACTTATTGAATGCTGTTTGGTCAAACCTTCGGGTTTGCAATCATTCACACTTTCTCTAATTATCGGATCTCCAGTATGGTCAATTCTGAAGATATTTGCAGAACCAGTCATAAGTAGTACAACTAGAATGAGTGTTGCAAACATCCAATCCCTCTTCAACATGACTACCCACTCTTACATGTCCAACATTACATTTAGTTCTTTACTATTTCAATCTACTTTTGAAAGCACATAATAAGATATTAAACAAGGAAAATGGTGGGCCCGTCGAGAGTTGAACTCGAGACCGACAGGTTATGAGCCTGCTGCTCTACCAAGCTGAGCTACGGGCCCTTGAAAATGCTTGGCAAATGTTGTGCATCGGGTTTGTGATATTAACGTTGCGAATGTGAAGTATTCTTCGAATGATAATCATCGATCTATCTATTCAATGTACAGATTCACTCACTCTTTCGAAAGAGCCCTTTGTAGCTTAGTATTTGTATAATCAGAATAATAACAACTGCCAATGGAATAGCTAATCTAGAATCAAAGAGAATTCGCTCACCAATGTCAAGAGCAAGATTCGGATAGGAGAAGCTCAATATTGCGAATGGAACCAGATTGGATATAGCTAGCCACAACAACAAAATTGTAGTTAGGAAGAACGCGAATCTTCTTTGTATCCAAGTTTCATCAACATCGGATTTTTCCATCCAATATACAGCACACAAGGTAGTAGAAGTAATGACAATAGGTTAGTTGTTATATTCATGCATAGAGTTCCAATTCTACATTTAATGGAAGCATTTCACTATCCCTCAGTACTTTGATTATTGCAAGAGAACATAATATTATCGAAGAACAGAACCACTATTCAAACTTCATTTGAAACCGCTCATGATTTCATGAGATGATATCTTGTCACTTGGAATTTTAAAGAATTAGCAAAACCCCTCATTTTCTCACATAAGTTTTCTCCGACTTTAAATGCCCAGAACAAAACAACGAGAAAACTTACACGAGTTGTACCTATGATTCTGCTCTTTACCTCTGATCACTGTGCATGGTGCGATGTTCTCAAGGTTATGCTAGAAGAAGAATCAGAGGAGCTAGGACTACTTCAATCAATATTCGAAGTCAATGTAGATAGGCACCACCATATTGCAGAAGCATACAGTATACTTGTTGTGCCTTCTCTTGTTTCGGGGATGCATAAGATATCCGGAGTACCCACTGCATCTGATTTGAGGTCATTCATTCTTCAGGTGAATGCAGGATCTCGGTCTGGTTTCAAGAAAAACACTCCCCGTTCAGTGCTCCGTGATGTGAGAGAGATCCAGAGTTTCAACGACCACGAAGAACATGTTGTTCGAAGTGCTTGAAAACAGGTCCCCTACGCAATCTTAATAACCAGAAAACTTCGTGCGATGCTAAACAGGCCCCGATAGTGTAGCCCGGCCCAGCATCTAGGGTTTTCGACCCTATGACCCGGGTTCGAATCCCGGTCGGGGCACCATTTTCTATATCATTCAGAAGATACGATTCTGAGATTTCTTTTGCTTCTTGAACATCTGCAACTGGAATATTGTGTAGTATGATAAATAGTTCAAGGATAATTTAGAGAAATCGACATGGTTTCTACTAGAGCAGAGCAGTATGTACCAATCGTATTGTTGAGTAACTAAAGGCAGTTGGTTTGCTAAG
>JAEOSL010000143.1 GCA_016840385.1 Candidatus Thorarchaeota archaeon | reverse complement strand
TCTTTACAGCTGCATCTTTCTTACTGCCTTCTATTAGACCCCTCTTCTCAAGTTCTGACAGGGCTTTGTATACCGAAGAAAATCGAAGGTCTACCCACTCATGGTATCCGAATTTCTCTATAATGGTGTTTACTTCATAACCATACTCTGCACCCCCAGCAATTATGGTAAGGACTGCAAGATAGGTTGTAGGAAGAAATTCGGGTGAAGACGAATCGGGTCTGGACATAACTTTCACTTCAAACTATTCTACTGATAGAATATAATCATTCTACTAGTAGAATACTAATAAATGTTCCGAGACCTCAGCAGAAATCTTAATCTCATTGTTTCTAACCTGATGATTCAATGGAGATTGAGAAGCACTATTCAGCATGTGCATTAAATTGCCCGGATCTTTGTGCGTACGTAGTGCATGTTGAGAATGGAAAGATCACTAGATTAGAGGGAGACCCAAATCACCCGTACACACAGGGAAGATGCTGTCCCAAGGGATATGCACACGTTTTGAGAATGTACTCGGATGATAGACTACTTCATCCCCTTCAAAAGCAATCAGATGGCTCCTTCAAACAAATTTCGTGGGATACTGCGTTTGACGAAATTGCAAACCATATGAAAGAAGTAAAAGAGAGGTTTGGACCAGAGAGTGTAGCAATCTACTCAGGCTCTGGAAACGATGGAATGGCTCCACGATATGCATCTCGTTTCTGTAATGTGTTTGGAAATAGAATGATTCCAGGGATAGTTGAGATCTGTTTTGAGGCGGCATATGAGGGAGCACGATTCAATGTTGGAAAATTCCCTCCACACGAATTGAGTGACTGGGCGAATTCTCAATGCATTGTCATATGGGGTACAAACAAGCACGAGTCCAGTGTCCATTGTAAAAAATACATCCAAGATGCGATTGACAACGGAGCCAAACTCATTGTCATCGATCCTAGAAGAACACCTTATGCAAAAGTTGCAGACATCTATACTACAATCAGACCAGGAACTGATGGTGCGCTTGCGTTGGGTATCGCGAATGAGATAATCTCCAAAGGACTCTATGACAAAGAGTTCGTCGAACGATACGTAGTAGGATTTGAAGAGTACAAACAGAGGGTCTCTGAATACGATAAAGAGAAAGTGAGTGAGATCACTTGGGTTTCAGTTAATGATATTGAGAGGATAGCAAACTCATTCGCTACTCATGGACCAGCTTTGATAACTACCGCGCCAGCAGGAATGAATCACTACACGAACGGAAATTGGGCAGCAAGAGCTGTACATAGTCTACTAGCCATCTGTGGATACTTGGGGGTCTCTGGTGGAGGATTCCAATACCTATCTTCTGATAATAGTCCCTTCAATGGGAGAGCAGTGAATCTGCATGAGGCCCTTGACGATTCAGTCAAACCAGTAGTTCCCTCCGGAACATACATCCCCGAATATGTACTGAGTCATGAAGAAAGTCCACTCAAAGTATTGGTTGTTCAGGCTGCTAGCCCCGTGACCCAATGGCCGAACACAAAGAAGACTTTGGCAGCATTTGAGAAAATACCATTCAAGGTGTGCATTGATTTAGAGATGACGGACACAGCCAAGATGTGTGATATCGTACTCCCTGCGACTTTCATCTTTGAGCATGATAACCTCATACATGCCGAGCTTCATCGAATAGTTCAGTTTGCACCAAAGATTGTCGAACCCCGTGGAGAAGTAAAGAGTGAGTTGTACATATGGAAAGGAATCGCAGACCGTTTGGATCTGGGAGAATATTTCCAGTTGTCTGAGATAGAAGCGATTAGGCAAGCATTGGATAGTGAAGAATGCAGCCACATGTCAATAGAAGATTTGCAAGAACATCCTGAGGGAATTCGTACTACAAGTCCAAGTATTCCATTCACTGATAGAATATTCAATACGCTTTCAGGGAAGGTCGAGCTCTATTCAGAAGAACTTGAGAATCTGGGATTCGACCCACTTCCAACCCATGTAGAGCCTGACGAGAGTTTAGTATCTAAACCCTTACTTCATGAAAAATATCCATTGACAATGATCACAGGAAGACTACGAGCAAGACTTCACTCTCAGTATACAACTGTCGAAGTTGGTGCTACGGTCAAGAGCTTTGCACATTGCACTTCCTGTAAGAAATGCATTGAAGAATGTCCTGATGAAGCCATCTCACTTGTACAGCCAAGTCCTCATGACATTCAGAAAGACTTCGACAAATCCCAAGACACCCCAGCGAAACTCAGACGAGAACTAGGTGGATTAGTAGCAGGGTTAGCAGTTGATCTACCAGAAGAGAGATTGGATATTCCTGCGGACATGACGGGACTGATGATACCAATTTGGGATGCAACAAAATGCATCGGATGTAGAGAATGCCAGATCGATGTTTGTTCCTACAATGTTGTAACAGACACAATTCAGATGATACCCAAGAACATGGCAGGAGTGCACCGTGCTTTTCTCTGGATGCATCCTGATACTGCAAAGGACTTGGAACTTGTAGATGGAGATAACGTCACTATTGAATCAATAAGAGGGCGTGTTGAAAAAGTCAGACTTGATCTCACTGAAGACCTTGATCCGAGAGTTGTTTGGTCATCAGATGGATGGTGGCAAGAAGATGGCAACATCAATTTACTGACTGATGACAAACACACTGATTTTGGAAGTACACCTGGATTCAACTCAGTTCTTGTGCGTGTGTTCAAAGAGTAACTATCTAAAAAGTCGCTTTGTAATCTGGAGGTGGCCAGAGTCCAAGAGCCTGTCTTGTTGCTGTCAATTCACCAATGTGGAATGCATTATGTTGAATCAGAACCAAATATGCCGCAAAGGGAGGAACCTTTGGCCAAGCAGGCAGGTCATCCATTGAGTCAATACTCTTTGTCATGCTATCTGCTTCGATTAGACCTTTCTCAAACTTCTCAACTAGTGCGTCCCAATCTGCATCTTTCTTCAACTGTTCATCTGTAGGCCAACTAGTCGCATTATTCTTGGGCCAATCGACAGACTCCTTCCTAAGTGCGCCAAGCATCAGATCCTGCCAGAATACAACATGGTATAGTTGATGCCAACACGAATGTTCCCCTTTCTTAGGAATAATCCGAGCAGTTTCAGCTGTCAGACCTTGGACTGCCTTCAGAGGGTCCAAATGCGTGTGTCTACCTCTAAGACCATTCTTTATCGATTTCTCTAATCTCTCGATCATATTTAGAGCATGCACTTAGTTACTGATGAATTTAATCATAGTACGTTACACTATCATGAATCGAGGAAATGTCATCAGACTCATCTGGTTCTTCTTTGGTAATTTGTGAACCATATTCTGGAATCAAAATGAAAATACCATCAATTGTTTCAAGAGACTTCTCAGTCACATCATTCCCTTTTTCGTCTTTGATAAACCATTTTGAATTTTGGTTCACACTAGTAAATTGCCAATTTTTCCTGCAAGCTTGCCCAAAGGTTTCTTCTTTAGCATCAGAGATGATGAACTCCGCCCCATCGGGTCCATCTCGAATAACTCTGCTACGCATCGAAGCATCTCGATCCTTGTACACGGATCTATTTCCAACAGACAATCCACCCCCCCCCCTAACCGCGACAACAATTATCGCTAAAATTATCACGCCTAAGACAATAAAGAAAAGTGTGGAATAGGGGATTCCAATGTCAGGAAGAACCATATCCTCAATTAAAGGTGGAATAACAGCTATACCCAGATAAAGAACTCCAAGTATTACTATAATAAAAATTATAGCTCCAATTCCCATTCCTCTACCTCTTCTAGGTTGAGTTGATTTTTGCGAAACAAATGGCACTGGTCTTCTTGGATAATGTCGCATTGTCATAGAATGACCTCACGTGGCCTTCTCTTGAAACGTTATAATCTTTCAGAGGTATTCCATTTTCTACCTGTCTTCTGGAACAAGAGTGAATATGCCATCAACTGAATCCATGAGTTTATCACTAACATCATTTCCGCGCTCATCCGTAACGTGCCAATTAGATTTTCGTTTCACACTCTCAAAATACCAGTTTCCTTTGCATGCTTGTGCAAACGTATCCTCTCTACTGCCAGTTATAATGAACTCTTGCCCATCAGGTCCATCTCGGATGACTCTCATACAGGTATAAGGATCTTGAGCTTTGTATCTACTACTCCCGCTTTCTGCCTGCACATAGTCTTTTTTGCCTGCGAGTCCTCCATGTACGTGGCCATTAGGTATTTTCCTTGGTACAGGTCTCGTTTTTTTATCATCTTTCCCCATCAAATAACCTCATACCAATTTCACATGAAACAATATAATCATTGAGAGAAGCTATTGTCAAGTCTTCCTATACCATAAATAGAGCAATGATGAATAAATACACTGTACTCACAATGAGATGAAGAAGTCCCATAGGAAGAGCTATCTTTGTGAATTCCTTGAAACTAATGTGCTTTCCTTCATCTTCTGCTAGCTTTACAGCAATCATATTCGGAGCATCACCAAATGGGATCATGTAACCACCGATGTTTGTTCCAACGAGTAGTGATAGCGGCACGACTGCATTGATTGCACCAAGTTCTAATCCGAGTGGTGCGAGAAGCGCAGCTACGGGGATATTATCAATGACAGATAAGACCAATCCAGGAATCCAAATCATTATTCCAATAGCAAGGAATACATTCTGTCCAATGAAAGCCATTGTTCCAGTAACAAATTCTGAGATGACATTTGTACTCTCAAGACCAGCAATTATCCCAAAGAGTCCAACAAGGAAGAAGATAGTATCCCACGAAAGATGCCTGATTAGGTCCTGAGCTCGTTTGTGAGAAAAGACTAGCATTCCAGAGGCAACCATCATAGCAATAAGACTTGCTTCTACTCGAACCGCACCTATTGTAAATCCCAGTATGAGAATGCTCATTGCAATGATTGATAGATAGAAGTCATGTCTTGATCTTATCATTACACTTGGCTTAATCATGTAGAGAACATTCCAGTCTGCCGTATCTTCAGCAACGAGAGTATCACCAAATTTCCGCAGCAACAAGGGAACAGTAATTGCAAATAAAATGAGAGCCAATGGCATCAATACAACAAACATCAGACTGACCTCGATTCCTGCGGATACAACGATAACGAGATTTGGTACTGAGCCTACAAGAGATGGAATCGATGCAAAGTTTGCGATAATTACCTCAGAAATTAAAACAGGTCTGAAGTCCATGTCTATTGTCTTGCACACCTCCACTGTGAAGGCACCCATTACTAACATCGTTGGAAGGGGATCCAAGAATAGAGAGATAACGAAAACAAATCCCATGAATGTGGTGAAAATCATTCGCGGATTGCCTCGGGTTCTATGGATCAGCACCAATGCAATGTATTGGAACATCCCAGATGATGCAGCTACTGCAACAACAATGAGCATTGCAGTAACAAATAGAATTGTGTCCCATGGCATTAGGAGCACGAAGTTTTCAAAGGTCAGACCGTAGGCAAGGTATAGAACACCACCTACGATTGACATGGCTAATAGGGCTGTTGCTGTTTCATTCACCCGTTCTGAAATGATTAGAAGAAGGGTAACAATGAGAATAATGACCACAAGAGCTCCAGCAACATCCATCTTGAGTTTCGTGTGACATTCCTTGCTATTAAACCACTCGTGAGAAGAGCAGTATTTTCGTATGTCACAGAGAAACCTATATCTCGGTTAGAACAGAAAATTTGTTGATACATCATGTCCGATGATAATAACGGAAAGAGATGTGCATTCATGACAGTAGGGTCGATTGTTATGGTGGGCGGTTTCTTTGGCGGATTTATGCAATTCTTCTGGATGGATACTCACGATGTTGGCACAATTCTGTTCTATGTCCTTGGAGTACCTATGATAAGCTTCATTCTCGGATTTGCCATTATGATGTATGGCATGAAGGATTCCATCCAAGCAAATAGATTTGGAATGTTTGGCATGATGGCTGCACGTTCAAATGCACCCAAGGAGAAATTGTTCGTTCATGAACCACCTCGATTCTGTAAAGATTGTGGAGCAAGTTTGAGTGCAGAAACGATTGAGTGGGTTGGACCTCTCACCATAAAGTGTCCCTACTGTGGTGCCAGTCACGCAACACAGAAGCGAGAAGTCTAGCTTCAATTTAGAAAATACTAACAGCGTGTGTAGTAACCTATATCACATAGGAGTATGTTTGCTGAAATCGAGGAAGACACAATGGACCCTCGAGTAGAAGAACATGCAAAGATCATCACTGAATGGAGTACTGGTATCAAACCAGGTGATATGGTGGTAATCAACGCTAGTCCAGATGCCCATGAGCTTGTGGTTGCATTGTACAAAACCATAGGAAAGGCAGGTGGAAGAGTAGTCACTATAATGACTAGTGAGGAAGCTGCCCGAGCTTACTATGATGGTGCTTCGGACAAGACACTTGAAATCGTTCCTGAACATCTAAAGGCTCTAAATGAGAAATGTGATGTGTACATTGCACTTCGTTCACCGGTCAACACGAAGGCTATGGCTAATATCGATCCTAAACGCATCATGATCAATTCCAAGACCCAGCAAGAGATACAGGGCATTCGATTGGGTAAGCGCTGGTCTCTCACTGTGCATCCATGCCAGAGTCTTGCTCAACAGGCTAACATGAGCCTAGAGGAGTATCGTGATTTTGTCTACGGGGCAACTCTCATTGATTGGGCTGAAGAGAGCAAGATGATGTTTGTAATGAAGGAGCATCTCGAGAATCATAAAGACATACGATTCGTAGGTCCAGAAACCGATCTATATGCATCTACTGAAGGGAGGATTTGGATTGCAAGTGATGGTAAACATAACATGCCTTCGGGTGAAGTATTCACAGCTCCAGTGGAAGATACAGTTGAAGGAAAAATCTACTTCGATATTCCATTCATGCAACAGGGTAAGGTCATTGAAGGTGTTCGACTCACTTTTGAAAAGGGTGAAGTTGTAGACTTCTCTGCTGAAAAGGAAGAAGCAACCCTCAAACAGATCATTGAGATTGATGAAGGTTCAAAGCGATTGGGTGAAATGGCAATTGGCACAAATCGCGGAATCAAGCAGTACACACTCAACATGCTATTCGATGAGAAGATTGGTGATACAATACATTGTGCTCTCGGACGTGCTTACAAAGATAACAATGGAACCAATGAGTCAGCAGTTCATGTCGACATGATCAAGTCCATGCTTGATGGTGAGATATTCGCAGGTGATGAACTGATTTATAGCAAAGGCAAGTACTTCTACGAAATGTGAAAGACTGAGAGTCAAGGTCATTAACCTGTATGACCTCTTGGCCTCTTTTCTTCCTGAAGACGTGGGAGTTCAATGCGAATAGCAGTGCCCTTATTGTACACATCAGTATCTAGAAGATTAATGCTACCTTCATGG
>JAEOSL010000049.1 GCA_016840385.1 Candidatus Thorarchaeota archaeon | reverse complement strand
GGATGCAAGACTTATCCTTATCATAGGCACCGTGGTATATATAGGAAAATCCGACACCGCGGTCCGTTAGAACGAGCGGAAATGCAATTTCCGTAGAGTTTTCTGCTACTCAATTTTGATTACTACTAATCAGTGATGGACATGCATCTGATTCGTATTATATCGGTTCTGAGAGCCTTAACAAATGGCCATGTCTAGTCTTAAATCAAGGATTGTATGCGAAGGGATGTCTTGCAGAATCCTTCCGTGCAATAATCTCATCAACAGTCTGTCGCCCTTCGATTGCACGCCTAATAGCATGCCTTACGGCAATGAAATTGTTGATGTGAACTCGCCTTGGATTTGCCGCACTTGGATGAACAAATGCATTTACAGCCAAGATGAGGTCAGGAATCAACTCATGAGGTATGATCATATCAGTGATGGTTCGCTTGACGGCATCAGCTACAGCCTTCTGAGCAACGTCGAATACCATTTTCTTGTGCTTCTCCGAGGTTACAGTCACGGTCGGTGCAAACACTGTTGTTAGCTCCAGATCTTTGATGACATTCGAAGGATGCCTACCTTCAATGAGTTTGCCAGCATCAACAAGTGCTTCGCTCATAGGACCATCTCGTATTCCAAGAACTAGGTCGATATGTGCAACCTCAGTATTGCCACCGTAGAGTGCCTCTCCATGAAGAAGAGTCAAGTCCTCAACTACGTCTGGGACAATACCAACAGCCTTTGGATATTCTTCTGCTTCAATTGCCCTATCGCCCATCTTGAATGTCACAACACCACGTGGGATCATCTGTAAATCTTCAAGACATGCACGAAGCTCATCGAGATCGCCATAACCAAGGACATCACCGACTTGTAGTGGTGGTCGAGCTTCTCCAACGGGAACACCCATCATATTCAGCGCAGCTTTGATTGCTAGTCCACCACCTTTGTTTACAAAGATACGGATTGTTTTCTGAATACTACGTTGAATGATTATTGCTTCTTTCATGTCACCAGATGCTATTGCTGCTTGCATCTTGATGTATCTATCAGGAAAGACGTTAGCACTTGCTAGGATTGCACCATCACAACCCGATGCGAGTGCGGGGAGTGCAACTTCATCATGTCCAACTACAACTTGGAAATCTTCAGGTCTCCGTACAAGAATAGTTGTCAAATTAATGAGGTCACCACTAGAATCCTTGAGACCGACTATCCCATCAATCTCTCTAAGACCATCAATCAGGGTCCAGTGCAAAGGAACGCCTGTCACCTGAGGGATGTTATAGAGAAAGATTGGAATATCGCTATTATTCGCGATTTTTTCATAATGTTCAAAAATCTCTTTTGCAGAGGGTTTGAGGAAGTAGGGAGATACAACTAGCGCGGCATCTGCACCAAATTCTGCAGCACGCCGAGTAAGCTTGATTACATCACCAGTATATGCGGCTCCAGTTCCTGCAAGAACAGGGACTCGGCCTTTTGCTGCATCGCAGGCAATACGAAATGCTTCTACTTTCTCTTCAAATTTCATGCTAGTAAATTCACCAGTAGTTCCACAGGGTACTATACCAGTTGCACCTGCTTTGATTACATAATCAATCAGTCCACGAAATTGTTCCTCGTTCACTCCATTTTCATCGAAGGGAGTAACTAGAGCGGGGTAAGCACCTTGAAAGCGAAATTCTCCTTCTGACATTTTTATGACCTCCAGATTCCTGCAAGGGCAGTTTCGACAGCTTGCTGCGTAGCGGTTACAACTTCACGACGGTCTCTTGAATCAAGATCAACATCCAATGCCATAATGGCAACATCTTCAGTCAATGAGTTTGCGGGAATCTTCCCAGACTCAATGAATGATGCCATTGCCTTTGCTGCACCAGACTGTACTGGACCATAGAATAATGAAGCCTGCCTCATTGATGTGATTCTACGAGTTGGAAACATTAGACTACTAGGTTTCACCGGCAAATTTGGTTCCAAAATTACAGTTAATCCTTCATGACCTGTCTTTGCATTTGTGAGTAATTTCACAAAGGCATGCCCAATTGATCCAGTCTTTGGACCAGCTACTATTCCTACAGAAATTGTGTCATTTGATGCTTGACTCGTCATCAAGCCAGCAGAGTGTCCAAGAGTGATTCCTTGATTCTCAAGCACTTCCAGAATCTGAATATCTTTCTGAATTGGTTCATGCTTATGTTTTTCAATTACACCAAGTTTCTCGAGCTCTAGACGAATGTCATCTTTGACTTCTGGGGTCAATGTCCCACCTGTATTGAGGGGCATCCTACTTCTACCAGCCTTAATTCCCATCATTCTCAGGGCAGCTTTTACTGGTGGGGCTGCACCATATTTTAAGACCATTCGTGCGAACGTTTGAGCCTCACGTTGAAGTTTAGCAGCTTCCTCTAACTTGTTTGACCTGGCTAGCTTCATGACCTCGAGCCAGATGTGAGGAATGACATTGGCTGATGCCATGATTGCGGCATTAGAGCCAGCAACAACTGCGGACAGGAATGCTTCATCGGCACCGCAAAGTACCTCAATCTTACCTTTCAGCTTCTGGATTAGTTCGAGTAAGTATGGAACATTGCCGCTGCTATCTTTTATTCCAACGACATTATCGATGTCTGCAAGATCCTCGACAACGTTTGAGTTGAGGGGACCTAGAGTACATTGGGGAATGTTATAGAGGATAAGTGGGAGCTCTCCCTTACTTGCTACATCTGCATAGTGCTCGTAGTATCCCTTATCGACGGGTCGCAAATAATAGGGCGAGATAACAAGAGCAGCATCGCATCCAAGATCCGCAGCATACTTGGTCAATTCAATAGTATCTTTTGTACTATGTTGACCAGTACCTGCCACAATGGGGACTCTTCCATCAACAAATTCTACTGTTAGTTTTAACAGCTTCTTTCGTTCCTCAGTACGCATGTAAGAGAATTCACCAGTAGTACCTGCTGGGACAACACCAGTTACACCCTTACTGATTGTGTAGTCAATAACCTGTTTGAAGCCGTCCTCGTTGATATCCCCATCTCGAGAGAATGGAGTGACGAGGGCAGGCATTACACCCTTAGGTTCGAACTTACTCACAGAATCACCTAGACATCGTGCAATTTGGGGGGTTATAAATGGCCTTCGCTTGACGAAATTTGCTTAATATTGGACATCTCTTAGATGAATGATGAATCAAAAACATCTTTTCTACCGGGGCTTAAATATAGGAACGGGGAACAAGTAACTGTAGTGTCGGTCCAAGACGAAAGCCAAGTCCAAGGATCTATCTACAGTCGCCGTGAGTTGCACGGAGACACTAAACGCCTGTTGGAGAGGCCGTAAGACTTTCCAGTCCTTCGGGACCAGCAAAGCAGCCTCGATGAAGCAGGAACCGAACATCGATCAAGGGATACATGTCCAAGATTGGGTAAGTTTCGGGCAACGGTGTATAGATGACCTTCGCTTGCAGAGCTTTAGTTAGAAAATGAAAGTTGCTTTATGGAAACAGTGTCATAGAAAACCTATGTCAGAATTTGTAGTTGCTCTTACAACATGCCCGAAGAACAAGAGTGAGGATCTTGCTCGAAGTCTTGTTGAAGAACGAGTCTGTGCTTGTGTCAATATTATTTCAAGTGTGAAGAGTATCTATCACTGGAAAGATGAAATTGTCACTGATGAAGAATCACTCCTGATTATGAAGACACAGGAGGCCTACAAGGAACTCCTTTGGGAAGCAATCAAGAAGAAGCATCCCTATGAAGTGCCTGAATTTGTGATTCTTCCTATCAAATGGGGTTCTAAAGACTACATCAGCTGGATTACAGAGAGTATTGAAGGTTCAAGTTGACCTATGCAATATCTGCTCTTCGTGCCGCATAGACAAGTGACTCGTTGAAGTACTTGCCAATAATCGCACTTAGCGCGGGACCAATAATATAATTGATTTCTCCAGGGAGAAGCTCTTTGACATTGGTTTTTGATGTCAGCTTGCCCTGACGTTTGAGAGCAGCAATCTCACGATCAATTGTAGACTTTGCTTTGTCCCATGCCATAGGTTCTGCTCCTTTTCCAGCACCAATCAAACTATCCTTTATTTCAAAGAGTCCTCGCATGATGAAGATAGACAAGTTCTCAGAATCATTTGCTTCTTTGATGAATGATTTCTTATGCTGCTCGCATTGACCATCTTTTGTGATGGTACCACACGCTGTACATATCAATCGACCTCTGTTTGTCTTGATGTAGTAACTAAGAAGATTGGAACACTTGACAGTATCACTCTGGGTCCATTCGAGACCCTTTGTACCAACTCGGCTGATTGCACGGAATACGGTTGCACCTTTGTTATGGAGGTACATGAGGACATCTATTCCAACTTTCTTTGATTCGATTTTTCGTGCTTCCTTCTCTTTTGCCTCGAAAGCATATTCTTCCTTGGCTAACTTCTCAAGACGTTCTTGTTTCAGAAAGCGCTGCATAACGTCAAAGGCAATTGCATAATTATCAAATTCTAAACTCTCCATATCGAGAGGTTTGTCAATGATTCCAGCAAAGACAGGACTTGGTGTATTCTCAAGATCCTTTCCAGCAGCCATCATATCCTTACTTGAAAATCGTGCATGCATCCAAGTGCAAATACTAGTGGCATCCAGTTCTGGATGAACGACTTTCATTTCGTAGATTCTCATAGATGCTAAATCAATCAAAATCTCCTCTCGTAGAAATTGGAGAGTCATATCAGTATCCTCGTAGATACTTTTCAGAAGAGCCTTGATTCTAAGTAGATCTTGTTTTGAACGAATATATGATTCAACTACTCGTGTTAAATTGGTAATGATACTTGTAGTGAAGTGCCAGATAATATCCAACTTGATAGATGCAGTGGTTTCTTCTTCTACTCTAGCTTGACTGAAATCTCGTGCTGATGAGATGCCTAGATTACTCAATGCACCACTTTGAACCTGCTCACGAATTCCCATGAGACGTACCATCTCTTCTGGTGGTGGAACTCTCATCTTCTTCTTTAGTTCCTCCAATACTTCGATTTCAATACCAACTAGTTTCTTTCGATCTTTAACCAGTAAATCCAGAGTGATTTTTTCTAACTCAGCAATATTGAGACCCTTTGATTTGAGCATACCCTTGACGGGACGGTTCAATGTGTTCTCGAGCTTTTCCAGTGTCTTCAGAGAACGTTCGACCATCTCCATCTCTTCTTTACTCACTTGAGGTTCTGAGGAACTTTCATCCGTGGTTTCAGTTAGGGACTTGAAACCTTCTGCAATGACAGAAACATCAGATATTCCTTTTCGACGAAGTTGTGCGCTCATATCATCTTCACTGATTTGAAGTAGGTTTGAGAGGATGTCTAATACTGAATCAGATTCAGATGCAAGAATATCAGAGAAAGGTCCAGTAATGTACTTCCCAAGTTGTTTCTCGTAATTTTCTATTGTTGTTGGAGTATCGAAGTCCTCTTCTATGACTTCAAGGAGTCCAAGCCTTATTGTGTGAGCAATCTTGATACCTTTCAGATCAGCAACTGGTTTGCAGAACTTCTTAGAGATTGCATCAGCAATCGCATCCCAACTTAGAGGTGGTACTAAAGCCTCAACAAGTCTACCTTTAGCATACTCAGCATGCCCATAGATTTTCTCTAGACCCATCTTCAAGACAGTTGTTTCTGGTACTTCGGAAGGATGCTCTCGTAAGAGTTCTTCTCTCAGTGTCATAGCGCTCTCCTTGAGACCAGATGCCTTGGTGTAGAGTTCATCACGCCATTGAGCACCCCATCCAGTTATCTCAAGAATAAGGTCAACATCATGATTGGGAGTGTAACCGTTTGGTATCTTACGCAAGTATTCTTTCACAATACCAATTATCTTCTCTTTAATGTCAGATGATGAACTGTCAGTTCCTGCAATATCATCACACAAACGAATTGATAGTTCACTCAAAATACGGGAAGTATCAATCTCTTCACGTTGCTTGTCTGCGAATAACTGACGAACTTCAAGTTCAAGTTGACGACGTTCTTCTTGACCAAGTTTGTCTTTGCCTTCTTCGGGTGTGTGTTCAGGAGATCCTGTTGCCTTGAGAAGACGAATTCCTTGGTAACTGTGAAGATAGAACGATGCGAAGAAAGAGAATACATCTTCTAGAGGTTGAGTTTCAGCGAGAATTTCAGAGAAGATCTGTCGGTCTCTTGTACTTCTCATATGAGTTGCTAAAGCCTCTCTGAGCAGTATTTCTTTTCCAGCTTCGCTGCCTTGTCTGGTTTTTAGTACCCACGAACTTGCCAATCATATCACCTCAGAAAAGTGCTCCCTATCGAAACAGTCAAGCTGTCTGCATAATATTCGTATGTTACAAGATAGAGTAATTCTGAATTCTTCGGGTCTCGTAGATACACGCGGGATATTCGCGGTAGCAATCTACCAAGTCCACGAATTCGAGACTCCATGAGATATTCTAGGAAGTCATCACCAATATTGAGATTGATAGTATCGACTGCCCCAATACCTTCAGATTGTAGTCTCAGAATGCGCCGTGCAAAGGTTTCTTCCATTCCCGTTTCACGTTCCTTCATCTCTGCCAATTTGTCGTAAATTAGATCACGCAACTCAACATAGTATTGGGTTGTAGGTTCAGGCTGAGGTTCGGGCGGAAATGGATTCTCTTGTTCCTCTATATGATTTCTCTTGATAACATCAAGTCGTGTATCAAGTGGAGTGGGACGTTCAAGCTTTAGAGGAGCAGGAAGAGGTTGGGAAACATATCCAGATTCATCTGGAATCGCAGCAGCAATCTTAGCTTCTCTTTCTTGAATTTTGCTTTGGTAGTCTCTCAGAGCTCGTTCATACTCAGTTGTTTCATTCGTAAACTGTGTAGTTGCCTCAGTAATTAAATTGGTTCTTTGTTGATTACGTTCACGGATTTTTTGATTTTCACTCTCAATTACCTTATAATCATCTTCCCATTCTGAGAATTCAGCTTTGTAAACTGCTTCCATCTCATCAGCTTCAGATTTGATACGGTCTGCCATAGAACTTGCAGACACAGCTTGTCCGAGAACTTCATGTACAAATTCCAATAAATCAAGAAGGATTTCGGAATTCGATTTGGAACTATCAACACTCTCTTCAAACCCTTCAACCCAAGAACGTGCTTCCTTATGCCATGCTTCGGATTTTTCACCAGCACTCTCTACAGCAGTTGCGAGTTCTGAAACTAGATTTGTACCTTCAGAATCAGCTCGTTCGATCATCTTGCGAATGAATTGCTTGGACAGAATATTATCCGCAACGTTTGGTATCACATCTGCAACAGTGGTTTGGAAATTATTCAAAATCTCCATTATGGCTTGTCCCTTTTCATTGAGAGAGCCATCAGGTTGAGGAACAGAATATTTCTTCTGTATCTCTGATCGAGCAATTTCAGCTACATCAGTAAAGCTGATCAAGTTCCAGACATCGATACGTTTGAAGGTTTCAATAATTTCTCGAGTGATTATATCCATCAGATCGGTGTAATCATTGTACTCTTTACCTTCATAGGATTTCTTTGAAAAGGCAGCATTGAGTTGTGATTGAACTTCCGCATAGAACTTTTCAAAGAGCATCGTGTCGGTTGAATCCATTCCTTCAGTCAATGTTTCTTGGCGAAACTCTCTAAGTGCAGTAAAGAAGGCGTCACGTGCCGCAGAAACAACAAGGTACTGGTCAAGCTCTTTGGAGAAATACTGTGTTACTTTCTTTGCATATGCCACTGCATAACTGAGAGTTCCTTTTAGCTGCCAAGCACGTATCTCTTCAGAGCCGAATGTTTCACGATCAAGCGATTGAATGAAGCGATTAACAATTTCATCGGCTAGTGTTTTCTTAATTCCTGAAAAACGATCAACATTACTCTCAATGTCTGCGAGAAGGGCACTCTTATGTCCGTCAACATCAAAATTCTTTCCAGAACTGAGATGTTGTTCAACAACAAAGTCAAGAGCATCAACTGTTTCATCAAGGTAATTTACAAATTCGTCAATTTTTCCTTTCAGTGAGCTTAATTCAGATAACGAAATTGAATCACGTTGGAGGTATTCCTTTAGGATTTTGATTACACCTTCTGCTACATCAGCCTCTTCCATTGCATATGCATATGTGTTCAGCTCGGTTAGTATGTCACTACCTGTTTCTGGGACTACTTTGGTTAGCACTTCTATTGCACTTGGAGTTAAGACTCGATGTTTGAAATGTTCAACACTCGAACCAGAAGTTGGTACTTTGAAGTCAAGACTCCTCCGATTCGATATTTTCATGGAGGGCGGAAGTATAGTGAAATCGTCATAGACATCCAACTTAGCTACTACATCGATATCTACATGATCTGTCTTAATCTGGAAGGAGTCCCAAGAACCTTGGAAACGTCGGTCTATCATATCAACGAATAAGACGCTGTTTAATCGGTCTGCGAATCTCTGCATAACTGCAAGACCTTCTAGTTCATAATTCATCTCATTATTGATAATGGCAGTTTCAATATCACCAATTTTCTTTGACAGGTTCTTCACATAACTATCAATCTTGAATGGGTCGACAACACCACGTTCCCAGCTTAGGACACAAACATGAGAACCAACACCACCTTCAGTTCCACCAGCAACAACTAGCTGCTCTGGAAGCACACCAGGACCTGGGATACGTACTAGATCCCATTCAATAGCAAGTAGTTCAAGTCCCTCTGAATTCATCAATGTATCACGAATTGTGAAGATGAGTGGTGCGACATTCATTGACACAGTCTGTGAGTTTTGCTCAAGCATACTTCCAGTACCTATTGCACTACCGACTGGATATCCAAGACCGGTTGTTGAACCAAGCACAGACGCTGAAGCCATTCTAATTGCTTCTACGGTACTCGTAGTTTGAACTTCTTTTCGACTCTTTCCACTCATTGTGTGTCCTCCGTAATTCATTAGGGGAGAAATCTAGACCAAAGGTTGTATCAAGAGCGATGTCGTATCATTTGAATCTAATGTGCCTGTAACCATTTTTTCAAATTATAACCCAGATACCCTTCCCCAAATCCTTGACTAGACCAGCTTCTGCAAGTCCTTCAAGTGTTACTTGGATTGTTGTAGCAAGGAGCGCACCTAAAGTCGTAGGTATTGGAACGCTTCGAGACTGCTGAATATCAAACTCAAGTTGTTCAACATCAGCCTCTCCTCTTGCTTCAAGATGTGCTAGGATGGTGTCCTGAAGATGGATTATACCATCACGAACTCCTTCAAATTGTAGCTGAACATCCCCAAACAAGGCAGGAACGTCGTGAGTGGGTAGAAGATAGTCTATGCCCAATTTGGATAGAGTATCTATTGCCGCCAATTTAGCCACAATGCTCCCGCTGAGATCAACATAGAATTTCCGTGGGTCATTAGGGAAGTTGTTTACTTCATCACCCGAGAAAAGTATTTTCTCTTTTGGTTCAAGGAAGCAGCAGTGTCCTGCAGAATGTCCACGAGTAGGAATCACGCGAAGCGATAGATTTCCCACCTGGATATTATCTCCACTTGAAAGCAGTCTATCTGGCTCAAGATCTCGATAGTTGACCCGAAGTGGACTCTTATCGAACTTCATTGCAAGACGTTGTGCTCGATCCATGAGAAGACGTTCATTCAAAAATGATGAGGGGTCTCTCAACAAATCAGCATCAGCGCTATGAATCATGATTGGAGCACCAGTTTCCCTTCTGAGACGACCAGCACCTCCAGCATGATCTGGGTGACCATGCGTGCAGACAATTCCAACCAAGTCACTCTTGTGATTTAGTCCAAATTCCTTCAAAGTTTTCTTCACTTTGTCACCGGGGTCACCTGCAGTTCCAGGATCGATGATTAAAGCTTCACTCTCACTAATAATCAAATAACTTGCAATGAATCCAAATTCCCCTGCGAATTTGCCACGTATAGCGTAAACACCAGGTATAATCTCTGTTGAAGCCATCTTCTACATCTCCTCAACTATCCGAGTACTTATGACAATATCGACGATAAGTGATGCTTATCAGATACTCATGTGAGAGTTCGTGTGATGACATCCAATCATATTTCCAATCTTGTTCAAGAAATACGTAAAGAATTGAACCTAACTCGTGGGGTTTCACCCCAAATAGAAAATATCTATGAACACGATGACAACAGCTTGCATCTCGTTGCCTCTGATAGAGCTGAAAAGAGCGGAAAGAAACTATTCAGAAGAAAGTTCGGTTGCAATCTTGTTGCAAAGAGCCATTCCAAAGGATGGAAAAATGTAGGACCCTCAATCTTTCGTGTTCTTAGAGAACTTGAAGCGGGAATCCTAACAACAGGCCAAAGTCTTGAATACATCAAAGATATCGTACGGGAGTAATCTGGATGAAAGGCGCTTACACACTGATCATTGATCTCGAAAAGGATCTATCGTTTAGCCTAAAGACCCTCGGAGATTTATCTTTTAAAAAAGGGACATGGATTTACATCGGCTCTGCAATGGGAAATGGATCAACAAGTCTTGAAAATCGAATTAGGAGACACTTTCGTTCAGAGAAGACAATCCATTGGCATATTGACCATCTATTGAAATCAAACTCGAGAATTCGCTCTGCAATCTGGGCTGAGAGTTCAACTCACATCGAATGTGACATTGCAAGGAGTATTGAACAGATGAAGAATATCTCCCCGGGACCAAGAGGATTTGGAGCATCAGACTGTAAAAAGAAATGCTGGACCCATCTCTCCCATTCAAAGATTGAAAATGGTCTTGAAAAGAAAATCCAAAGCATATTTACAAAACTGCTACTGAAACCTAGAATGTCACAGGATGGTAATCTTTGAAAGACTACCCAAGCAGCAAGTATTAAATGCACAGTGGAAAGGATGTAGTGAAAGGAGGAAATCTCAGCGTGCCAGACTGGAAAAACATTTTCCAAGAACTCAAAACTACCGGACAGACTTTTACTGTATATCTTAGATATACACAGAAAGACACACTTGCCAAGATTCCCAATGTCAGGGTCGAAGAAGTTTTCGATGATTACGTAAGACTCGTGAACCCTAGTGGACATGGGGTACTTGGATTCGAGGATGTATTATATCTTTCAATTCCAAGACAGATGCAAGGTTAATTTAGTTTCATAAAATAAATGAGAAATATCTAGGAGTGACTTTTTGTCCACTCCAAAGATAATCTCTTCAATGTCTTTTCAGTTGGGAGACCTGTTTCTAGATCCCAGCCACGAAGTGTGTAGTAATCACGTAACATTGGTTCAAGATCAACAACTTGACCCTTACCAGGTCCATCAGGCATTGGATCTTTGAGGAACCTATCAGGCAAAGTATCATCCTTCTTTGTGATTCCTTCACGAGCATTGAACAACCGCTTGAGGGTTACCTGTCGTTCTGCAATCTCAACAAGATTCTCAACTTTGCTGAAGTGATTCTCTCCTGTTGCCAGAGGTAGAATCTTTGCAAAGTCTTCCATCCAAAAGATTGGTGGCCATGATACTGTGTACCAGCAGACTATCAGAGTGTCACG
The DNA here is from genome assembly GCA_016840385.1 of Candidatus Thorarchaeota archaeon. Next base: position 13,136 of record JAEOSL010000049.1, on the reverse strand, counting down.
AATACAATAAGCATTCTCAGACTCGAAGACTGCATTTGCTTTGTACTTCTCTGTGTATGGATCGATGATTTCTGGAAGTTTATCTTTGCCCCATCGTTTTATTGCTACATCCTCATACCCAAGTTGGTCAACAACTACGAGGCTCCTAAGGTGGTCTGCACCCCTTGCAGATGTCGCATGACCCAGAGCAATACTCCGATGAGTTCGACCATCTTGTCCAGATACTTCCATTCCTTTCACATGAATAGCAAATTTCTCAGTTCCTCTACCGAGTTTCTCTGCAGCTCTCTTGCTTCCTTCAGCTAGAACATCGCCAAATCCTTCACGTTTACCAATCATCTCAAGCAGTTTGATTACGATCTCCCGATTGCCCCATTCAAGCTTGAGTCCACCAGTGTCTTCCTCGGTGATAACACCCTTGACAAAAGCTTCGATAGCAAATGCTATTGTTGAACCTGCAGAAATGATATCCATTCCGTACCTATTGCAAATTTGGTTCCCTTTCAGAGTGGTTGCAAAATCATCAATACCAATTAAACTTCCAAAAGCCATGAGACCTTCATATTCCGGACCTTCTTCCAGAGTTCCAGCATGTGGACCTTCTTTGATGTAATTCACTTTCTTACATCCAAGACTACAGCCAAAGCAGGCTCGGTCTCCAATTGTATACTTGGGACGGATATGATCTGCACTTAGTTTCTCCCAACCTTCGAAGACTCCAGTCTGATGATTGAATGTCGGAAACTCACCAATTTCTTGTTTGACAGCTACGAGTCCCCATGTACCAACCTTGCTCATTCCTTTAGCAATTGGGTTCGTTCGTACTCTCATATGAGCAGCTTTAGCAAACTCCATGAATCCATCTAGGTCATGAACTTCTACTGCTCCATGACCTCGTACTGCAACTGCTTTGACATTCTTACTTCCAAGAACAGCACCCATCCCAGTCCTTCCAGCTGCACGTGCATGATTGAACATCACGGATGCATATCGAACTTGGTTTTCACCTGCAGGACCTATTGCCGCGACTTGTACGTCAGGATCATGCTTGTCTTTCTTGATTGCAGTTGTTACTGTATCTGTCGACATTCCCCATTTTTCCTTAGCGTCCTGAAGATGGAAATCAGAATCATGGATATCTATGTACACAGGTTTCTCGGATTTTCCTTCAACAACAAGCATGTCATATCCAGCAAACTTGAGTTCAGCCCCAAGAAATCCTCCAACGTGTGACTCGCCCCAAATTCCAGTTAAAGGAGCCTTCGAGATAAGTACAGTCCTTCCACTCATTGGCCACATTGTTCCAGTAATTGGGCCTGTACCAATAATCAGTTTGTTTTGCTCACCAAGTGGGTCGATTCCAGCAGATAATTCCTCAAAGAGGAGTTTGGCTCCAAAACCATCCCCGCCAATGTAGGGTTTGATCCATTCCTTTGGAAGTGGTTCAATCTTAAATTTCTCATCGGTTAGATTGACACGAAGTATCTTACCTGTATAGCCACCAGCCACAATCACTCAGCCCCGGTCCCGTGTACCTTGTCAGTTCGCTCAATCTCTTTCAGATAACTCACGATCTTCCCGTGTCTATCAACCGTAGCACTGGATGAATCAGGCCCATACGTAATTGCTCCAGTGGGACATACTTTGGCGCACTCGGGGTTTCCATCACAGTGATTACATTTGATTATCTTCATTCTTTCAGTATCAAGAAGAATCACGCCATTCACGCATGCTCCGACACACGATTTGCAGAGAATACATTTGTCTTCATCAAGGTAGGTCATCTTTGAGATTGGATCCCTACGCATTGCAAATACAGGGCAAATGTCAACACAAGGTGCAGTTTCACATGGTCCACAGACATTAGGGATATCCAATCCTATGTCATCATAGCGAACAATTTTCAATCGAGCAAGACTTGGTTGAAACTTGCCTTCATGTTTGGCTGAACATGCCAGCTCACAGATTCGACACCCAGTACATTTGTTGAAATCAACGATTAATTGTGATGGCAGATAAACCACCTCGTGGCTTACTATGTCAGACATTACCACTCTAAAATCCTTTGCATGAATACGCCTACACGGTTTATTAAGGTTTGAATTGTAGAACTGGATAGGTTGTGTACAATGGCAGAAGAAGAAGAAGTTACTGACGCCAAAGGCAAGAAGAAGAAATCTGATTACGCTGAAGTTGAATTCGAGATTGGAAATATCGAGTTCGAAGCAAAAGGAAGAAGCGTTGTAGTTGAACGTATGTTCAGATTACTTCTGGAGAAGATCGAAGAAGGCAAGCTTGTGACTGAATTCAAGCTACAAGATGCTGATGAAGAAGAGGAAGAAGAAGTGCTTCCCCCAGATACTCTAGGTGAAGTAGAGGAGGAAGAAAAACCAATTCCACTTCCTGCGGGTGATAGTGAACCTTCGCTTGATCCTCCACCAGCCTGGGATACACTAGAAACTGAGGAACCCGAAGTATCAGAAGCTGAGAAAAAAGAATTCGACTGGTCATAGTCTATTCAACTTCGACAACCCATCCATACGGATCTTGTCGTTCTCCAGATTGGATACCGGTAATCTCATCGAACAGATGTTGTGTGAGTTTACCGGTTTTTCCATCTGACACCGTGTAGTTGTTATCATTGTACCATAACGCCCCCACTGGTGCAATTATCGCTGCAGTGCCACACCCAAACATCTCTTCTACTTTTCCAGAAGCAATTCCTTCAATCACTTCATCAATTGATATTTGTCGTTCCTTTACCATGAGTCCCATATCCTGTGTGAGAGTCAAAACCGAATCTCGAGTTATCCCTGAAAGAATAGAACCAGTTAGTGGAGGTGTTACAAGTTCATCATCGAATTTTACAAAGATGTTCATGGTTCCAACTTCTTCTAGATACTTCCGATCTAGAGCATCCATCCAAAGGACTTGTGAGTATCCCACCTCAGCTGCTTTTGTCCCAGCTAGAAGACTAGCAGCATAATTTCCCATTGTCTTTGCTGCACCAACTCCACCTCTAACTGCTCTTACATGCTCTGTGCTCAGGTATATTTTCACAGGACTGAAACCCTCTTTGAAGTATGGGCCAACAGGACTCAAGATGATAAAGAACTGGTATTGATCTGATGGTTTTACACCTAATTTAGCTTGAGTAGCTATCATAGTAGGTCGTATGTAGAGTGAACTACCTTGAACCTCCGGTACCCAATCTTGTTCAACCTTTAGCAACTCTTTCAGAGCAAGGAGTGCAAAATCAATGTCAACTTCAGGCATTACCATACGAGTTGCAGATTCATTGAATCGCGTGAAGTTACGTTCAGGTCTGAACAGAAGTGTTCGTTTACCTCGACGATATGCTTTCATTCCTTCAAATATGCCTTGACCATAATGCAAACAGAGAGCTGCAGGACTTAGAGTAAGGTTTCCGAAAGGATGTATTTTGGGTCCATTCCACTTACCATCATGATAGTCCATTGAAAACATGTGGTCTGTAAATATAGTCCCAAAGGGAACCTTCAGAACATCTGCCGGTTTCTCTTTCAGATTGTTTGATGGAACAAGATTCATGTTGATATTCATGTATCCCACAACAATTTCGTGTACGTAAATCCACCTCTTAAGAGGATAGGTTAGTCAGTCTAGCTTAATTCACCGAGTAAAAGAGTGGATAGGCATAATGGAATGTCTTAAATCAGTCCAAAACTATGCTCGCTCAAGATTGTAGGAGTCCTGAATATGAGTCACCGTGAAGGTTCTTCTCCACAGGATGATTTCTTCGTTGATCCGAAAGAAGTTCTAGCTCAGTACAGTGTGGAATGGGTTTCACTACGAAAATCCTTTGATGAACTAAAACAACAGTTGAATGATATTCAAGCGGAACTTAATGCTCTTGATAGGAAACTTGAAACTGGATCGATTACGGATCGAGAACATATCAAACTCTATCGAGAGAAATGGACTGAGTCAACTCAGATGATTCAAGTTAAACGAGAAGTGGAAAGTAGACTTTACGAGATTCAGAAAGAAATCAGAACCGCAAATAAACAACTCAAACAGATGGAAATTGATAAGCAGCGCAGGGAGAAAGTTGAAACAGAACGGAGTCATGCCATGATTGAATGGATGAGCCTTAAGCAAAGTTTTGACCTTTTGGATACTCGAAGAGCAGAAATTAATGCTGAGGCAGACAAGAACGAGATGGATAGGCGAAGTGGGAAAATCTCAGATACACAATATCGAAAGTCTCGTATCGATCAGATACGTCAGCTTGCAGAATTGAGTGTCGTGGAATCTGATGTCAAACGTCGTTTAGCAGAACTACTACAAATCATTCGAGGATAATTTTGATTACTTTTTTTTAAAAGAAGATGCGGCAGGACCCAAAAGGATCCTGCGTAGACATATTGTTTATGCGCGATGACCCTGTTGGACCATTGCATTGGCGACTTTCAAGAAACCTGCGATGTTTGCACCAATGACATAGTTACCCTTGACGCCAAAGGTATCAGATGTCTTGTATGCATTCTCGTGGATTGCCTGCATAATCTGTAGCAGTTTTGCATCCACTTCTTCACGGGTCCAGAAGTAACGCATGCTGTTCTGTGCCATCTCAAGTCCGGATACTGAAACACCACCGGCGTTTGCAGCCTTACCAGGACCAAAGAGTACATTGTTCTCGAGGAAGATTTCAACACCCTCAGGAACGGTTGGCATATTTGCACCTTCACCAACTGCCATGACACCGTTATCAACAAGCATCTTGGCTTCCTTGGCATCGACCTCATTCTGGGTTGCACTTGGTAGAGCAACATCACATTTGAGGCTCCATGGACTGCCGTCAGCGGTCTTTGTATAGTCAACACCGAACTTGTCAGCGTATTCACTGATACGACCTCTGCGGACATTCTTCAGGTCCATAACGAACTCAAGCTTCTCGGTAGTGACACCGTCGGGATCATGAATCCAACCAGATGAATCGCTTAGTGCGATAACTTTTGCACCAAGTTCGATACACTTCTCTGTGGCGTACTGTGCGACGTTTCCAGATCCGGAAACAACAACACTCTTGCCCTTGAATTCTTCACCTTTTGTCTTGAGCATTTCACGAGTAAAGTAGACACATCCGTAACCTGTAGCTTCTGGTCGGATTAGAGAACCACCCCAACCTCCACCTTTACCGGTTAGTACACCAGTACCGTGTTTGTTTGTGATTTTTCTATAGGCACCGTAGAGATATCCAATCTCACGACCACCAACACCGATGTCACCTGCAGGTACATCAATAAATTGTCCAATGTGTCGGTAAAGTTCGAACATAAAGCTCTCACAAAAACGTTCTACCTCTGCATCGGTCTTACCCTTTGGGTCGAAGTCTGAACCACCCTTACCACCACCCATCGGGAGAGTAGTCAAGGCGTTTTTGAAGACTTGCTCAAAACCTAAGAACTTGAGAACACCCTGATTGACGGTAGGATGAAGTCTGAGACCACCTTTGTAAGGTCCAATTGCTGAATTGAATTGAACTCTGAAACCTCGGTTAACCTGTATTTTGCCATCCTTATCTGTCCAAGCGATACGGAACTGAATCAGACGTTCTGGCTCAGTAATTCTCTCTAAAATGGAGAACTCCTTAAAAATTGGATATTTCTGGATAGCAGGCTCCAAGGACTCGAGTACTTCCAACGCAGCTTGATGGAAGACCTTCTGACCGGGGTCCTTTTCGACAACCTTGTTGTAAACACTTTCAATGTATTTGTCCATAGTTACACTCACCAGCAGTGTTAGACAAGGTCGTGTTCGAAGAGGACTTGCATATAATTCAATCGGATACTACCTTTATTTTTAGAAATCAATGACTCAGGGTAACACGAACAGTCATTAGAGGAATCTCAAACAATTGAGGTGGGCCAAGATTATGCCAATGTTCGAACAAGAGTGGGTTTCACCAATCCTCAATTCATTCAAGAAACAAAAAATTGAAGAAACATACAGTGTTATTCTTGGTCTTAATCCGATGGGTCAAGCTCTTTGCAGATATTTGTATGAAAAGAATAATTTCGAAACTGTTCTGGTTTTCAATTCACCCGCATTTTCTACTTGGAATCGATATCCTGTGGAGGTTAAGGCTCCTGTAGTTCCAGTGCATGGAATGGTGACCGACGAAATCATGTTGATTTTTGGCGACGTGATGATCAAAGAATATGATTGGATGACGGATTTTCTCTTCTATCTCAGAGGTAATGTTCCCACTCGATTTGTTGTTTCACTAGTTAGTCATGAAGGTCCGACTTGTGGGCAAGTACTATCAAAGAAAGGGGACCGACTCTTGAAGAGAATGGAAGTTCCAATAGGTAGGTCTGATTTCTATGATGGAGTGGCAGCACCCCTAATCAGTGCAGGAAGTGTTGCAGGACTCGACCCAGTAGTGTTATTCATGGAAGAAAGTCAGGACCAAGATCTTATCCTTCAAGTTGATGAAGTGTCGGTGTATCAATCAGAAGTTGATCAAGCGATTGAGATACTTGAGAAGGGACTGGATATGAATCTAATTCACTAGGGAATCTCGTGATTTCACTCGGTACTTCTTCCATACCCTTTCCGATCACTACCACCTAGAGATTCATACCGATCTTCAATACTGCGACTACCAGATAATTTGGAATCGCAGTCATAACACATCAGAGCTCGTGTTTCTCTTACCTCCACTATATTTCCACACGAGATACAAGTCCAGAGCCCGCCTTGGAGGAGTTTGGTCTTTCTGAAAATTGCTCTAGCAACATCGCGTAGGGTATCAGGACAATCACTTGCAACACCCACTACACCTTGTTCAGACCATTCGCATAAAACAGAAACAAGAGTCGTCATCAGCTCAATAATACGGGTTGTACGTTCTTCAATCTCAACGGAGGTTTCAGATTTTGTATCACGTGGTGCATCAGATATTCGTGATAGCATCTCGGTAAATGCAAAGAAAGCAGGAGGTGGAAATCTCTCTTTACCTCGAGCTTCGACCATCTGACCGAGAACTGCAGAAATCATGAGTGTTTGTGTGTAGTCTTCACGAAGAATTTTTTCAGTTTCTACAACTATCTTTACTGGATTAATTTTGTACTTGTTAGGTTTCAGTTTATGTTCTACTGCTATTTCTTTAACAGATTCAATCAGCCCCCTACCCTTCTTCATCATACGATTCACTCGTCTAGCTACGGTCGGATAGGTGAGACCTGCATCCTCTGCAAGCTTGTGCAAAAGCTCTCTAGCGGTAAGACTCAATCGAAGCACAGCCTCTGGTGGCAGAGTGTTTATGCAAGACTGTCATTTTAGGTTATGCCTTGTATTATCATTCTTCAAAATTGATTAATAGTAGAGAAAGTTTAGACAGAATCAATGAAGGACAAACCTCATTAGGGTGTTAATTTCGGCCTCACTCGACGGTGAGTATCATGAAGGATTATGATGTCATCTTGGCCAGTGGTGCAGAGCACCTTCAGAGTCGGTTTGAAGATCTCGGATATCGGGTCTATACTTCTGCGTTGAATTATGACCATAAGCGAATATTTCCCAATGGTGACATATATGTCAAGATTGGAAAGGTCGCACAACTTTCCGAAAGAAGAGTCATTGTTGTTCAGAGCTGTTCTGGTTCTGGACCGGCTGAAACAGAGAAATATAGTACATCTGATCGCGTAGTTGAACTATTGCTTCTTCTCGATATGCTATCTCGACCACTAGAAGTTGAAAAGTGTGGCCACAAGCAGTACAAATGCACACCTGTAGCTCCACCAAAGCAAGTTGAAGTTGTACTAACTTTCCAGCCTTATGGACTTCAGGACAAATCTTTCGAAACCGGAGAAGCCTCTTCTGGAAGATGGGCAATCGAAACAATTGCAAAAGCATGCAACAAGGTATATATTTTGAGTCCTCATGCGCCGGATAGTTTGGAATGGGTCAAAAATCTCAAAAACAAAGGATTGTACAAGATTATTGATGTCATTCCGGACCTTGTTGAATTTGCAAGAAAAGAGTTTGACTTCAAAGATTGTATTATCATTGCACCAGATGAAGGAGCTCAAGAAAGATACAAGATTGATGGATTTGGTAAGAGTCGAACTAATTCGTATCGAGTGCAACTTCATGGAGATCTAGATGTTGATGGCAAGAATGTCATTGTAATCGATGATCTTACTCGAAGTGGAAATACTCTACTGAAGGCACGTGACAGACTCCTTGATCAAGGAGCTAAAGATGTGGCACTAGCAGTTGCACATGCGGTCCCCTTAGTTGAGCGAGGCGAAGAATTACTAGAACGTTTACTGGAGAAATGTAAACAGAAAATTGTCACAACTAACAGCATAAACACTGACATATTTGGTGAAGAGAATGAAAATCTCTGCTACAACATAGTCGATACATTAGTTGACAATCTCTAGAAACTTTCTAATCTTCGCTAACATATTCCACGGCTCTACCCTTTGCAATCCATGCTTTAGTAGTACTACGTTCAGCTAGTCCTCGTTTCTCTAAATCCACTAAGGCTATCGTCACTCTATTCTGATCTACTTGTCCGTCATACCGTCTAAGCGTTTTAGCAATAGCAGAAGGTCTACGATTCTCACGTATTATCAATTCTAGTATGTTTCTCTGAAGCTCTGTTAGGTCTTCGCTCAAAATCTACCACCACGATTAGATTATGTAAAATTCAAACTTAAGTATACGCAATTTTCGTGAAACATACTTCTGAATGAATTCTTGCGAAACCCTTTTCTCTGCCCATACCACATAACGCGCTTGTGTTGCCGAATGGATTCAGAAAAGGAGTATCATATTGGAATTGCGCGTGGTGAGATTCCCGAACTTGTTCTATTGCCAGGGGATCCAGACCGTGCAAAAAAGATCGCTGAAGGATTCTTTGATAATCCAGTTGAGATTGCCAAAAAGAGAGAGTATTGGAGTTTCAAGGGCACATGGAATGGTGTACCTGTAGCAGTCTGTTCCACGGGAATAGGATGTCCATCTGCAGCAATTGCACTTGAAGAGCTTGTGAAAGTAGGTTGTAAGATCTTCATTAGAGTGGGAACATCAGGAGCAATCAGCCACAAAGTTGTTTCAGGAGATGTAGTTATCTTTAGCGGCTCAGTTAGAGATGAAGGAACATCACGGCAATATGTACCAATAGAGTTTCCAGCAGTAGCTCATCCAGATACAGTCACTGCTCTCACAAAAGCTGCTGAGAAACGAGGTGCAACTTATCACGTAGGAATCGGACATAGCAAGGATGCATTCTATAGTGAACATCCGGATTATGTTGCAGACCCAGATAGTACGCGGAAAAAATGGGCAGCAATGAGAGATTCGAACGTGTTGGCTACTGAAATGGAAGCAGCTGCACTATTTGTGATAGGTCATCTGAGAGATGTCAAAGTAGGTGCTGCATGCGTGGTAATAGGTGAGAACGTAGACCAAGAGGCAAAGATAGTAGGAAAACCTCCGTTGGATGATTTGGTGACCATTGCTCTTGATGCAATTACTTCAATGTGAATCTGATAGATATTATCATATATCGCTGAACCAGATTTTCTTCTGAACAGCCATTAGAAGCTCTTCAGCTTCACGTTTATTCAAACCAGTTATCGTTACTAGTTGGTCTGCACTTGTAGCTGCCAAATCAGTAGTAGTACCAATCCCTGAATTCAGAATTAGGTTAATCACAGGATCAGTTGTACCATGCTCCATGAGGACATCCCTCAAAGATGCAACAGAATCAACAGTGGGTTCTGGAGGACGTACTTCTGGCATCTCAACATCAGCAGGAGGCGCTTCTTTTGCTACCGCGTCGTCTTTCAACTCTGTCAGTTCAGGTAATTCACCAGAGTAACTATACTTCGCTATGAAAGATGGACGTAGAAATATCAACCCCATAACAACTGAAAAAGCGAGAAATGGAATAAGGAATATATTGCTAACATCGATTCCAATGATAGTTCCACCGGGCCCAAATCCAACTAAACCATTTGTGATTCCATCAGTCAGTATGCTATACCATGCATCACCAGAAATCTCCGTTGCGATGAATAACCAAATCGGTGAGAATAAACCAAATCCACCTGCTTCAAAAATCAGAAATTCTCTAAACATATCTTTACGGACAAAGAAGATGAGTAGTAGTGGAAGAATGGCTAATGCAATACTTGCAACAAACCAGATAGAGTATATGTTCCAGAGAGCTTCGATTACGGATGGAGCAGCTCCAATTCCGGTTATCTTAATGGCAGATGCAACTAAGAAAATTACACCTGGAAGTACAGCACCAATTAGGATTCCATGCGCATATCTCACTCTTCAATCTCACCTCAGGACCACAGGTCTATCAGATTCTAGTTGCTGACTCTTTTAGGTGTTTTGAGGATTGTATTATCGAAACAATGTGTACTGCGGGGTGTCTTTCCGAATAGTACTGAGTTTAATTGTGGAAAGGAAGAAAAATGCAGAAAATGGACTGACTACAGAAAAGTGCGTCGAAAAAGAGTGTAGGTTCAAAATATTAACCCTCTTAAGTTCCCCAGGATGGTGTTTAAAGGTGTTAACATCCATTTTTCGTAGAATGCTTCGAAACGGTCAATCCGCGCGATAGAATCAGCCTCTCTGTAAAGCCTTATAAGGTATTAGCGTGGATTCTAAAGCACTCTAAGGAGGAGTGAATTAAACAATGCCGTATGTCGTTAAGAAAGCAGTACAAGACTATGCTAAGAGGAAGAATGTCCAAGTAAGTGGAGATTTCTATGGTGCACTCGACCAGAAAATCGAGAGAATCCTAGATGGTGCCGCTGCAAGGACCAAGGACAACAAGCGTAAGACTCTCAAGCCTTACGATTTGTAATCCGAGTAGTCTAAAGATGCCGGGAGTGGAAGCCTCAGAGCTTCCACACTCTTATTTTTCATATCACCAGTCTTATCAGCAATCCGAGTCGACGATAGTATTGTTATCGACAGGAGTAATTTTTGATGTATAGAGTCTGCCTTACAAATGATGATGGTCCACGAAGTGACGGACTTATTAGACTAGCAGAAAAATTGAGCAAGGAAGTTGAGCTCTTCGTAGTTGTTCCGGATGGTCAGAGAAGTGCAACTGGAAAAGCATTGACATTGAAGAGACCAATCAGAATAACAGAACAACACGAAAAGTATGGATACAAGTTCATCAGTCATGATGGATTCCCAGCAGACTCTGTAATCCTTGCTGGATCGTTTTATAATAATGTTGACCTATTCATCTCTGGCCCTAATACTGGAGCTAATGTTGGGTATCAGAGTATGTTAACAAGCGGAACTTTGGGAGCAGCCTTTGAAGCAGCAATACGAGGTATACCATCAATTGCAGTATCTCGACAAGCAACGCCACAAGAATGGTTTGATGCAGCTGGAGCAACAAACGATTGTGAGAAGGTTTGTGAGATAACAAAGGATCTTGTTATGAAAGTGCTAGAGAAAGGCATGCCAGAAAAGATAGACCTCCTGAATCTGAATTTCCCATCAGAAATATCTGATGATTCAAAAATGGTCATTACAAAACCAACCAAGATACGAATGCATAATGAGGTTGAACGTAGGGTAGATCCTAATGGCAGACCATACTATTGGTATCTGGGTATCGAGAAAGACCCGCCTGTCAACACTGATGCTTACGAAGTATTCGTCAACAAGAATATCGCACTATCTCCGGTAATTCTGGAGTGGATTAAAGAATCTCACTTAGAAACATTAGAGGAATTCATGAAGGATTGACCCTCTTCAATGCGGACCAAAGAGCATCTGTTGTTGGGCGCTCAAGATCAATAGTGGAACCATCAATGGTAATTTTACGATGTGTAGAATCAGGAACTAATGAGCCAATTATCACAGCATCAATACCAACAGCAGTGAGTTCTTCAATAACTTGCGGTGCATGATCGTGATTACAGCTTATCAGCATACTTCCACTACTGATTAGTTCTAATGGATTGATTTGAAGATACTCACATATTGTTCTAGTTGCATCATTCAATGGTATCAGATTATTTTCTAACTCACAACCTACTCCACTAGCATCACATAGCTCGTGAACACCATTAGCTAGACCACCTTCGGTGGGATCATGCATAGCGTGGATGAATCCAGTCTGAAAAGCTGTCACGCCATCTTTTACTACACTTATCGAATTCCTTAGTTGCTGACCGTGTTCAACAACATCCTTGCCAATTTTTTCTGAAAGGTATGAACATCCTTCAGTAGCAAGAATTGATGTGCCTTCCATCCCAATGGTTTTTGTAACTATGAGTGCATCTCCAGGTTTTGCTCCACTAGATGTAACATATTCGTCAATTGGAGCGGTCCCCATCATAAAGCCAACCACGATGGGTTGCGAGATACTTTCGGTAATTTCTGAATGGCCACCAGCAACTGCAATATCTAGCTCCTTTGCAGCAGTATCAATTTGATTCATTATCGTACCAAGTTGATCTGGTGTGTATCCGGGTGGAAGCATGACAGATGCAAGAAACCATCTGGGAGAGACCCCGAAAGTGGCAATATCATTTGCATTAACATGAACTGCCAACCATCCAACATCTTCTACTGATCCTGTGATTGGGTCAGTCGCTGCAACTACAACTTGATCCCCTATCTTGACCACGGCTGCATCTTCTCCGATCTCGGGTCCTAGGATTACATCAGCATCTGATCGACCAAGCTTCGAGAATACTATACTCTGAAGAATCTCTGGTGGTACTTTACCTGGGAGCATTCAGAAAGACCTCCTGCAATAGGTGCGCACATAGCCTGTGCCTAATGCATGAAAAGCCAATTCATAGAAACCCAATACTGGGCACTCCTCGCTCACTATGACAAAAGGCATCTGTCAGCTATATGCGCAAGTGAGAGAATGGGTCTATGTTAATAATCTAATCGAGATAGCAGTTTTCCATCCTACTTTGGGAGATACTGCTCAACCTCTCGTAATTCATCTTCACTGAGTCTAACCTTTGACATTCCTGAACGAAGTATGGTTCCAAGAATCGAATCTTCTTCCATTAGCGCACGTGATAGATATGCTCGACCACCTGCAGTACGTGCGACAACATATGCACCAAAGGTCT
>JAEOSL010000048.1 GCA_016840385.1 Candidatus Thorarchaeota archaeon | reverse complement strand
AGGGCCAAATGGTTACTATGGCAATGGTTAATCATGTATGGTCGTAGATTCATGGAAGTGGGTGAAGAATCACTCAAAGCTCCTGTTGCTATAGTAGCTCTTCCTGGAATTGCTAATGTTGGGAAAATAGCAATCGAAACCCTTTCTCAGATCCTACGAGCAGAGCATTTCATGGATCTTTTCAGTAAAGATTTTCCACCACGAGTTCTTGTGCGAAAGGGAATTGCATCAATTCCAAAGACTACACTTCATCTATATCGAGCGGCACCAGATGAACCTCATGACATCTTGTTCCTTACTGCAGATTTTCAACCATCTACTAGTACAGGTGTGTATGAATATGCTGATTTTGTGGCAAAGGAATTTGAAAAACTAGGGGTCACTATTTTGTATTCACTAGCTGCGTATGAACAGGACTATGAAGAGTATTTCAAATCTTATCCTAACGACCCTCGAATCTATGTTTCTGCAAATTCTGAGAAATTGCTGGCGTCGATTTCTGATTCTCCACAGGCCGTAGTTACAGAGGCGGGTGCTATCGTCGGCGCAAATGGAGTCATACCCGCGTGGGCTGCATCTATGTATAATATGGATGGTGCCTGTATTCTGGGGGAAACTCTTGGAGTAATCAAAGCTGATTATCGTGCAGCAAAAGCAATACTCGAAAGAATTGTGGATATGGTGGGGATTAGTGTTGACCTCGATATTATGACACCACATATCACCAAAGTCATTGAATTTATCGAGTGGGCAAGAAAAGAGATAGTTCGAAAGTCAGAAACCGATGCAGATGGAGAAAATCCATCTGACATGTATATTGGATGAATCACTCAACGAGTTCCGGATGCAAGATGTCTGTAATCCATGCTTGACTATCCAGATTGATGTAGAAGTAGTGATCATCATGTTTGACTTTTACAGTGAATGGAAATCGTTCTGCGTTCTTTATGACATCGGGTGGGACTCTAAGTACAGTTCTTTTTTCACACACTGGACATTTGGCGTATCGTTCAAACATCGAATCACCCTCCGCTCAATCTCATCTTACTTCTGAATCATTACTGAGTATCAGTTTGGTATCGTTAAGTTCTGGATCTTCCAGAGCATCTGTAAATATTTTGATAACTTCATCTCGCGTCTTCTTTGTAAGAGCCTTAGAGTCCGTGCCGACAATTCTCAGATTTTCGTATACTCCTGCTTCTGCAAGAATTTTGAATTCTGACTCCCCATTCTTAATTTTGACAATGAGGAATTTGGCAAAGTCTTTGAACTCACTCTTCGGTCCTCGTAGTTTACCAGGAATCTTTTCCACTCTACGGGTTTCCATGATATTATCGAGAAGATATGCTCTGATTACTTGATTTCCTACGATTCGTCGTATGTCAATGAACTCGTCAATGCTCGAATCATCGTTGACTAGTTTCCAAGTAGGTCCTGAAGTCATCTAACACCAATATTATGAGCTTCAAGAGCGAATATAGGGATTGTTTGGGCGTATAGCGCTTTAAGAAGTGCCGCGGAATAGCTTTATTTGTTGGCGCGCAATCTAATTTTAGTTAGAAGGATTAGGATGGAGCGATTTCCATGATGCAAACAATAGATATGATAATACGAGAAGTACACGCGGGACTTTGGTTTCTCGTTGTAGGGTATTACTTTTTCCTCTTTATTTTCCTGTTATTCTTTAGATGGCGAAATACTAGGAATCCATTCCAGTTTGCAATGGCCATGTTCTTCCTACTACTTGCTGCTGGCCGCTGCTTCTACTTTGTAGGAGATTTCTATGCGGATCCACAAAGTTTGGTAGCAGGCCTCACACCCTTCTTAGGAACATCCGACTTCTGGTTAATGGCTGGCTCATTCATTCAATGGATAGCACTAGCAACATTGTCCGCAACTGCTGGATTCATGATATTCGGAAAGAAGGAAGCTCAGATTGCATTTGCTATTCCAGCGGTCTTAATTGCTATAACTCTCGGATTTATCCCTCTTGAAACAACATTTAGAGGATTGCTATCGGGAGTATTCGGGGCCGGTTATGCATTATTCATACCGTTATTATTCTGGTACCTTGCTTGGCAATCAGGAGGAACGTTGCGGCGATCTAACCTATTCTTAGGATTAGGATTCTTTGTCCTGTTTGCAGGTAGAGTAATCCATGCTATACGATATCCCATGGCAGAACTCCTATTCAGTGACTCGATTGCAATCCCAGGAGTCATTGCACCAGGTCTGATAGTCATTGGATTGATATTGATTGCTGCAGGTAATGAATGGGGTCAAACGGGTTAGTAAAACAGCTACCCTTCAAAATGACATATGATTCTCATTGTAGAAGAGTGAATAGTAGGAATTGGAATTAACCAACCTCTTTCCACACGAGTATTTTCATATCCTCGAGAGTATTGAGTGATTTCTGAACCTCTTTCAAATGATGACCCAGTTGGTCTGCAATATCTCGTGCGGTCAATTTACCCTTGCACATCTTAGCAACATCAAAGGTTTCTTGGGTCATTTGACCAAGTCTAACAAGCATTGGTGAAACCTTTCCTTTTAGTAAAGGTACTACGATCTTGGTTTCAGAGGCTCGACCATTCTTGGTGATATCATCTAACTTCTGATAGAAAGTTTCGAATGGTTCCAGATTACCATCCCATTCTGCAAGCATACTACCATAATCATCTGTGAACGAATTGTTTACTTCACCGAGAACTGCCATTGCGGCATTCCCGTCATCAACCTTGTCTACAGTAGCAGCTACGATTACATTGTCCTTAAGTGACAAACAGATGTCAAATGCTCCAAAATCAATAACGTGAACTCGATTTCCATCGCTCAATTCACGTCCGAACTGAATCAAAGCAGTCAGGAAACCACTAATCAGGTTGGGATCCATATCTGCTTCTCCGTACTTGCGATCAAGTACGCACAAACCGCTATCAGCGACCAATATATAGACAGCTTGAATCAAGGGGCATTTCTCCTCCTGTTGGTGTTGTCGAATACCGCATGTGTCTATATAGAACTTCGTGTGGCCTCCTATTCCAGTGGTGAGGTTTATCAAGAGCGCAAACTTATGCAATATTGGTGAGGTCTTTGGATACCGCAAAGGATGCTAGGATTATTGTCTTGGAAGATGCTATTCGCAGATTGAATGAAATAGTCAACCATCGGAAGTTGAAGTTTCATATCGAGTATTCGAAGCTTGTTGAAATTCTACAACAAGCTGGAAGTCTTGTTTATGAGCTAAAATACTCATATCTTCCGCCTGAGCAGGTTGCTGACCTTGATGCAACAAACAAAATTGTATCAAGTCTTGCAGGATTCAATCAGACACTCGACGATGCAATGAAATCCACGGGTTATTCAGCTACAACCACAAAAGATGCCCTCACCTTGGCTGAAGCATATTACTCCTTCCGGATTGTAGATGATTTTCAACGTAAATTGAAGACTTATGATGATGAACCTGGTCGTGCGGTTGACATATTAGCTGTAGAGATAAGCCAAGCGCAATCTGTACCTGACTCAAAGAATCTCACTGAATGTCGTTGTACTGATGGTTCTCGTATCTGGAAAATTGTTACAAATCTCCCAGATATGAAGACTGGAACTAAACTTGTGTGTGCTGTACTTCCTCCAGTTGAAATGATGAATATTCTAAGTGAAGCAATGTTCCTCGGTGGTGAACCCTTACCCGAAGCCACAGAGGTTGGACCGTTGGAGAATCCACCACAAGCAGCACTTGACCAAGCTCGAGCTCAAGTATTGCAAATCATGAAGAGGATGATCTAGATGCATCTGAAGGAAATCCAAGAAAAACTAGATGCCTTTGACAAAGCTCGCGGATGGGACAAATTTCCTGCATCACTTGTATTCGCACATCTCATAGAAGAGCTCGGAGAAATATCCAGACACATCACAATCGATGAGGGATACAAGGTCATAGGATTAGGTCATGAGGCACCAAACAAGGATGAGCTTCATCGAGAATTCGCTCAGGTATTCAATCTATTTACTCAAATTGCAAATCATTACAATATAGATTTAGAATCTAGTATATTGTCAGAATTGGAAATTATGGAAGAGCGATTCCCAGCAGAAGAGTGGACACGTCATATGAATGATAGGTAATCTCGTTATCCCATCTTACGACTAGCTTCGAGTGCCTTCTTAGCCATATCTTCAAGGTCTTTCGTTGCTGCTAGTAGACCCAATGCCTTGTTACGAACTTGAGTGATGTTCTTCTCTTTCGCCCACTGTGCAAGACCTGTGACTAGAGGTCCAAGAGCTGATCTTGCTGATTCCACTGTACCAACGGCTTTTCCGAGAAGCTCAATACTATGCTTCTTATCCTTGCCAGCTTCTGCTACTCGCAACCAAACCAAGGAATGAACCATATAGAGTGCATCCAACATAAGTGTTGGAGATTTTGGATTATCTTGGACTTTCTTCAAAAGCAACTCTTGTCTATCCTCAAAAGTTTCCTTGAATAAGCTAAAGGCTTTCTTGTCATTGCCCTTGTCTAATTCTATAATGCCTCTCTGTAGTTTATCGTCGACTTCTGACAAAGCTGATACACTCCTTGACTACTCAAACTGCGCTGATTGTTCTCTATGATTTGAACTATTATGGCTTTCTACAGTGTCATCTTAAAGGCGTGTATTTCCTTCAGGTGTGTTCACAAGACTATTATGTTGGATAATTTACGAGTCATTCTTGAAAACAGTATTGGAGGTTGTCTGATGACAAAGACCACATTTACATTCCAAGAACTCAAACGAACAAATCACAGAGAAATCAAGGAGATGCAGGATAAGAAGTTCAGGGCTTTTATTCGATATCAAGTCTGGCCAAATCATGCATACTATCGACGTCTCTTCAAAGACAATAACATCGATCCCTTCAATATCACATGTATTGAAGATTGGGCGAAATACAATATCCCTCTCGTTAAGAAGATCGATTACAAAGAGAATATTCCGAAATTTGTAATTAATCCCTCTGAGGTTGATGGACAACCAAGAGAAGCTTCTGAGTCAATTGGAAACCTCATGAAGTACTCAAATGAATCAGGTCACACAGAACTGGCCAAGTTCATTCGAAACAACGGTGCAAAAGTGAAACTTGGAATTGGAAAGAAAGCTGCGATGGCCCGACTTGCTGAACGTGCAAAACATCAATTTGCACCCTTACAATTCTGGTTGAGTTCTGGTCGTGCATCAGGTCTTCCATCTCCAGTTTTCCTGACCCGATATGATTGGGAATTATTGGCTAAGAACTGTGTGAAAGCAGGTCAGTTACCTGTCGATCCTTGGATTCAGAAAGGTTGGGAAATGAGTAGTATGAACTTGTTCCCCTACGCTCCGCATCTTGGATGGCATGCTGTCAACTTAGGTTTGCGACAGATATCAAAGTTCTATGTTGCAACAAGCGGAGGTGGTGCAATACCCAGCGACAAGCTTGTTGAGATTGCAGGATCGTTCAAAGCCAATGGATTTGCTGGAATGCCTAGTTACCTCAGAAATCGATTCTTTAGAGCAATGAAGGAATCTAAAGATTATGAAGCACCTGAGAAGGTCATCACTCTTCTTGCAGGTGAGAAGATCTATGATCCGGTTGTAGCTGATATCACTGAAACTCTTCAAGAGAAAGGAGCTAAGGAAGTACTTGCTGTTGGAGGATATGCTTCGTCAGAAAGTAAGGTTTCCTTTGCAGTGCAGTGCAAACACACAGGGCCATATCACAATGTATCACCTCTGATGCTATCCTTTGAACTTATTTCATTCAATGATGATGGAACCTACAACTTTGTTGGTGATGATGAACCAGGTCACATGTGCCTATTCCATCTCGATAGTACAGGTACTGTGTTTGAAGGCTTTCTGTTAGGTGATGTTGCTTCTCATCAAGAACGCGGTAAATGTCCAATATGTGGACTAGATGGACCCTTCTTCTGGGATGTTGGGCGTACGAACGATGCAGAAGCACAGATCGAAATAATGGGTCTCGCAGAGAAGAAGATCAAGGGTGCCACTGTGAATCTTACAGCACTCCGTTCTGACCTGATAGCTTTGTCTGAGATTGAGGAACTTCAGATTGAAGTTGCAAAAGAGAACATGGCAGATCCCTACAGCATGGATGTGCTTAACCTCTACGTTGCTCCAAAGGGACCAGTCAACGCAGATTATTCATCCCTCATACTTACACTACAACAGCTAACGAAGAAAAGTACTGAAGTTACGCCAAAAGTCTTCATCATAGGCTTTGAGGAGTTAATAGAGAAAGCTGGTGGAATGAAGTTCATGGATATTATTGATAGCAGACCAAAGCCTGCATGACTCTATCCTTGGTAATGCGGAGCAGATATAACGAAAAGCTGAGCTAGTCATACCCAACGGAGAATTTCATATGGCGTTTGAAGAAGACCTTGGGGATGACGGCTCTCAGCCCATAGCTCAAGACTATACATTGAGTGCTACAGGACTCATATCGAGAACATTGTCACTATTGACAAGTAGGTTTGTTAAATACTTCATCATTGTTGGCATTGTAAGTGCAGTATGCATACTCTTCTCTTTTGTCCTGCTCTATTCATTATTTGGAATCGTTGGAGTTATTGGAGGTAATCCCATAGACTATTTGATTAATGTATTCCTACTCACAACACCACCAGATTGGTCTCTCGTAGGTGTAACGCTGGGTTATGGGATCTTTGCTTTTGTCTTAAATGCGATTATTGCTGGGGCTGCAATCAAGTTTACTCTTGATGAGTACGGTGGAACAAAAGGTGACATTGGAACTAGTTACTCACACTCTTTGAGCCGCCTCTTTAATGTAATATTCATACAGATTTTGATTTCCGGATTGGTGGCTGTTGTTGTCACTCCCTCCACGTATCTATCTGCTAGAGCAATGGAATTGATTGACATCACTGACCCATTTAATCCAATTTTCCCTCAAGGCTCAATAGAGATGATGATGGCTTCTTTGGGTCTTCTTTTTGTAGGCGGGTTAGTCATGCTCTACGTTCAAATCCGGTTTGCTCCAGCTCTTGCAGTTGTTATTGACACCGATTTGTCAGCTATTGACTCTTTGAAGAAATCTTGGGAGCTAACTAGTGGGAATTTCCTGCATATCTTTGTAGCTTTGATACTACTTGGTATTGTGACCATTGCACTCGGTGCTGTTGTAATAATTTTAACAGGATTCGTCGTAGTAATTGATTCAGTAATTACAGCATTGTTCTTTGGTGCACTAAGCTACATTTTTGCTGTGGTGCTATACAGGGACTTAGCTTCTCAACAAGACACAAGCAGCCTTCCTGGATATGTATTGTAAATTGAAAAGCAATTCTGCGTACACGCAGAATTTCCAATGAGCCGGGCTATCAAGCCCGGAACTCATTTTTATTTCAGATCGAATTCATTCTTGATATCAGGAAGGTTCAGGTAAACCAGAATTATCGCAGAAAGGATTACGCCCAACCAATTTCCACCGAAGAGATACAAAACAAGACCAATGATGTTGAGAATGAATGACCACGTCCATGCATAGTCCTGAAGGGTGAAGAGACCGAATGCAATGAATAATCCGAAGAGACCTGCAATGCCATAGGGCACTGCAACGAACAATCCTAGGATTGGAAGAAGTAACCATAGTCCTCCTACAAGAAAGAGTCCCAGTGCTTGAAGTCCTTGTAATGCTGCTAAAAGAAAGATACCAAAGGGAAGATCTTCTGACATGTATTCTTTCACCAATTTGTTATTTATGAAAATAGGTCAATAAAGCTTGGGTATTTCAAAAAGAAAATGAGGATGTCCGAGTCTTGGACCCGGACATTATTCTTCTACTTGAGATTGTGTTTCTTCACAAACTCTTTCAGAACATCTTCAAGATCTGGCTTACCAATCTCTTGAAGGTCGTATTTGACTCTGACACTTGGTTTGTCAATCTTGATGACACGCTTCAGGTCTATTGGAGTACCAATGACAATTGCGTCAACATCTGACTTGTTGATTGTTTCTTGAAGCTCATCCATCTGCTTCTTGCCATAGCCCATTGCAGGTAAGACATTCTCCAGATGATAATACTTCTCAAAGGTGTCTTTGATGCTTCCAACAGCGAATGGTCTAGGATCAATAATTATTGCTCCAGCCTTTCGAGCCGCAATGAATCCTGCTCCATAGGGCATATCACCGTGGGTTACAGTTGGACCATCTTCGACGACAATCACGCGCTTACCACGAATTGACTCCATGTCCTCAATACCAAGAGGTGATGCTGCATCGATGATAATTGCATTTGGATTGACTGCCATGATGTTCTCTCTGACTTCCTCGATATCCTCGTAATCTGCTGTGGCAACTTTGTTGATTACTACAACATCTGCCATTCTGAGATTAGTTTCACCAGGATAGTATGATATTTCGTGCCCTGGTCTGTGAGGGTCGACAATTGTGATAAGAAGGTCGGGGTTGTAGAACGCAAAATCGTTGTTACCTCCGTCCCATGTAATAACGTCAGCTTCCTGTTCTGCCTGGTCGATGATCTTACCGTAATCTACTCCCGCGTAGAGAATAACACCCATGTTGATCATTGGTTCGTACTCTTCACGTTCTTCGATTGTACATCTGTACTTGTCCAAATCCTCAAGAGTTGCGTATCTCTGAGCAATCTGTGAAGTAAGATCTGGGTCGTAAGGCATTGGATGTCTGATGTTGACTGGTTTAAGACCCATGTCAACTAAAATTTGATTCACTCGTCTTGATGTCTGACTCTTACCACATCCAGTACGCACTGCACAAACTGCGACAACTGGTTTCTTACTCTTAATGGATGTGTTCTTTGGACCCATGAGTCTAATATCAGGACCAAGCTGATTTACCCAAGCTATCTTGTGACCAACTGTTTCATATGGAAGGTCAGAGTATGCAAGAATGCACTGCTCTACATCGAATTTCTCGATTAGTTCGGGCAACTTCTCTTCAGGATATATTTGGATACCCTTTGGATAAAGAGGACCTGAAAGTTCGGGGGGATACATACGATCTCCGATTCCAGGGATTTGCTCTGCAGTAAAGGCAACAACCTCGTAATCTTCATTGTCTCGGAAAAAGACGTTGAAGTTCTGGAAATCTCTTCCGGCTGCGCCCATGATAATAACTTTCGTTTTACTCATAATCAGCTCCGCTCCTCGGGAGTGCGGGTTCCTGTGTCGGCTGACTTTGAAGGTACGTTAAGAAATTGTTGGTCCCGTCAATAATGCCCTTTCAATACTGATCATTGAGTAATCTTGTATTTATGTATGCGATTTTTCGAAGAGAAAACTCCGCTATCTACGAATAAGTTGGATGTTTTTACTAGAATTGATTAATAGGAAGTATGCTTTCTATAAATCGTAGTGTGTATCTTCCGTCAAACCATTCGGAAAATCGCACTATAGCTGAGAGCAATACAAAGACCTAAATATGTAATGCAATCAGTATGACGGAAGAGTGCTGTTTTGAGCAGCCGCCGGATTTCAGTGGGGTGCATAGTTGAAGCTTGTCGATTTGGCTCAGGAGTCAGTTAGGATTCTCCAAGAGAGTGGAGAAGATGGAATCAAGAGTGATCTATTAGCTGAGAAGCTAGATACTCCAAAGCGACGAGTTTACGATGTTATTGCTGTATTGAAAGCACTAGGTCATGTTCACACAAGCAGAAAATTCGATGGTACTACAATTACTTGGATTGACAAATCTAAAGAGTTTGTAGCAAAAAACCTCCATGATGAAATACGAATCCAACTATTGCATGAGAGCGATGGACGCAAAGACCTTCAAGTTCAGGTTGCAGAACTCAAAGAACAACTTCGTATTACTCGAGCCAAACTTCGACGAGATATCCAGGCAGTTGAGATGGAAAACAAAACTGAGTTCAATACTACTCAACTGAGAATACGAGCCCTTTCCAGTAATGGTATCAAACGTGTAAAACATGATGGCATTGAAGTGGTGATAATCACAAATGAAGCCGGGATGGTTGTTGACCCTTCTGAGATTGAAATTGATGAGCATGAAGATCTCATCAAGAATCTCCAACGGCTTTGAGTTTTAGTTACTCACTTTGATATGAACCGAACTTCCTCTCCGGACATTTTTCAACAGGGCAATTTGCTCTTCAGAGGATGTAATCTTTCCAAGAATATTCACTTTACTGTAAGTACGTTGATCTTCTAGGTAAATACAAAGAGCATCACCTAGAGGCATGTATGAGATATCACCTTTCTTCACATCATTTGTTGGCTTTGCATTCCCTTTTGATATACCAAGAGTGATTTGCATTTCTGAACGCATCAAAGCAGTTTTTCCCTCTAAGGGAAGTTTGAACTTGATTTCCTCAACAAGGAGTGGTGCATGTATTCTATTGAGGTATCCTTCCAGAACTAAATCTCCTTCGAATTCAAAACGTAGATGAAGATCGGTATCACTCAGATCTGTCATACGCTCATCTTGGAACATGACCCTTAAAATGTCCTATGCTTGCTTCAGCGGCAAAGGCTTAATTGGTCTAGGAAGATAGTTGACTTGGAGAGGATATGACTGCCACCAACAAGAATGGATGTAGCATTTGTTGTAGATACCACTGGTTCGATGAAGGATGATATACGGGCTGTTAAAGACAGTCTCTCTGATATTGTAAATAACATCACTTCGCGAACAAAAGATCTCCAAATTCGGTTTGGAGTAGTTTCTTACCGCGATCATCCTCCTCAGGATAAAACGTACGTTACAAAGGTCTTTGATTTCACGGACAATGTGAAACGAGTGAAGAAACTCATTGCTGACCTCCGTCCTTCCGAAGGAGGCGATACACCTGAAGCTGTTGCTGATGGTTTGTTTGATGCACGTACTCAATTATCTTGGCTAAAAGATTCATACAAAGTGATGCTTTTGGTGGGTGATGCCCCACCGCATGGAAAGAAGTACAATTCAATAGGTGATGACTATTTTCCGGATGGGTGCCCAAAGGGACACGACCCGATAGAAGAAGTCAAACAATTCAGGATAGATTTTGGAAGTACAATGTTCATCTTTGTTTGTGGATGCAATCCACTAGTAGAGGCTTCTTTTAGGATGATTGCAGATTCGGTTGATGGAGGAAAATACTACTCATTGCTAGAAGCTCACGAACTTCCACAAGCTATCTTACGGATACTGGAAGGGGTTAGTGATTTGATTGAGGCTGACCGGAAGGTCTTGGCTTACTACGAAAATCATGATGGCATATTCGATATGGGTGAAGCAGCATCGAATCTATCCCTTGAAGTTCGTGAATTAAAGACATCTCTCTCCAGACTTCTAGAGTTGGGTCGTATTGTTCGATGGCCTAAAGGAAGACCTCTCAGTACTGAGAGCTTGGGTGTGAATGTTGATCTAGGTGAAGTACCTAACAACATTGTAGCTGGTAAGGCGTTCAATTACTCTATACGAGTGAATAATCCCAGTGCTACAATAGTTAGTGTAAGAGTCATTGCTTCCCTTGTAACATCTGAAGGTGTTTCTGAGGTGACCAATGAACGACATGATTTATCTCCGAAATCAGACAGGCTACTTGAGTTAAAACTTACTCCGATGACTGATGTAAAGGGCAAAGCAACTCTACGGGTTGAGGTGTTTTATGGTTCAAAATCAGTTGCTACAGAGCTGTATGAAACTCGAATATATTAAAGGAGGATTCATTTTGATTCTGAAAGCAAAACAGGGACGAAATCAGAAAGGACTGTGTTTTGTTTCAGAACAAGAAGGACCCGTCGGAGAAGGGCTGTATCAGATTTCATTTGATGGCAATTCAATGCTTGCAGATATTCGTCGGTCTTCCAATGTCCCGCAAGATTTGATAATTCTTGACCACCGAATCTTCAAAGGAATCTCCTGCAAAGAAGACAGCGACCTCCATCTTGAAGAAGTTTTAACTGATATACCGACATGTACTGAGATTCGACTCTCATTAACTTCCACAAAAGACCTCAACAATCGAAAAGTAGCTGATGCAATATCCCAAAGAGTTAGCGATTTGACTGATGATTTTGATGGATTAATTCTCACTGTTGGTCAATCGTTTCAAATTGATAGACTTGGAATTGGATTCAGTGTAAACTCACTTGACCCTGTGGATAGTATTCATCATGCTGCTAGAATCTCTTGGAAGAATCTTGAAAAAATTCATCTTGATCCTGTTGAGTCTTTGACCCCATCTAATATTGTCAGTATTTTTGAAGTGGGAGCAGCAGCACAAATCTCAGACGTGCGGAGCGGACCTGAGGACTATATCCCTCGATACTCTGCTGCACTCAAAGCTATCAAACTGGTTTCAGAAAGTTACTCTGATTACAGTTCCAATGCTCAATTTCATGGATTCGCATATTCAGACGAAATACAACATTTCACCCTGTTCGATTCAGAAACTGGTGACCCTACAGAGGTGTCCCGGATTGATTCATCATCTATCTTTGTCGCATTCACTGACTGGATTGAACGTTTAATTACCGATCATGCTGGTCGATCGTCAAACCCAGGAGCTGCATTAGAAACTGGAATTGCCAGTGCAATAGAGCTTACCAAAACAAATTCTCTTCAGACAATCATTCTATTCTTTTCAAGTGGTGTTCATACTTCAGGACCAAACCCTGTTAGAGTTACTAAGAGTAAAATGACAAGCGATGGTCCAAGAATTCTATGTTTCATCCCTGGGGAAAAATCCAATCAAGATGTTCTAGTGGCTATTGCTGAGGCTAGTCAAGGCAAAGCAATGAAAGTGAACGATATTGACGAAATACAAGACATCATTGAAATTCTCGCGGACTTATCCGGTGGAGGTCAATGATAGAATGTCTGATGATATTGAAACTAGATTGCAAGCGATGTACCATAGTGAACAAGTTTCAGCATACATCATTTCCAAACTGCCTGAAGGGAAATTAGAAACTGGATGGGTTGAGCAGGGATTGCTAAGTAAGGGTCTTCCTGGTAACTTACAAGATAAGAAGAACCAAGAAAACATTGTTATTCCAATCGATAGATTTACTCGCCTAGTAAGAGAGTATGAACCTAAAGTTGGCAGTGGATTGTTCCTACTTGGACAACAAGGTTCGAATAGATCAAAACTCATGACAATTCTGAAGGCTTCAAAAAACACCACGTTCGAAGCCATAGGCTTCAGATCTGATAAAATTCAAACACAGGAATTGATCAATACAATCTCTCGATTCTTATCAAATAAAACCGAGGTAGTAATTGATAGTGATCCGCACTTGGACTATATCGAGGAGTTCCTTAGTGCTGCTGCAGATGGTGATGTACGCCATCTTCTTGCACTCTCACTACCCTCTGGTACACAGAAAATTGCTGGGTGGATTCAGAAACTCCTCAAGACTGATTTGAAATCTGAAGCCATCTTAGCTCAATTTGGCCAACCATATGAGATTTCATCAACAATTCTGTTATTTTCACGCTGGCTGATGGGTCTTGATGCATTTAGAAAAACAAAGAATGCAATTGCAACTATTCTGTTTACACTGCCTTCTCACATTGTACTATGCTTCTGGGATAGTCCACAGAATCTAGCTACTTTTGCGGTTATCGAGAGCATTGATGTTGAACGAACTCTGAGAAAGTATATCCTTCCTCTGTGGTATACATCAGAGGATGTTACAGAGGATAAACCAAAGGGTCCCAAAGTAGTGATTGAGAAGAGTGGAAGACGGAAACAGACGAAACCCCTGATGCGGGAGTCCGAATTACCACTTCATGACACTCAATCTATTGCCATTCTCAGAACTCGTCTTACTGAACTAACTAATCGATTTTCACTATTGATCTCACTTGTTGGAAGAATCAAGAAACGGACGACAAGGACCATTAAAGATGCGAGGATTCAATCAATGAACGAACATTCTGAAAGTACAATTGAAGAACTACGTCGTATTGAGGATGAAACAAAAATCCTCGAAGATATTTCCAAGCGATTGAAACAAATGGAAAAACAAATTGAAAATGCTTCATCCCTCAGTAGCGCGGACTCTCCATTAAGCACAGATGAAATTCAAAAAATTGTTTCCAAAATGACTGCCCTTAGAGAGCTGGTTGATAAAATCGAAGTGGAGATTGGACAATTGGATTCTCAGACTACTGAGATTGAATCACTAAAATTCAAACGTCAGACCGAGTAGTGCCCATCGGAACAAGATTGTCGATAACATCAAGAAGATGTCCAATGAACAACTGAGATGAAAATGACTCCACTGGTAGTACGTGTGCTTTGATTCCTTTTAGCAAACGTAGGGAACTTTTCTGGTTCTCTGTATTGTCGAATGTGAAGAATTCAATTTGATACCTGTCGTTCTCCTTGATTGCTTGGATAAAGGGGAGATGCTCTTCATCATACTTTCCAATATTCCCTGAAAAAACGAGTAGCAATGTTGGTCGTGTGGACCCAAAATCTACTAGGTATTCAGCAATGGACCTGTACGCACCAACCATCCTTTCATATCCACCAGTATCCTTGATACTATCAAGTATCGAGAAAATCAGAGATACTAAGACTTCTTCTGATTGTAGGTCCCTGATGAATTCA
Source organism: Candidatus Thorarchaeota archaeon (assembly GCA_016840385.1). The sequence continues at coordinate 10,164 of JAEOSL010000048.1, read as the reverse complement.
ACATAGGATTTAACCTCCGAACCATGTTGAACTGAGAACTTTTCTGGAGCATCTGCGAAGGTAACTAGGCCGAGTCTACCTTCAGTACGATTTTGTGTTAAAGTATTGACAACTAGCAGTGCAGAGAGTGCTGCTACTTCCGCACGAGTTGGATTCTTTTCAAGACTAGTCAAGAATGTCCCTACTTCTGGTACCAGTTTCGTAAGGTCCTCTAATTCTCTAATAGATGCATGAAGTGTCTTCAGAGGTATGTCCTTCTTGCTCATCTCTTTCCCTTTTGATATACACATCACAATGTTCAGTTCACGGAAACCCTGACTGGGTTTGAGAATCATCTCTTCTCCTGATATCTTTCCTATTTGCCCTGCTTTGAGAATTGGTTCAGTATGTCTAATACTCAATGTCAATGGTTGGACTTCTGGTCCTGCAAGTAATTTTGACCCGCGGCCGACATACCTTCCTATTACACTATCCAGTATCTTATTCCCATGTAGATGCATTGACGAAACTATCTCCATATTGGAAGAAGGTTTCTTGGATTTATATGAAAGGACAAGCTTTGTGATTTCAGGTATTTCATCTTCAATTTTTACAATATTAACTACTGAGGAATTACGAAATCCTACAATTGTAGCATCTATTTCGGATACTACTATGGAACGTTCTGCACACTTTGAATGCTCTTTCACTTGACCAGCACACCATTGTCCTGTTCGGGTTTCCAGAGCCAGGACAATATCGCCTGTTTGTACATCAAGTGCATCCATATCAGCTGAACACATGAGGAACACTCCCTTGTCGGTCTTTGCAATCTCAATTCCAAAATGAAGTGCTTTCATGATTGGACGTGGTTCTTCTACTTCTAGACACTTGAGAAGTGCCTCATCGAAATTTACTAGGTGTGCAGGTGAACCAAAGATTGGACCATCCAGCTTGGCATTAGCTCGAACAAGTGTTTGGAGCATCATTCCATCTCTTTTCTTCAGACTATCTGTAAAAGCTCTTTTCCACCCTGAGATCATTACAGCACCATTCTTCTCCAAAACAATCGAGAGACTGATTGCTCTTTCACTATTTGGCTCAACTGCCGTTATTACAGCACTATCCAGATTTACTACTCCTCCATCCTCTTCGATGGTATGGTCAACAGAAGTAATGTTCAGGATATTACGAGCAGCTAGTACCTGCAAAATTCTAACAAGCTCATTCAATGCTGCTTTTCCAAGATTTTCTTCAGCCATAACTGAATTGTTATTCTCTTTGTAGACTAGATACGGAGGTCTCGGGGGTAGTAATTCTAACATGTTACCTCCAACAATCCTCTGAATTTCTGCAGGACTTACTGAAAGATTTCTGCTGAGGAAATAGCTTAGAATTTCTGATACGCTATCTCCAATTTGTGTTTCAGGGTATGAAGATGCAAACATAAGCCGCTTGGACCAAAGTTCATCACCTTGGTCTTTCTTCATATATCGAATAATTGTGGCAAGGGATGATATCGATGCTCCTGCTGTGAGTAGTATACTATTCGGGATATCAAGGAGTCGAGTGATATCCTTTCCCCAGCCCTTCTGGCTTCGTGCTTTCAACACCAATTTCGGGGGTGGCAATCCTGCATCTTTCAAGAGGATAATCCACTCAAGCAGTGGATCCAAATCATCAGGTGATACTAATTCTATGAAAATAGGCTTCCCTGATTTGACACTTTCAATGATATCTTTTCTGTTGGATCCCTTGATCGATAGGGCCAAGTCTGATACGTTGAGCATGCATCCCCATCCTGCAGGTGACCTACGGTTCATTCGCATGTCCTGCAGATGATACAGTCTTGGGCTATTAGGAGGTAGCGTGGCCCATCTGTGTACAGACTCAACATTAGCTTCTTGTTGTGATTTGGGTAAAATTGTGTCACCAAATCCTACTAGAGGATTCACCACAAGAAAATCAGCCAACCAACTAGATTGAGAAAGCTCTGATGCTCCGTGTGTGAATTCACTGAGCAGCTGAGGCTTCTTTAGATAATCATAAGCTCGTCTTGGTAAATATTTGAAAGCTCCCGGATATTGAGCAGCAAAATCATGAAGCTGATTCTCTACCATATTGTAATAGGAAAATGCTCTTTCTGGATCAAAGGTTCGAATGTACGTTCCCGCTCGTACAATTCCCAGCTGTATCGATGCATCAATGACAACGAATCGGTGAATTTCACTTGCTTCGATGTCTTCAACTACGATCATGGCTGGTAGCGTCCTCTGTTATCTGATTGTTGCAGTAGCTGATATATGCATAGTGCCGATAGCAATGCATGAATCTTTGATACTATAACGCAATAATTTATCACATCTTTGACATGAACTAGACCTGAGGACTCGAAATTATATGATAATTGTGAGAGCTACCACAGATATTGCAGAACAAGATATTCGAAAAGGCGATGAATTCCGCCTGTATATCGTAGATGCTCATCATCACATGGGGAAAGAAAAGAGCCATCGAAATACTCCCTCAGGTAGCTATGACTTCTATGCAAGTCTCTGGTTTGAGATGCAGAAAATTGCTAAGCAAAAATTAGATTCAGATGAGTTGCTTTTCGAACCTGTAAGAGTAGAAGGTCACGACCTTGCGTCAAGATGCTTTGAGAGTCGGAAGAGCTGGGCAAGATTGAATCATGGGTGGCTTGTAGATAGAACTGTGGTCTTTCCATACACTGACGACTATGCAAAATCAGAAAACCCGAATGAACCAACATTCAAAGTTTCGAATGACAAGATAGCTGGTTGGACAACACGGGCACCTCATTCAACTCGGCTCATTGGATTTGCTCGTGTTGACCCAATGGATGAACAAAAGAAGAAAGGGCTTGCAGTCAAGGAACTTGATAGAAGTATTCAAGAACTCGGATTACGGGGTCTGAAGCTTCACCCGCTTGCTCAGCTTTTTGTTGATTCTATTGAAGGTAAGATTACCAAAGATGTAGTCAAACGTGCTGGAGAATTAGGTATCCCTGTCATCTTCGACACACGCAATATGACCACAGTGATGAAGATCAAGAATCTTGTTGAATCAATTAGGAATGACCCTGATTGTGGAGCTGCAATGAAAGGATTACGAGTAATTCTAGCTCACTGTGGAATGTCACCAGGAGATTCTCGTTTGTATGAAGTTCTGAGAGACCCAGCTATCTTTGCAGAAACTTCTACATTGCATGATTTAGATGTACCTGCTCTGTTCGAAAGCGCTGTTGAGCGATTGAGTCGTGAAAGTTTCTCATGGTCTGAGAAAATTCTCTTTGGTACTGATTTCAGCTTTCTATCGGTTCAAGCTGTAGATGTTATTCTCTTCTTACTTTCTCGGGACTTCCCAGGAACTCTTGCTGACGCTCAACGCATTCTTGGAGGAAATACGCTATCTCTTGTTCAGCGACCTTTTTCGACATCAGCTGGAGTGCAGATTTCTCCCATCGAATATATCAGCCGTGATGTTGGCGGGAAGAAACAAATTGCACTTGAGAACTCGATACTAAAACTTTTCAGTGGTGATGATTGGGACCTTTCTTCTCTTGATGTCATGCTCCCTCCAGCTGGAACTTGGCCAGAACTAGTGAATCTATCCAATGGTGGATTTAATGGTGTATATCTTGATTCGTACGTCATGTGTCTTAGAAACCAAGCATCTAACAAAGAGATTCATCTTTGGGTACGAAAAACTGCAGGTGATTCGATAAGCTGTTCAATCCTCAGTACAAAGGGAATGGCACGAATTGATACGATTGAGAATGCTTCTCAGAGTTTCAATCCTGTCTTGTTGCGTACCCTTTCTGACCACTCTATAACTCTGAAATCTTCTGAAGATTTATCCAAGAAGGTACTATCTCAGCTCACCTAGCGTGGACCTCATATTCTTTATAACATTACAAACAGAGAGAGTGCATACCTTACTAGAGGAGGTAAAAGCTATCACCAAGAAACTTGAACTTGAGATTGTAGATGGTGGAGATCTAAAAGGATTTGCTCATCTACACCCGAAGACTGCAGATTCCCTGGATGCAGATATTGGGTCAATAGTAGTATTCGAAGACGCACAGAGTAGCTTCTGGGGTGCTGCAGAGGTAAGAAAGACTAAGGATATTCAAGAATCCAAGATTGTTGTTGATACACTTGTTCTGGAAGCCTCTCTTCTGATGGAAGGCGATATGGTTGAAGTTACCCTGTACGATCAGGATATGATTGCACTAGAATATGTGGAATTTGGAATTAAGCCACTTACAGAAGATGCCAACACAGAAGATCTTATCACACGAGCTGTTGACAAAGTGAAGTCACTTGAAGACATCATCGGTGGACGTCTAGTCTACCCTGGAATGTCATTCAATTGGCCAGAACTTGATACCAAAGTCGAGATACTCACAACCAAACCAACTCTATCAGGTAAGAATTTTGCAAAGCTGGCCTTCGAAGCTCTGCGAGAAAAAACAGGTTATCAATTCAAGACGGTTGGAATTGCTACACCTTTCAATGCTGTTCTTTGTATTGATACAAGTGGTTCTATGAAGACGACTGATGTACCTGTTCAGGATATTGCACATGCACGTGAAGGATTAAAGGATTTGGCAGGTGATAGCCCTGAAGTCCAAGCATTTCTGAATCGTTTTGAAGAAGGTAAGAATGTAAGTCGAGCTGAAGCAGCAGCAATGGCAGTTCTTCTTTATCTTGCTGAAAAAGTCGGTCGCGGTTATGGAGAAAAAGTCGGAGTAATTACCTTCGAGAAAGAAGTTAGTGAGATGACTTTTCTCAACTCTGAAACTGGTGAAGTTCAACCCTTTGTTGAATGTACTGGGCGTGAGAAAGCATTAGGTCTACAAATCATTAGTACTCACGTTGTTGACAAAGTCGAAGAGGGTGGTACCCTCACAGATATGGGCTCTGCACTTGCTAAGGCAAATGACATCATGGATGAATTTGGAGACCCCGAGAAACCTACGATGCTTATCATGCTTACAGATGGAATGACAACTTCGGGACCCCCACCTCTAAAAATACTCAAAGAACGATTTCAAGACCGATCGAGACTAGTGATTTACAGCATAGGTCTCGGTGAGCGAAGTGAAATCGATGAGGAATTGATGCTAGCAATTGCACATTATGGAAATGGAAGTTATCGACACGTCGATAATATTCGAGACCTACTAGAGTGGTACGGCAAGCTAGCTGGAGAATTTGCAGTTGTAATTCGTGGGTCAGAGTAGTCGGTTTCTATCTGGGTTCCAAGGCTTGCTTGAGACCCTCCAAGGTTTCCATGTCCATCTCCTTGATCTGTTCCTCTGGGATACCTTCCAGCATAGATTCCGGAATTGTGATCAAGATGGTGGCCTTCTCTTCTCCATATTTCTCAACAAATTCAGTCATTCTTGGATCGTCGTATTCGATGACTGATTCAGCTAAGTCAACTTCTGGTTCGGGTTCTACTGTTTCTGGTGCTGATGATGCCAGTAATGCCTGCAACTCTTCGACACTCAGATCGGCAAGAGCTTCATCTGAAACTGATTCTCTTACTTCTGCAGGGAGCTTCTTAATGAGGGATTTCTTTGTTGGTCCTTTTGTCTTCTTCTTGACCTTGGTTACCTTTCGGACCTTGACAGCTTTCTTCTTTTTCTTCTTCTTCTTCTTCTCTGTGGTTGGAAGTGACACCTTTAATTTTTGAACAAGTTCTCTTGCTGAATCTGGTGTAAGGCGTTTCAGATCCTCCGGTGGAAGTGTCGCTAAGATTTCATCAGGAAGTTCACTAAGGATTGTTTCTACATCCTCAGAGAGTCCACCAACGCTTGTTGTTTCAGCAACTACTGCGGAATCACGAGTTTCACCAGTAAGAAGGATTGGTGTTCCTTCTAGCTCCTCAACTAAGGAGGTAACGTCAATCTCAAGATCAAACTTCTTTGATCGCCAATCCATGTACCTGTTTACAGCATCAGGTTTCATTTGAATAGAATCTAGAAACTTGTTGATCTCATCTTCCTCCATATCTGGAAAATCATCAATCATCTTTTCAATTGACTCTTCAGGAATTCGAGCCCATATAGGTCCACTCAAAATCTTGGAAAGTCCTGCTGCACAATGAGACCTTACCCATGGACTAGTATCTCTCAATCCACGTATCAAATCTGGAACAGTCCTTGGTTGGTGATAGAAAGTAAGTGCCTGAGCTGCGGCTATTCTTACATCAGTAGTATCATCATCTAATACCTTAACGATATCTGTGACAATAGTTGGATCTGTAGCATCAATTGCTGCGATGAGCGCTCTTTCTCGCACGACATCTGATGAATCAGTGAATGCCTTGATTAGAGCTTTCTTCTCACTGGGCTTATCTCTAGCCAAACGTCCAACTTCTTCTGTATCATATTCCAGCAATAATTTTCTGGTTTTGGACAATACTACTCCTCCATGGATATTACGTGCAATCCATATAGTAGCTGGATATGGAACCAGCTATTGCGACCTAGGAATGTCGAGTACAGTCGCCTGCTTATATCACTTCTCACTATATATACAATATTCTCAGATGAACCTCCATTGTTAATAACCACATGAGTTTTAGGTACGAATAAGTGCCAAAATTATAGGTGATTGGATTGGATGAAGAAAGAGAATTCGATATTTTGAAACTTGCTCTATTCATGGCATTGATGCTGGTTATTGTTGAGATGACTGTTATCATACCTAATCTATTCACTGGCGATTTGAGAGCTTTAATTGGAACTGGTCTCTTCTTTGCAACCTTCGCCTTCATGTATATAATACTTGAACGATTTACTACATGGGACGGTACGACAATAGAAAAATTGGGTATCGAAATCGATGACAACACCATTCGTCGTATTGTCATTGGAGGAATTGCCGGCGTAGCAGCAATAGCTCTGATAGCTGCGGCAGCCTTCTTCTTCGGTGGACAATTACGTCCTGTCGAGGAGATGACAGCAGACCTCCTGATGTCAGAAATAATGATCACTGTTCCAACTGCGCTATTTGAGGAACTTGTACATCGCGGATACATCTTGCCAAAAATGGAAGGTCTTGCAGGGAAGAACCGAGCTATCTTGATTAGCTCATTATTCTTCTCATGTCTTCACTTCAGCTGGTGGACATATCCTGGAATTCCTCTCCACGTACTTTTGCTATTCATCTTCAATATATTTCTGGGTGGAGTTGTACTCTCTCTAAGTTATTACTGGTCAAATAGAAACCTCTGGGTTCCAATAGCATTCCACTTTGTGTGGAATATGATAGGATACATCATGTTTCCAACATATCCTAGAGAATCCGTTGTTCTACCTGAAATCTTTCAGTTTGAATGGGGAATCACAACAATTGTCGGATTCCTGTTTGGACTATCCCTTATCTACGGACTCTTATTGAATAAGAAAAAATAATTGAGATGGGCAGGGGAAACCCTCTGCCCTCTCATGTTTAATGATCTTGCCCTATGACATCTTCAGATCTAGCCACTATCATGGTCATTCCTGTGATGCCAACAATCACTACTTTCTCACCAGATTTGATTGGGGGACCTGTGGTCTTTGCCCACCAAATCTCGGCTCCGGTTTTCACCTTACCTTTAGGATTGATATCACTAATGGCGTGAATATCGGAGTACTTGAACTGTGAATATGCTGGCCACTGATCGTAATCACGTAGGAAGACGAAATAGAGACCCATCATACCCATTACTGTACCAGCCATAATGTATACGGTTAGTTGTCTAGTTGGATCAATGAGAATCGATAGGAAGATAGCTATTCCATAGATTGGGAAGAGTTTCAATGATACTTTAACATCAATGAACCCTCCTTCTACAAAGCTGCTACCTCCTGTAAACATGGTGAACATCATGTACAATATGAAGCCAATGACAAGTAACATCCAAAAGTCAAAAACAACTACTGTTTGTAGACTGGTCAGAAATATCTCCATTACGAAGAGTATCACGACCAATGGAACTGTTACTTGCGCCATCGCTTTTCCTGTTGCTGGTTCCAGAGTGATGACTAGCAGGGTCAAGATGACTCCCAGTAAAATTAGACCGATTAATGGGTCTACCAGGAAATATGTCATGACCATGCTCAGCATTGAGAACATAATCATAACAACGAAGATCTTAATCCATGCATCCATTCTGCTTACCTCTTTCTATTCCTTCTTTGGAACTTTTAGACCTCCAGTTCCTGCAGACAAAGCTGCAGCTATACCTGCGGTTGTACCTACTTCAGGTATGTTTGCAGGCACCATGATGATTAGGTTGGCATTATTAGAAATCTCCTGCATGATGTTCCATGTCCGGAGAACAACACCCACACTTGATTCTTCATACTTTTGAGCTGCTTTGAGCATGTTTTCAGCGGCCGATAGTTCTGCTCTAGCTAGAATAACTCTAGCCCTACCTTCTCGTTCTGCCTGTGCCTCTCTGCTCATTGCATCTTGAAGTGCTGAAGGAATAACCACATCGCGTATCTCAACGCTAGTTACTTTGACACCCCAGTGCTCAGTTTTTTCATCTATGAGCTCCTGAAGATGTTGTGCAATCGTATCCCTCTCCGAAAGAAGCTCGTCAAGTGATGCCTTGCCAATAGTTTCTCTCAGTGATGTTTGCGCAGCAAGTTCTACTGCTACGGCGTATCTCTCAACACTGAGGATTGCTTTCTCTACATCGATTACTCTGAAGTACATGACTGCGTCCACAACAATTGGGACGTTATCCTTTGTCAGAGACCTCTCTGTCTTGAATGCATATGTGAGAAGCCGTAGCGAAACCTTCATTGCGACCTTATCTAGCATTGGCGTGACCCAGATAATACCTGGTCCTTTTATCGCTTTGAACTTACCAAGCCTGAGGATTGCTACGCGCTCCCATTCCTTGAGTATCTTTATCCCACTTGCGACGAACATGAGGATGAAGATACCTATGACTACAACGAGTCCTAATATTAACGAGTTTGTATCAAATACTTGCAATATCTTTTTTCTCCTGTAACACACAATTTGTGTAGATACAGAACAAATTCCCTCCCAGGAATCTGTGCCAAGTGTATATTTGGTGTGAGAGCTTATGAAGCTTCGTCTCTGTGCGAATAATTTGCAGAGAGAAAGAAATGGTGTCGGAGGAATTCCTCCGACTATGAGGATTCTTTATTCGTCCTCTTTTTTGTGTGAGCTAGATTTCCTCCTCCGTCAATTCAAGTAATTCATAATTTCCTACTCGTGACAATGGCAGACCATAATCCGATCCTGAAAGAACCTCTATCAATGCGATAATGATTAGGGTTACCAGTACTGATCCTATGATTCGTTCAATTGGAATAATAACAAGCCCTGCTGCATAAAACCCTATTATGAAATCTGCAGGTGCTCCACCAAGGATGAAATACCATCCTCCAATTGCAGAGCCTACTAAATTGTCTATAATCACTGCAACAATTGAGAACAGCCAAATCGATACATACCTTACCCATCTGTCTGTATCAATATTCAAATTCAGTGGTTTAATCAACCAGGTTGAAATTTTAGGAATAAGGAATAGCAAGGATATGGCAAATACAATGAGATGGAACCAAATGAAGAGCGGCACTGCCACTCCTACTGGGCTAGTCAAGTAGATTCCAAATGCAACAATGAAAATAATTGGTACAGTAAAACGTATCCTTGTCCTCATCGCTCCAGCAGCAAGTGCACCCGCTGCCGTAGCTAGAACAGTGAATGGTCCAAGAATAGCAATCAATGGATTGATGAACATAGCAAGTAGTGAACCTATAACGACCGCGATAACTCCAAAGAACGGTCCAAGCAAGAAACCTATGATTGGAGCTGACACAAGTCCAAATGATATGCTTCCCCCTCCACCAATTGCGATTGAGAAAGGAATCAGTGTTATAACAAGGTGAATGGCAGCGAATACCCCAGTTAATGCCCATGGGTACGCCACTGATTTTGATAAACCCGACATTACAATCTCTCCTGATTTAGTGTACATTAGTAAACTACATAGGTAGGCATGTACACTAAATAGCCACACTAAACCGATATTTGAAGATGTTGGGAATGACAAATACAGACAAAATTGGGTCTTTATGGCCCTATCTTCTCTTCTTACCCGATGATCCTGATAGACGTGATG